>VGBI01000054.1 GCA_016870595.1 Actinomycetota bacterium
GGGCCCGGGTCGGGGTGGCGCGGCGGGTCACGGCGACGGCGACGGCGACGGCGATGGCGACGGCGACGGCGACGGGGGAGTGGGGCCGTCGGCGAGCATCTCGTCGACGCAGCCGTCCCAGTCCCGGATCGTGCCGACCTGGCGGAGGCTCACCGCGGCGACCTCGGGCTGGAACGTGTAGCAGACGCCGCTCGGCCCCATCGCGAGCTGGTCGGCGCGGGGGTAGCGCTCGAGGTCGGCGCCGCGTCCGAGGCTGATGTCGCAGGCCCGCCGGAGCACGGCGGCGGCCTCGGCGGCGTCGGGGTCGAGGGCCTCGCCGACCCACTTGAGGAAGCCGCCCCGCCACGGCGCGCTCGCGTACGGCTCGGGGTCGACGCAGGCGTGCCCGTCGAGCGTCCAGGTGAGCAGCGCCTCGCCGTCGCGCCGGAGTTGGACGGGCACCGGCCCGCCGGACTGCGCCCCGAACGGCACCGTGACGTCGTACTGGCGGACGACCTCGGCCCGGGTGGCGTGGGCGACGGCCAGCCCGGCGAGGTCGAACTGGTGGGTGCACTGGAGCCGGGGATTGGTCACCTCGCCGACGGCGAGACAGCGGGGCGAGAGCGGCATCCCGACGAGCTCGGCGAGGCGGGCGCCGGCGTCGGGGCAGGTCGTCCACGGCCACCGGGTGGCCTCGGTCGCGAAGCGCACGACCGCGGCACCGTCGTGGTGCAGGGTCACGATGAAGTGGTGGAAGTCGTCCTCGAGGCCGGCCACCGTGGTCCGGTCGTCGAGGTTGACGAGGCGGATCCGGCGGCGGTAGTTGCCGAACGGGTGTCGGACGGTCTCGCCCCGGGGGGCGTCGTCCGGCGCGACGGCGGGCGCGATCGGGGTGCCGCTCAATCCTGCTTGGGCGGGCGCACGTTGACGATCATCGTGAAGACCGACTTCACGACCGGCTCGCCGGTGGCGGCGTCACGCCAGTCGGTCTCGGAGACGTAGAACTCCATCTTCCCGCCGTTCGAGCGCTCCTTCTCGTACACGTCGGTGATGGTGGTGGTGCCGTCGAGCACGTCGCCGACCCGGGGCATGCGGGTGAAGACGAACTCCTGCTCCCCGTGGAGGATGGCCCGGCCGGGACCCCGCAGCTTCTCGACGGGGAGGCCGGCGGCGCCGCCGGTGCCGAGCGAGCCCCAGAACGGCATCACGAAGGGGAAGGTCGGGGGCACCGGCCCACCGGGCTCGTCCTGGCGGTAGACGGGGTCGTCGTCGAGGAGCGCCCCGGCGAACACCCGGACGGGTCCGCGCTCGACCACGACCCTGGTCGTGCCGGTGTTCTGGCCCTTCAGCTCGGTCAGCGCCACGGGATCCCCCTGCTCGTGCGGTCCACGGTTCGTGCGGCCGGTGCCCGCAACCTAGTCGCCGCGCCCGGGCCCCGCCGCGCCCGGGCCCCGCCGCGCCCGGGGCCCCGCCGGTCCCGGGTACCCGGTCGCGGGGCTCGCTACGCTGCGCCCCGGGCCCGGGCCCGCCGGTCCCCGCATCCCGCCGCACCGAGGAGGCCCGTCGTGGGCGAAGCCGTCATCGTCGCCGCCACCCGCACCGCCGTGGCCACCGCCCGCCGGGGCTCCCTCACCGACCACGACGCCTTCGACCTGGCCCAGTTCGCGGTGGGTGAGGCCCTGAAGCGCTCGGGCATCCCGGCCGAGGAGGTCGACGACATCGTCCTCGGCGAGGTGCTCCAGGGTGGGGGCGACATCGCCCGCTACGTGGCCCTCGAGCTCGGGCTCACCCACGTCCCCGGGCTCGCCCACAACCGGCACTGCGCCACCAGCCTGGCCTCGGTCCAGACTGCGGCCGCCGGGATCATGGCCGGCATGGACCGCGTGGTGATCGCGGGGGGCACCGAGAGCATCACCCGCTCGCCGCAGGTGTTCCGCAAGCTCAAGGGCGCCTACAGCGGGGTGGAGCCCTGGCTGTCGCCCAGCCACCGCGAGACGCCCGACGCCCCCAACCGCGACATGTCGATCACGGTCGGGTGGAACACCGCCGTTCAGTGCGGGATCACCCGCGAGGAGCAGGACGAGTGGGCGTACCACTCCCACCGGCGGGCCATCGCCGCAACCGACGAGGGCCGGTTCCGCGACGAGATCTTCGGGGTGGAGGTCAAGGTCGGCAAGGGCGAGACCCGCGTCTTCGACGTCGACGAGCACCCCCGGCGCGACACCACGCCCGAGCGACTCGCCGCGCTGGCGCCACTGCACCCCGAGATCCCCGGCTTCTCGATCACCGCCGGCAACGCGTCGGGCCTCAACGACGCCGCCGGCGCCCTCGTGCTCTGCGACGCCGGGTTCGCGGCGGCACACGGCATCGAGCCGCTCGCGGTGGTGCGCTCGTGGGCCTCGGCCGGGGTGCCGCCCGCCGAGACCGGGCTCGGGCCGACCGTGGCCGTGCCCAAGGCGCTGGAGCGGGCCGGGCTCACGACCGCCGACGTCGCGTTGGCCGAGATCAACGAGGCCTTCGCATCGATGGCCGTGGCCAGCAGCCGGATCCTCGGCCTGCCCCACGAGATCGTCAACGTGAACGGCAGCGGCATCGGCCTCGGGCACCCGGTCGGCGCGACCGGTGCCCGCATGGTCATCACCCTGGTCCACGAGCTGCGGCGCCGGGGTGGCGGCATCGGGGTGGCGTCGATGTGCGCCGGGGGCGGCATGGGCTCGGCGACCGTGATCGAGGTCCGCGGCTGAGCCGCGACCGTCCCGTGTCCCCGTCCCCCGACCTCGCCGCCGACCTCGAGCTCGCGGTCGCGCTCGCCGACGCCGCCGACGCGATCACCACGGCCCGGTTCCGGGCGCGTGACCTCGCGGTGCAGACCAAGCCCGACCGGACCCCGGTCACCGAGGCCGACCACGCGGTCGAGGAGACGGTGCGGGCGATGCTGGCCCGGGCCCGGCCCGACGACGGGGTCGTCGGCGAGGAGTTCGGCGCCACCGGGTCGGGCGACCGCCGCTGGATCGTCGATCCGATCGACGGCACGAAGTCGTTCCTGCGCGGCGCGCCGCCGTGGGCCACCCTGCTCGCCCTCGAGGTCGAGGGGGACCTCGTCCTCGGGATGGTCTCGGCCCCGGCGCTCGGCCGCCGGTGGTGGGCGACCCGGGGCGGCGGCGCGTTCGCGAACGGCGAGCCGATCGGGGTCTCGGGCGTGACCGCGCTCGAGGACGCCCTGCTGTGCCACGCCGACTGCCTGTCGTACGAGTTCTTCGACGCCGGCCCCGAGTTCGCCGCGCTCACGCAGCGGGTGTGGGACCGACGCGGGTTCGGCGACTTCTGGGGTCACGTGCTCGTGGCCGAGGGCGTGGCCGATGTGATGTTCGAGCCGGTGCTCGCCGTCTGGGACGTGGCCGCCCTCGTCCCGATCGTGGAGGAGGCCGGCGGGCGGGTGACCGACCGCGCCGGCGTCCGCCGGGCCGACGGCGGCAACGCCGTGACCACCAACGGACACCTGCACGATGCCGTGCTGGGCATCGTCGGAACCGGGGTCGCCCACCCCGGGGCCGAGGGCGACTGAGCCCGTGACGCACGAGGGAGCGCAACCGTCATGACCACCGATCCGGGTGCGGCCGCACCCGTCACCGTCGGCATCGACATCGGCACGTCCTCGGTCAAGGCGATCGCCGCGACCGACGACGGCACCGTCGTCGCACGGGCCCGGGTCGCGCACCCGTTCCGGGTGCCGAGCCCGGGTCGCTTCGAGCACGACGTCGACGTCGCCTGGCGCCAGGGCCCGCGCGCCGCGCTGGCGGCGATCGAGGCCGAGGTCCCCCGCGACCGGATCCAGGGGGTCAGCGTCGCCGCGATGGTCCCGTCGCTCGCCGCGGTCGACGCCGCCGGGCAGCCGCTCACCGTGGGCCTGCTCTACGGCGACGAGCGGGGGCGCGCCCCCGGGCAGTCCACGGGGAGCCCGGCCGAGACCGGCGAGCTGCGCAACTTCGCCCGCTGGCTGTTGGAGGAGGCGCCGGGGGCGACGGGGCTCTGGCCGGCCCAGGCGGTGGCGAACCACGCCCTGTGCGGCACGGCCGCGCTCGACACCTCCACCGCCGCCACTGCCGCACCCCTGTTCGACTTCACCGGGTGGGACGCCGCCCTGGTGGAGGAGATCGGTGCCCGGGTCGAGCAGTTCCCCCGCCTCGTGCCGACCGGGTGGGAGTGCGGCCGGGTCGACGGCGACGGCCCCGCGCTCGCTTCGGGGTGCATCGACGCCTTCGCCGAGCAGCTCGTGGCCGGTGCCGACCACGACGGCGACGTGCTCGTGATCCTCGGGACCACCCTCATCGTCTGGGCGGTCAGCCCGACGCCCGCCGAGGCGCCGGGCTACTGGACGATCCCGCACACCGCTGCGGGCAAGTTCCTGGTGGGAGGCCCGAGCAACGCCGGTGGGCTCTTCTGCGACTGGGCCCGTCGGATGATCGGCGATCCGGTGGGGGGCGAGGTCCGGCCCGACCGGGTCCCGGTGTGGGCGCCGTACCCCCGCGGGGAGCGGGCGCCGCTGCACGACCCCGACCGCCGGGCGGTGCTCGCCGACCTCGACCTGACCCACGACGGTGCCGCCGTCCGCCGGGCCGCCTACGAGGCCTCGGGCTTCGTCACCCGGCGGATCCTCGACGCGGCCCGCACCCACGGCGGGGTCCGGCCCCGGCGCATCGTGGCGACCGGCGGCGGGATCCGGGTGCCCGAGTGGTGCCAGGCCCTCGCCGACGCCACCGGGCTCCCTGTGGAGTGCGTGGCCGTGCCCGAGGGCGGCGCGCTCGGGTCGGCGTGGCTCGCCCGCATCGCGGCCGGGCTCGAGGCGCCGACCGCGATGACCGAGGGTCGCCGCTGGGCCCGGGCCGGGACCACGGTTGAGCCCGACGCAGTCTGGGTCGACGCGATGGCGGAGCGCTACGAGCGCTTCGTCGAGCTGTCGACCTGAGCGGTCGACCTGAGCGGTCGCCGGGCGCCGCCGCCACCGTGCCCTAGGCTGGCGGGCGTGACCCTGCGCATCACCGTCGACCGGGAGCTCTGCATGGGCTCGGGGAATTGCCAGTTCTGGGCCCCCGGGGTCTTCGACATCGACGACGACGGCGTGGCCGTGGTTCTCGACCCGGCCGCGGCGCCCGAGGACCGGGTCGTGCTCGCCGCCGACGGCTGCCCGACCAAGGCCATCACGATCCACCGCGACTGACGCCCCGCCGTCCGCCGCACCACGGGTGCACGCGTCGCTCCCGGCGCACGCCGCGACCGCTCGGGCCGCGACCGCTCGGGCCGGGCGCCCGCGCCGCTAGGTTCGCGCCATGCCGATCGGGATCTCCGAGGACCACCACGCCCTGCACGAGGCCGTTCGCGGCTGGGTGCAGCGCCACTGCCCCCCGTCCGTCGCCCGGGCCCTGCTCGACGCCCCGCGCGAGGACCGCCCCGAGTTCTGGGCCGGTCTGGCCGACCAGGGCTGGCTCGGCCTGCATGTGCCCGAGGCGCTCGGCGGCTCGGGCTACGGCATCCCCGAGCTCGTCGTGGTGCTCGAGGAGCTCGCCCACGCCGCCGCGCCGGGGCCGCTGCTCCCGTCCGCGCTGGCCACGGCGGTGCTCACGGCGGTGGCCGACCACCCCGAGGCGGTCCGGCTCCTGCCCGGGCTCGCCGGGGGGACGGTCGTCGCTGCGGTGGCCCCGGTCGGGTCCGACCTGCGGGCCACCGCCACGGCCGACGGCCTCCGGGTCGAGGGGACGGCCCGTCCCGTGCTCGGGGCCCACCTCGCCGACCACGTGCTCGCCGGCGTGGCCACGGCCGACGGCCCGGCGTGGGTCGTGCTCGACGTGGGCCCGGGCGTGACCGTGACCGAGCTGGCCACGCTCGACCCGACCCGCCGGGTCGCCGAGGTGACCGTCGCGACCGAGATCCCCGCCGGACGGGTGCTCGTCGGCGTCGACGACGTCCTCGTGGCCGATCTGACCGCCGTGCTCGCGGCGGCCGACCTGGTCGGCACTGCGCAGTGGTGCATCGACACCGCTGCCGCGTACGCCAAGGACCGCGTGCAGTTCGGCCGCCCGATCGGGCAGTTCCAGGGCGTCAAGCACAAGTGCGCCGACATGCTCGGCCGGGTCGAGCTCGCGCGCGCCGCGGCGTGGGACGCAGCACGGGCGGTCACCGACCCCGCCACGCGGACGCTCGCCGCCGCGTCGGCGCTTGCGCTCGCGCTCGACGCTGCGTTCGACAACGCCAAGGACTGCATCCAGGTGCTCGGCGGCATCGGCTTCACCTGGGAGCACGACGCGCACGTGTACCTGCGCCGGGCCATGACGCTGCGCGCGGTCGTCGGTGAGCCCACGGAGTGGCGAGCCCGCGCCGCCCGCCGAGCCCTGGCCGGGGATCGCCGACCGCTCTCGGTGGAGCTCGGCCCCGACGCCGACGCCGTGCGCGCCGAGGTGCGGGCGTTCCTCGACGAGGTCGGTGCGCTCGACCCCGACGCCCAGCGACGCCGCATCGCCGAGGCGGGCTACCTCATGCCCACCTGGCCCACCCCGTGGGGGCGGGGGGCCCGGGCGGTGGAGCAGGTGGTGATCGAGCAGGAGTTCCGGGCCGCGAAGGTCCGCCGACCCTCCATCGTCATCGGGGCGTGGGCGCTCCCGCCGCTCATCATGTACGGCACCGAGGCTCAGCAGCAGCGGTGGATCCCGCCGACCTTCACCGGCGAGATCACCTGGTGCCAGCTGTTCAGCGAGCCGGGTGCGGGCTCCGACCTCGCCGCGCTGGCGACCCGGGCGACCCGGGTCGAGGGCGGGTGGATGGTCACCGGCCAGAAAGTCTGGACGTCGATGGCCCGCGAAGCGGACTGGGGCATCCTGCTCGCCCGCACCAACCCCGACGCGCCCAAGCACGACGGCATCAGCTGCTTCATGCTCGACATGCGCTCGCCGGGGATCGACATCCGGCCCCTGCGCGAGCTCACCGGCGACGCCTTCTTCAACGAGGTCTTCTTCGACGACGTGTTCGTCCCCGACGACTGCCTGGTCGGGGCCGAGCACGACGGCTGGCGCGCGGCCCGGACCACGCTGGCCAACGAGCGGGTGTTCATGGGCGGCGGCCAGACCCTCGGGCACCACCTCGAGCAGGTGCTGCAGCTCGTCACCGCCGACGGGCTCGACGCCGACCCGCGGGTCCTCGACGAGGTCGGTGGTCTGGTGGCCTCGGCGCACGCGCTCGCGTGCCTGGGCTTCCGCCTGACCCTGGCCGCGCTCTCGGGCGCCGACCCCAGCGGGTCGGAGGCGGCCGTTCGCAAGCTCCTCGGGGTGCTCCAGGACCAGAAGATCACCGAGGTGGGCCTGCACCTCGCCGGCACCGAGGGGGCGGTGGCCGACGGTGCGGCCGCGTCGTGGAGCCGGGCGTTCCTGTTCAATCGGAACCTGACCATCGCCGGGGGGACCAGCGAGATCCAGCGCAACATCATCGCCGAGCGGGTGCTCGGCCTGCCCCGGGATCCGTGAGCCGCCGGCCCCCGGCCCTCAGGGCCCCGGGGGCAGGAGCAGGTCCTCGCCGGGGTGAATGCGGTCGACGTCGCCGGACGCGATCCGGTCGGCGTTGGCCGCGCACAGCGCCCGCCAGTAGCGGTCGATCACGACCAGGTCGTCGCCCCCGGTGCGGGCCCGGACCACCGCGGCGGCGATGCCCCACAGGTGCTCCCCGGGTGCGACCCGGTGCGTGCCGGACGGGTCCACGACCGCCGGGACCGGTGGGGCGACCGGCGCCGGGATCGGCGTGGTCGTCGGCGCGGCGACGGGTGCAGTGACGGGTGCAGTGACCGGTGGGGCAGACGGTCGGGCGGCCGGAGCGGTGGGAGCGGTCGGAGGGGTGGGAGGGGTCGGGGCCGAAGGTGGCGCCGGGACGGTCGCCGGGGTCCCGGGTGCGGTGGTCCGCCCCGAGCGGACGGGGGCGAGGGGCGGCACCGCGGTGGGGGTGCCGAGCGGGGGCACCGGGTCGTGGGCCCCGAGCGGCGTGAGCCCGGTCCGGACCGCGACCGCGACGCCGGTGGTGGCGACCCCCGGGGTGAGGGCCGTGGCGGCCCGTGGGCTCAGGGCCGTGGCGGCCCGTGGGCTCAGGGCCGTGGCGGCCCCAGGGCTCAGGGCCGTGGCGGCCCCAGGGGTGAGCGCCGTGGCGGCCCCAGGGGTGAGCGCCGAGGCGGCCCCAGGGGTGAGCGCCGAGGCGACCAGGACCCGCAGGACCGCGGGGGCGACCCCGGCGGCGATCCGGTGCAGCGCCCGGCCCCCGGGGCGGGCCCCGACGCAGCCGGCGGCCACGGCGAGGACCGTGACGACGAGGAGCCAGGCGGCGCACCCGAGCAGCGCGAGGCGGGCCACCGCCAGGGTCGCCGCCTCGGGGCTCGTCCGGGCGAGCCAGCGGTCGAGGTCCGACCACCCGATCGGCGCCCGGACCCGGGCGGCGCCGAAGAGCGTGGTGCTGGCGAGGACGACGAGGGTGGCGAGGGTGAGGCGGGCGCGCACGGGGCCGGGGGACACCGCGTCACGGGCCCGTGACCGGTCCCACCGGTCCCGCCCGGTGCGCGGGCCCGGTGGTAAGTTGCAGCGGTTCGTCCGGTCGTCGGAAGGGGAAGCGTGGACGCGCTGGCCGCAGACATCCTGATCATCTTCGAGCGGGGCGTGCCCAACGGGCTCGAGTTCCTGTGGCGCTGGGCCCACGTGCTCGTGGGCATCGTGTGGATCGGCCTCCTGTACTACTTCAACTTCGTGCAGGTGCCGGCGTTCGCCGAGCTCGACGCCGGGGCCCGCAACCAGGCCACCGACAAGCTCGCGTCGCGGGCGCTGTGGTGGTTCCGGTGGGCCGCGGTCGCCACGCTGGTCACCGGGATCCTGATCCTGCTGGCCCAGAGGGACGGCGGTGGTGGGTCACTGCTGTTCGCGAGCGACTACTGGCGCACCTACGCCGGGATCAGCATCTCGACCGGGATCCTGCTGGCGCTGACCATGTTCGCCAACGTGTGGCTGGTGATCTGGCCGAACCAGAAGAAGGTCATCGCCAACGCCCGCAACGTGCTCGCCGGCGGCGAGGCCGACCCGGCCGCCGCGGCGGCGGGGCGCAAGGCGCTCATGGCCTCGCGGCAGAACGCGATCTTCTCCTTCACCATGCTGTTCTTCATGGTGGGCACCAGCCATTTCTTCACCAGCTGGGGCCTGATCGGCGAGGCGTCGGGTGGGGAGCGGGCCCTCTACTGGGCCATCACGATCGTGCTGTTGCTCGTGCTCGAGTGCAACGCCCTCGGCCTGCTGGGTGGCACCGGGACCGGTGGCCCCCGGGTCATCTACGACAACCACAAGAACGCGATCATCACCGGCCTGGTGCTGGTGGTGGTGTGGTACGTGGTCTGGATCCTGGCCTTCGGCGCTCCGTAGCCACCGCCTCGGAACGTGCACACCGACGGGCGCCCCTCCGGGGGCGCCCGTTCGCGTGGTGGCATGTCGCTCGAGGGCGCGTGGCGAGGCCGGGTCCTCCCGGTGCCACCCGGGTCGATGCGGTGGGCGACGGAGCGACCGGGCGGAGCTACAGGCCGAGGTGGCGGGCGATGCGCTCGCGGTGCTCGGCCGGGGTGCCGAACAGGAGCGAGCACGCCTTGTTGCGGCGCACGTAGAGGTGCATGTCGTGCTCCCACGTGTAGCCGATGCCCCCGTGGAGCTGGATGCCGTCCTTGCTCATGAGGCGCTCGCAGTCGGCGGCGGCGACCTTGGCCGCCGAGGCGGCGACGGCCCGACGGTCGTCGTCCTCGGCGATCGTGAGGGCGGCGAAGTACGACGAGGCCCGGGCCTTCTCGAGCGCGACGATCAGGTCGGCGAACTTGTGCTTGACCGCCTGGAACGAGCCGATGGGCACGCCGAACTGCTCACGCTGCTTCGCGTAGTCGAGGGTGATGTCGAAGACGGCCTGGCTGACCCCGACGCTCTCGGCCGCGGTGGCGGTGATCGCCTCGTGGAGCGCGCGCTCGAGTCCGACCGTGGTCAGGGTCCCCGGGGTGCCGAGCACGCGGTCGGCGGGGATCTCGATCCCGTCGAGGACGACCCGGGCGAGGCTGCGGGTGGCGTCGAAGCCGGCGATCGGCTCGATCCGGGCGTCGGCGGCCGGGACCACGCACACGGCGAGCGCATCGGGGTCACCGCCGGCGAGGTGGGCGACGACGGCGATGTCGGTGGCGGCCGGGGCCTCGAGCACGTACTCCTTGACCCCCTCGAGCCGCACGCCGGCGCCGGTCTCGGTCGCGGTGGTCGCGAAGGCGTGGAGACCGATGCCGTGGCCGGGCTCGTGCAGGGCCAGGGTGCCGGTCACCGCACCCTCGGCGACCCCGCCCAGGAAACGGGCCTGCTGGTCGGTGGTCCCGAGGGCGCGGACCACGGGGACGAAGCCGGCGATGGTCGGCAGCAGCGGCCCGGGCGCCACGACCCGTCCCATCTCCTCGGCGACGATCGCCAGCTCGACCGCGCCGAGGCCGAGCCCGCCGAACTCCTCGGGCACGGTCAGGGCGGGCCAGCCCAGCTCGACCATCTGCGCCCAAAGGGGCGCGACGGGGGCGGCGTCCTCGACGACGGCCCGCACGAAGGTCATGGGGCACTCGCCGGCCAGCATGGTCCGGACGCCGTCGCGCAGCTCTTCCTGGTCTTCGGTGAAGTCGAGTTCCATCGGGGGTGACCCTACCCGACGCTCCTGACGGCGGTGTCACCCACCCCGGTCGGGGTCGACGAGCGCGGCGAGGGCCCGGCGGTCGACCTTCTGGGCCGCGGTCAGGGGCAGCGCCTCCACCACCACGAGCGCCTCGGGGAGCTTGTGCCGGGCGAGCCGGTCGGCGGCGAAGGCCCGGAGGTCCTCGAGCGACGGGGGTGCGCCCGGGTCGCGGGGGACCACGCAGGCGACCCCGACCTCACCCATCACCGGGTCCGGTCGGGTCGCGATCGCCACGCCGGCCACGGCCGGGTTGGTGGACAGCACGGCCTCGACCTCGACCGGGTACACGTTGTACCCGCCCCGGACGTACATCTCCTTGTGGCGCCCGACGAGGCGCAGCCGCCCGCGGTCGTCGACCCAGCCGAGGTCGCCGGTGCGGATGTGGCCGCCGGCCGTGAACGCGGCCCGGGTCCCCTCGGGGTCGTTCCAGTACCGGGCCATGGCCGCGAGGGAGCGCAGGCAGACCGCGCCGACCTCGCCGGCGGGCACGGGACGGTCGTCCTCGTCGAGCACGGCGAGCTCGACCCCGGGCAGGGGGCGGCCCACGCTCACGACGGCGTCCTCCTCGGGGTCGTCGAGCGCGGTCCCGAGCCCGATCCCGGCCTCGGTGCACGAGTAGCGGGACGCGAGCGGGGCGCCGAAGCGGGCCCGGGCCTCCTCGGCGAGACCGGGGGTGATCGGGGCGCCGCCGACGACGATGGCCCGGACCGACGAGAGGTCGTGGGTGTCGAAGTCGGGCTCGCGCAGCATGAGCGCGAGCTGGGTCGGCACCCCGCCGACCGAGGTCATCCGCTCCGACGCGATCAGGGCGAGGGCCCGGCTCGCCGACCACCGCTCGAGCAGGAACGCGCAGCCGCCGCGCCGGAGGTTCCCGGGCAGCTTGGTCATGAACGCGAGGGTGGCCGCCGACGTGCCGTTGTAGGTGCGGCCCCCGGTGCCCCACGCGTCGCCGACGTCGGTGTCGGTGATGAAGGCCAGCTGGCGGTTGGTGTAGACGGCGCCCTTCGGGGTGCCGGTGGTCCCCGAGGTGAAGACGATTGCCGCGTCGCGGCCGGGGTCGGGCGCGAGCGGGGGTGGGGTCGCCCCGGGGATGCGCAGGCCGGGGAGGAGCTCGTCGAGGGCACCCGCCGGCGTGTGCTCCTCGATGCGGTGGTCGCCGCCGGCGAGGCCGGGACCGGCGAGCACCAGGGCGGGCCCGGCCAGGTCGAGGATGGCCGCCCGCTCGGGTCCGGCCAGGCGGTCGTTGACCCCGGCGGTGATGGCCCCGACCTTGGCGGTGGCGAGGTAGGAGACCAGGTACTCGATCCCCGGCGGCAGGACCAGGGCGACCAGGTCGCCCGGGCCGACCCCCCGGGCCACCAGCCCGGCGGCGGCCTCGTCCGAGACCCGGTCGAGCTCGGTGTAGGTGATCTCCCAGCCTGCCGGGGCCACGAAGGCGGGGGAGTCGCCGAACCGGCGAGTGGCTTCGCGTAGGGTCTCGGGAATCATCCGGGCTCCGGGGCGGGATCGGCTCGGCGGGCGGCTCGGTCGTGGGACGGGTCCGGGCGCTGGCCGGACCAGGACCAGGACCCGGACCAGGATCAGGATCAGGACCAGGAAGACTCCCGACGTGGCCGAAGCGTACACATCAGCGCCGGACGGCTCCGGGCCCACCACCGGCGCACCCGGCCGCCGGCGCGAGCTGCGGGCCCAGGGGCGCCGGACCATGCAGCGGCTCCTCGACGCCGGGCTCGCCGTGTTCGCCGAGCGGGGCTACCACGCGACCCGGGTCGACGACGTGGTGCGCGTGGCCCGCACCTCCCACGGCACCTTCTACCTGTACTTCGCGAACAAGGAGGACCTGCTGCGGGCCCTGGCCGTGGACTGCGCGGCACGGCTCGAGACCCTCTCGGGCGCGATCGGGCCCATCGACGCGGGCCCGGCGGGCTTCGGCGCCCTGCGCGCGTTCCTCGCCGACTTCCTCGCCGTCTACGAGCGCTACGGGCCGGTGATCCGGGCCTGGATGGAGGGTCAGGTCGGCGATCCGGAGGTCGACCGCCTCGGGCTGCACGCGTTCGCAGCCATCCGATCGGTGCTCACCGACCGGATGCGCACGGTCGGTGCGGTCGCCGACGACGAGGTCGCGGCCACTGCGCTCATGGCCATGATCGAGCGCTTCAGCTACGTCGTGGCGTCGCAGCGCTTGGCCGGCGACGACGATGTCGTGCTCGACACGGTGGCCCAGATCGTCCACCGGGGCTTCTTCGGGGCTCCGGGGCCCACCCCGGCCTGAGCGGTCGGCGCCTCAGCCCCGGCCGAGGATGACGGTGCCGGTGGCCGAGAACCAGCCTCCCGTCCCGTTGACCGCGCAGAGCTCGGCGTCGGGGACCTGACGCCCCTCGGCCTCGTGGCGCAGCTGGCGCACCGCCTCCACGAGCAGGAACATCCCCCGCATGCCCGGATGACAGGCCGAGAGCCCACCGCCGTCGGTGTTGGTGGGCAGCGCCCCGCCGAGGCGGAGCTTCCCGTCGGCGACGAACGGCCCGCCTTCGCCCTTGGCGCAGAACCCGAGCGCCTCCATGGTCAGCACCACGCTGCCGGTGAAGGCGTCGTAGAACTGGCAGCAGTCGATGTCGGCGGGGGTGACCCCGGACCGTTCGAAGGCCTGGCGCCCCGACCGGTAGGCGGGGGACTCGGTGACGTCCTCCCACTCGCTCATCGTGGTGTGCGAGGTCGCCTCACCGGTGCCGAGCACGAGGATCGGGGTCTTGGCGAGGTCGCGGGCGCGTTCCTCGGACGTGAGCACGATCGCACCACCACCGTCGGAGCGGATGCAGCAGTGGAGCTTGGTGAACGGGTCGGCGATCATGCGGCTGGCCTGGACGTCGGCGATGGTGATGGGGTCGCGGTAGTAGGCCTCGGGGTTGTGCGAGGCGTTGAAGCGGGTGCTCACCGCGACCTCGGCCAACTGCTCGATGGTGGTGCCGAACTCGATCATGTGGCGCCGGGTGGCCATGGCGTACTTGGAGATGATCGTGTGCCCGAAGGGCATGTCGAACTGGAACGGGCCCCGGGCCGCGAAGCCGATGTTGGAGGTGCGCCGGCGCTTCTTGAGGTCGGCCCGCGTGGTGGAGCCGTAGACGAGCAGCACGGTCTCGACGTGCCCGGCCTGGATGGCGGCGACCGCGTGCTCGACCATGAACTGCCAGGAGCTGCCGCCCACGCTGGTGCTGTCGACCCAGTCGGGTCGGAGCCCGCAGTACTCGGCGACCTCGATCGGCGGGTTCATCCCGGTGCCGCACGACCCGAACCCGTCGATGTCGGCCTTGGTCAGCCCCGCGTCGGCGACGGCCCGGCTCGCGGCCTGGTAATGGAGCTCGAAGACGGTCTTGTCGTCGACGCGGCCACAGTCGGAGAGCGCCGCGCCGACGATGGCGACGCGCCGGGGTTCGGGGCTCAGCGGGGCCGCCACTGGATGCGCGTGCCCGACTCGAACAGCTGCTGGCCCTCGGCGATGGAGTCCTGGCTGGTGCCGAGCCCGACGTAGGCGTACCCGAGCCGCACGGCGGCCCGGCTGCCGAACTCCCGGGCGCCCCAGATGGCCCGGACCGTGCCCTCGATCGCGAGCTTGGGCTGCGCGGCGATGGCCTCGGCGCAGAAGGCGGCGGCGTCGAGGAGCCGGTCGCCGGGCACCACCTCGCTGACCATCCCGATCTGGTGGGCCCGCTGGGCGGTGAGCCGCTCGTAGTTGCCCATGAGCGACATCCGCATGATCTCGCCGAACGGGGTGATGCCGGCCATGTGGATCGGCTCGAACGACGCGGTCATCCCGTAGGTGACGTGGGGGTCGAAGAAGGTGGCGTGCTCGGCGGCGATGATGAACTCGACCTCGCCGAGCATGTAGAAGGCCCCGCCGCAGGCCATCCCGTTCACCGCCGCGATCACCGGCTTCCAGAGGTCGCAGCTCTTCGGCCCGAGGTTGTCGCCGGGGTCGTTGAAGTGGAACGGGGTGCCCCCGTGCGAGCCGACGATGGTGTAGTCGCTGTCCTCGGTCGACGCGCCGCCCATCTGCTCCATGCGGTCGATCCCCGTGCAGAACGCCTTCTCGCCGGCGCCGGTGAGCACCGCGCAGCGGACGTCCTCGTTGAAGCGGAGGCTGCGCCAGATGTCGCGCATCTCCTTCTGCATCAGGTGGTTGAACGCATTGAGCCGCTCGGGGCGGTTGAGGGTGATCCACGCGACGCCGTTGCGCTCCTCGTAGGTCACCGTCTCGTAGTCGCGCGTCGCCATGATCGGCTCCTCGGATCGGGGGCGGAGGGTCGGGGGCGGAGGGTCGGAGCGGGCGGGTCCGGGGCGGCGGCCCGGTCAGCCGATGCCGAGCCGGGCGATGCCCGGGTTGATCGTGTTGAACACGAACTTGTGCAGCGTCGGGCCGATCTCGGCCGGGTCCCACTGGGTGGGGTTGCCCTCGCGGTCGGTCGACTGGAACTGCTGGCCCAGCTCCCACGGCTTGTAGACCGCGAGCGAGTTGCCCACGACGCGCAGCACCTGGCCGGTGACCGGGATGGAGTCGTCGGAGGCCAGCCACACCACGCCCGGGGCGGAGTTGCCCGGGTTCATCCGGTCGAAGGTCTCGTACTCGTCGGGGTGGCGGACCACGACGTCCTGCTTGGCCGCCCCGACCATGCGGGTGAAGCCGCCCGGGCCGATGCAGTTGGCCCGCACGCCGTAGCGGACGAGCTCGAGGCTGGCGATGATCGTCATCGCGGCGATGCCGGCCTTGGCCGCGCCGTAGTTGGCCTGGCTGGCCTGCCCCTGGAGCCCGGCGCTCGAGACGGTGTTGATGATCGAGGCCCGGGGCTGGCGGCCCTCCTTGGACTCGGTCCGCCAGTACTCAGAGGCGTGGCGCATGGTGTTGAAGGTGCCCTTGAGGTGGACCCGGATCACCGAGTCGAACTCCTCCTCGGACATCGAGAAGATCATCCGGTCGCGCAGGATGCCGGCGTTGTTGACCAGCACATCGAGGGCGCCGAAGGCGTCGATCGCGCTCTGCACGATGCGGCGGGCGCCCTCGAAGTCGCTGACGTCGTCGCCGTTCACCACGGCCTCGCCACCCCGGCTGCGGATGACCTCCACGACCTCCTGGGCCGGGCTCAGGTCGGCGCCCTCGCCCACGACGGAGGCGCCGAGGTCGTTGACCACCACCTTGGCGCCGTGGGCGGCCAGGGCCACCGCCTCGCCGCGCCCCACCCCCCGACCTGCTCCGGTGACGATGGCGACCTTGCCGTCGAGCATGCCCATTTGCGCGTGGTACCTCCGGGACAAGAGACTGCGGAACGTCGGTTCCTGACGTGCGCGTCAACCTAGTGCGGGCACCGACGGGCCGGTCAAATGGCCGGTGCCCGAGGTCCGGCGCACGCCGGCAGGGGAATCGAACCCGAGCGAACCAGAGCGAACCAGAGCGATCCAGGAGGACCCGTGGCGGTCGACACCAGCATCATCGGCAAGCCGGCGGGCGCCCGGCGCGTGCACGTCGAGCGGGGTCCGGTGGAGTTCTTCGCCACTGCCCTCAAGGACGACAACCCCGTGTACCACGACGCCGCGGTCGCGGCCGGCGCCGGGTTCGCCGGCATCCCCGCCCCGCCGACCTACTCGTTCGTGATGGGGCACCCGGGCGCCTGGCCCGACGACCAGCCGCCCGACCCCACCGGCGGCAGCCACCCGGGCTTCGCGATCATCGGTGGTCTCATGCGCGAGCACGGCGGTCTCGTGCTGCACGGCGAGCAGGAGTTCGTGTACCACCGGCCGATCGTGGCCGGCGACGTCCTCGACGGCACGAGTGTGATCGCCGACGTCTACGAGAAGGAGGCCAAGGGCTCGATCATGGTCTTCGTCGTGACCGAGACGCTGTGGCGCGACGCCGCGGGCGACCCGGTGGTGACCGAGCGCTTCAACCTGATCCACCGGCGGAAGGCCTGACGTGGCCGGGCGGCTCGAGGGCAAGGTCGCCATCGTCACCGGCGCCGGGCAGGGGATCGGCCTCGCCTACGCGCAGCGGTTCCTCGCCGAGGGGGCGAAGGTCGTGGTGGCCGAGCTGGCCGAGGAGCGGGGCGCGGCGGCCATGGCCGCGCTGGCCGGGGCCGGGGAGGCCGAGTTCGTCCGCACCGACATCGCCGACCCCGCCTCGGCCCAGGCCTGCGTCGACGCCGCGGTCGCCCGGTTCGGCACGGTCGACGTCCTGGTCAACAACGCGGCGCTCTACCACGACATCGACAACACCGACGCCAGCTACGAGTACCTCCTGAAGGTCTGCTCGGTGAACCAGCACGGGACCTGGCTCATGAGCCGGGCGGTCGCGCCGGTGATGGTGGCCCAGCGCTGGGGGCGCATCGTGAACCAGTCGTCGGGAGCGGCGTACTCGTACATGTTCCCGCCCATGGACTTCACCGGCCTCGGGAACTTCAGCTACTCGATCACCAAGTGGGGGATCGTCGGGCTCACCAAGTTCATGGCCGCGCAGCTGGGGCAGTACGGCATCACCGTGAACTGCATCGCACCAGGCATCACCATGACCGAGGCGACGAAGAAGGTCGTCCCCGAGCCGTTCCTGGCCGGGATGACGGGCATGACCGCGATGAAGGAGCGACTCGAGCCCGAGGACCTCGCCGGCGCCGCAGTGTTCTTCGCCTCCGACGACGCCCGCTACTGCACGGGCCAGACCCTCGTCATCGACGGCGGCCTGGCCATGCCCGCCTGATCCGTCCTGACGGCGCCGGTGCTCCCGGCGCGGGTGGGGGGCTCAGACGTTGCGGACGACGCTGGGCCGGAAGGCGAGGCTCTGCGCCCCGGCCGGGACGGCGTCGAGGCCGGCGTCGACCGCCGCGACCTCGGGGCCGCACGCCGCGGCGAGGGGAGCGAGCCGGTCGAGGTCGAAGCCGTAGATCGTGGCGGCGTTGCCGCCGAGCATGGCCGCGACCTCATCGCGGGACACCCCGGCGAAGGTCAACTGGATCGCCTCCTTCGAGAACGGCGCCGTGCCCTCGAGGTGCGGGTAGTCGCTGCCCCACATGATGTGGTCGGTGCCGATGTGGGCCCGGCGCATGCAGTCGTCGCGGTGCAGGAAGCTGGCGGCCACCGCGCAGTTGGAGGCCCAGTACTCGCTCGGCATCTTCTCGAGCAGCTGGGGCTGCGCGAAGCGCAGCTCGCCGATGTTGCCGCCCGCGATCTGGGGGTAGAAGCCGTCCATGGTCGCGAGGGCCTGGCGGATCCAGTTGCTGCCCTGCTCGGCGAGCACCAGCCGCAGGTCCGGGAACCGGTCGAAGATCCCGCTCATGATGAACGTCCACAGCGGCCGGTGGGAGAACCAGGACGCCTCCATCAGCCACAGCGACAGCGACGCCGGGTGGTCGCCGTAGTCGGGGGTGTGGCTGCCCGTGTGGGCATTGACCACGACGTCGCGCTCCTCGCACGCCCGCCAGACCGGGTCGTACAGCGGTGCGTGCCGG
>VGBI01000055.1 GCA_016870595.1 Actinomycetota bacterium
GATCGAGGCGAGCAGATCACAGGACGGCGCAGCCGACCCGGGCCCGGTGCGCGGCGGCGTCGCCCCAGGCCGCGGCCAGGACCCAGGTCCGCTTCATGAACAGGTGCAGGTCGTACTCGAACGAGTAGCCCATGGCGCCGTGGCACCAGAGCGTCTGCTGGGCGGTGAGGGTGGCGGCGTCGGCGGCGAGGGCCTTGGCCATCGACACGTGGACGGGCGCGTCGGGGTCGTCGACCGACACCGACCACGCAGCCCGGTACACCAGCGGCCGGGCGAACTCGAGCGCGGTGCGGGCGTCGGCCAGGCGGTGCTTGACCGCCTGGAAGCTGCCGATGGGCGCTCCGAACTGGTTGCGGTCCTGCACGTAGGCGACGGTGAGGTCGAGCATGCGCCGGGTGAGCCCCACGAGCTGCGCGGCCGCACCGAGCGCGCCCCGGTCGAGGGCGGCGGCGCGTGCGCCGGCGTCGCCGACGGTGACCGCAGCGTCCCACGAGATCCAACCCGGACGCCGCGACCCGTCGACGCCGGGCTCGGGCTCCACCCGCAGGTCGGCCCGGGGCACGAGCACCAGGGCGTCGTCCTCCTCGGTGAGCACGGCGTCGGCCGCGGCGGCGTAGGGCGCGACCGGGGCGCCGCCGAGCGCAGCGCTGACGACCTCGGTCCCGGCGATCGCGGCCGCCGGATCGGGCAGGGCGGGCACCGCCACCACCGCGTGCTCCACGAACGGCTCGGGCAGGGCCGCGTACCCGGTCTCCTCGGTGATGAGCACCAGGTCGAGCATCGACAGGCCGAGGCCGCCGGCCGACTCGGGTGCAGCGGCACCGAGCACCCCCATCTCGGCGAGTGCGCCCCACGCGGCACCGCTGCGGCCGTCGGCGTTCTCCCAGGCCGCCCGCACCACCGCCGGCGGGCACTCGTTCGCGAGGAGGTCGCGCACGGCGTCGCGGAAGGCGAGCTGGTCGTCGGTGAAGGCGAAGCGCACCGTGTGCCCCCGTCAGCGCCGCGGGAGTCCGAGCACGCGTTCGGCGATGACGTTGCGCTGGATCTCGTTGGTGCCCGCGTAGATCGGGCCCGACAGCGCGAACTGGTAGCCCTTCATCCACGGGTTGTCGCCGAGCTCGGCGTGCGGACCGAGCAGGCCGAGGGCGGCTTCGTGGATGCGCACGTCGAGCTCCGACCAGAACACCTTGGTCATCGACGGCTCCGAGCCGACGCTCTCGCCCTCGGTGAGGCGGGTCACGGTCGCGAAGGTCTGCCACCGGTAGGCCTCGGCGTCGATCCAGGCCCGGACCACCCGGTCCCGCAGCGTGGGGTCGGCGGCGTCGGCCTCGGCGGCACGGTCCCGGTAGAGCGCGGTGAGGCGGTCGGCCGCGGCCATGAACCGACCCGGGCTGCGCAGGGTGAGGCCGCGCTCGACGCTCGCGGTGGCCATGGCCACCGACCAGCCCTGGTCCACGCCCCCGAGCACGGCGGTGTCGGGCACGAGCACGTCGTCGAGGAACACCTCGGCGAAGCCCTCGTCGCCGTCGAGGCGACCGAACCCGCGCACGGTGACGCCGTCGGCGTCGAGGGGCACGAGGAAGTAGGTCAGGCCCCGGTGACGCTCGGCCTCGGGGTCGCTGCGGAACAGGCCGAAGAGGTGCGTGCAGAACGCGCCGCGGGTCGTCCAGGTCTTCTGGCCCGAGAGGCGCCAGCCGTCGCCGTCGCGCGCGGCGCGGCTCTGGATGCCAGCGAGGTCGCTGCCCGCCCCCGGCTCCGACCATCCCTGGCACCACAGGTCGTCGCCGCGGGCCATGCGGGGCAGGATGTGGTCCTTCTGCGCCGGGGTCCCGAACTCGAACACGGTCGGGGCGAGGAGGAAGATCCCGTTCTGGGTGACCCGCTGCGGGCCGCCCGCCCGGTAGTACTCCTCCTCGAAGACCAGCCACTCCATCGGCGACGCGCCCCGACCGCCGTACTCCTCGGGCCACGACACCACGGCCCAGCCGGCGTCGAAGAGCGCCCGCTCCCAGTCGAGGTGGCGGGCGAAGCCCTCCCGGGTGTCACCCGACGGCAGTCCGTGGGGCACGTTGGCCTCGAGCCAGGCCCGGCACTCGGCCCGGAACGCCGTCTCGGCCTCGGTGAAGCGCAGGTCCATGCACGCGCGACGCTACCCCTGCTCGGGAGGCTCCGGACAATTCCCCGGGAAGGCCCCGGCCCGGGACGGGAGCAACCGGGCCGATAGTGTCCGGCCCATGATCGAGAATCCCGAGACCCTCATCCTCGAGCGCGACGGCGCGGTCCTCTGGGTCCGCATGCACCGGCCCGAGGCCCGCAACGGCATCAACATGGTGATGCGCCAGGAGCTCGAGCAGACGTTCCTCGACGTCGACGACGACCCCGAGATCCGCTGCATGGTGCTCACCGGGTACGAGCGAACGTTCTGCACCGGCGGGGACCTCATGCCCTCGGGTGGGTCCGGGGGCTCCGACGGGTCGCGGTCGCGCAGCGCCGTCGACCGGCCGCCGTCGCAGATGGACTACCGACGGGCGGTGCGGCCCTTCCAGCAGCTGACCCGGACCTACTGGGAGATGGCGACGCCGGTCGTCAGCGCGGTGAACGGCACCACCGCAGGGATGGGCTGGATGATGGCGCTCCTCGCCGACCTCGTCGTGGCCGCCGAGGGCGCCCGCTGGACACACGTGTTCGCCCGCCGGGGCATGGTCCCCCACGCCGGCGACCCGTTCTTCATGCCCCGGGTCCTGTCGTTCCACCGGCTCAACGAGGCGATGCTGCTCTCCGACACCATCACCTCCGAGACCCTGACCGAGTGGGGCTGCGTGAACCGCCTCGTGCCCGAGGACCAGGTCGAGGCGGTCGCCGGCGAGCTGGCCGCCCGCATCGCGGCCGGGCCCACCCGCAGCCTCGGGATCTCCAAGCAGATGTACCGCCGGTCGCTGACCAACAGCATGGAGACGATGTTCTACGAGGAGGCCGACGCCACCGCCCTCGTCACGAACACCACCGACCGCTACGAGGGCGTGAAGTCGCTCATGGAGAACCGCCCGCCCGAGTTCACCGGGAGCTAGCCCCCCGGCGGGGCGATGACCGCCGGCGCCTCACGACGACCGGCGCCGGCGTGCCGGAGCACCCGGTGCTGGGCGCTCAGAACCACTCGCGCTTGGCGTACACGTAGGTCGCGTCGAACTCGGCGTCGCTCTTCGTGAGGTAGATGATTCCCTCGATCAGGCCGATGATGCTCATCACGATGGTGGCCACACCACACGTGAGGATCCCGCCGATGAGCGAGACCAGCAGCATGATGACCGCCGCCGACGTGTAGCCCAGGATGAACTTGTGCACCCCGAAGGCGCCCAGGAGGATCCCGCAGATCCCGGCGCCGATCCGCTTCCCCGACGGCTGCGCTCCGGGGTATCCGGGATACGCCGGATACGCCGGATACCCCGGATACCCGGGATACCCCGGATATCCCGCCGGCGGGACCGGACCGGGTGGCGCGGGCGGCGGTGGACCCGGCGCACTCGCCGGCGGGCCCGGCGGCCACGGGGGCGGCACCGGCTCCGGCGGACCCCCTGCGGCCGACTGGTCGTCCTGACTCATCCGGACTCCTCACCCGTCAGTGCGACGGCCCGATCGGGCCACCGATCACCCGTTGCGCACGACTTCGCACGTCGATGTCGAGCGATCGAAGCCTATCCCGCACCGGTTCGCCCGAGCGGCCGCGTCGAGCGCTCGGGGCCCCGGAGGAATGGGTGTCACACCCGGGTGGTTCGATGGACGGAGCGGCTCCCCCGGCCGTTCCCGTCCCCGAACACCCGAGAGGCACCCCATGGGTTGGGCACTCCTCAGCATGGTCGTCGCCGTCGTCGCCACCGCGGTCGCCGTGGTCGCCGAGCCCCGGCGCACCCCGGCCCCGGTCCCGGTGCGCCGCCGCCGGACCCCGCCTCAGCCGAGCGCCGAGTAGACGGCCCGGACCAGCGTCTCCGTGCGGGCGTCGCCGGTCATGCCGAGCTGCATCTGGTTCATCACGTAGCCGAAGCCGAACCCGGCGTCGCGGTCGGCGAACCCGAGTGACCCACCCGCCCCGGCGTGCCCGAAGGACCGGGGCCCCACCCCGGGCGGCAGCATGGCCGGACCGGTGAACCCGAGGCCGAACGCGGTCGGCATCCCGAGGACCCGGTCGGTGCCCTGCGACCGGATCTCGGTGGCCCGGTCGACGGTGGCGTCGTCGAGGGCCCGGAACCCGTCGACCGGTCCGAGGCAGGCGGCGTAGAGGCGGGCCAGCGACCGGGCGTCGCCGATCCCGTTCGACGACGGCATCTCGGTGGCGTGCAGGGCCCGGGTGTTCCACATGTCGTCGTAGCGAAACCGGCCCGCCGGCCCGCTCATGACCCGGCCCATCAGCGTGTCGGGGTCGGCCATCGCGGCGTCGATCAGCCGCTGGAGCTCGGCGTCGGCCACCGGCGGGTGCAGTCGGGCCACCCGGGGCTCACAGGCCGCGGGCAGGCCGATGTGGAAGTCCAGCCCGAGCGGCGCGGCCAGCTCGGTGGCGAACCAGCCACCGAGCGACCCGCCCGTGACCCGGCGCACGATCTCACCCGTCAGCCAGCCGTAGGTCCGGGCGTGGTAGCCGTGTGCGGTGCCCGGCTCCCAGTTCGGGGCCTGGGCCGCGAGCGCGTCGACCACCGGGGCCACGGCGCAGATCTGGGCCAGGGTGAGGTCGGCCGTGCAGTCGGCGAGCCCGGCCCGGTGCGCGAGCACGTCGGCGACGGTGATCCCGTCCTTGCCGTTGGCGGCGAACTCGGGCCAGTACCGCGCGACCGGCGCGTCGGGATCGAGTCGGCCCTGCTCGATCAGCCGGTTGCACACGACGGCGGTCACCCCCTTGGTGGTGGAGAACGTGATCGCGAGGGTGTCGGCCGTCCAGGCGCGACCGGCGCCCCCGTCGGCGGCGCCGCCCCACAGATCCACGACCGTGCGCCCGCCCACGACCACGGCACACGCAGCCCCCACATCGCCATGGTCGGTGAAGTTGCGGGCGAACGCATCGGCGACCGCACCCCAGCCCGGGTCGGTACCGCCACCGATCGGGCCGTCGGTCACGCGCCCAGACGGATCAGCACGGCGGTCGCCTCGGCGATGATCCGCTGCACCAGCTCGTCGACCGTGGGCAGCTCGTCGATCACACCGACGACCTGCCCGGTGGGCAGGATCCCCACGTCGACGTCACCGTCGACCAGCGTGGCCTTCGTCAGCATGGGCGCGTTGGCGGCGAGGGCGACCTGGTGCCAGGCCAGACCCTGGGCGTCGTGCATGGCCTTGCCCTCGGTGAGCAGGTCGCGTACCGAGGTCCCGGTGAGCGAGCGGAACCGCCAGGCGTTCCAGGCCGCCCGCGGGTAGGCCATGAGCCGGCCCGTGCCCTCGAGGTGGTCGACGAACTTCGTGCGGATGACCCGCTGCGGGTACCCGTCGATGTGGCGGGTCACCACGGTGCCGGTGACCGGCGCCTCGAGGTAGGCGGCCTTCACCGCCTCGGGCACGGTGGACTCCTGGGTGAGCAGGAACCGGGTGCCCATCGCGACCCCGGCCGCACCGTAGGCGAGGGCGGCGACGAGACCCCGCCCGTCGAAGAAGCCACCGGCGCCCACCACGGGCACGTCGACCGCGGCGGTCACCTCGGGGAGCAGCAGGCTGGTGGGCACCGAGCCGGTGTGGCCGCCGCCCTCGCCCCCCTGGGTGATGACCGCGTCGACGCCGATCGCCGCGACCTTCTCGGCGTGGCGGCGTGCCCCCACCGTGGGCATGACCACGAGGCCCGCCTCCCGGAGCTTGGTGATCAGGGGCGCCGACGGCGCCTGGGCGAAGCTCGCGACCCGAACCCCCTCGGCGATCATCACGTCGGCCCGGTCGAACGCGTCGGGTTGATCGCCGCGCAGGTTCACGCCGAAGGGCCGGTCGGTGCGGGCCTTGACCTCGCGGATCGCGGCCTCGAACTCGGGACCGGTCATCGTCGCGCCGGCCAGGATCCCGAGCGCCCCGGCCTTGGCGGTGGCCGACACCAGGCGGGGTCCGGCCACCCAGCCCATGCCGGTCTGGACGATCGGGTAGTCGACCCCGACCAGGTCGAGCAACGGGGTCCGCAGCGCCGGGTGCAGCGCCGGGCGGTCGGTCACGGGTCGGGGACCTCGGCCGTGCGGGCCCCCGCCGGGTCGAGCACCTCACGGATCAGGCGGAGCTCCTCGGCGGTGGGCGCCCGGGTGGTCGGGACGTCGGCGGGCGCGACGAGCGGGAAGCCGGTGAGGTCCTGGACCTCCTCCACGGTCACGCCCGGGTGCAGCGATCGGATCCGCATCGAGTGGTCAGGGGTCTCGAAGTCGAACACACCCTTGTTCGACACCACGTGGTGCACGTGGTGGAAGCGGCTCGCAGTGGATCCGGCCGCCGCGGCGCGGTCGTACCCGACCCCCGACACGCAGTCGACCGTCGCGACGAACACACGCGGGCCGTGAGCGGGCACCCAGTAGCTCGTCGGGTGGTTGACGGTGTTGCCGGGTGCGCCCCGCACGCCGAGCAGCTGGGCCTTGGGCTGCGCCCAGGGGCCGATGCAGGCGATGTTCTGGTTCCCGTAGCGGTCGATCTGGGTCGCACCCATCATCACGTGACGCTTGCCCGACCACACGATGTCGAACATCTTCCCGAACGGCAGCCACGACTCGACCACCTTGGGGGCGTCGGCGGGAGCGCCGACCGGCAGGGGCTCGGCGAGGGCCACCGCATCGCCGTCGCCGTAGACGAGGTCGGGCTCGAAGGTGAGCGCCGCGAGCCGGGCACCGATGGTCGGGATGGTGCCGATCGGACTGGCCAGCACCTCGCCGCTGCCCCGCCAGGCCTCGGCGCAGGCCACCGCGCAGATCTCGCTCAGGGTCGCATCGGCGCTCATCGGCCCACTCCGATCATCCGGCGGTAGTCGACCTCGGGGATGTCGATGTACTTGGCCCGGAACGCGGCCCACGCCTCGGGGCTCTTGGCCGAGTCGGCGTACTCCTTCTGCACCTGCTCGTCGCGAGGGTAGTCGGGCATGCAGTGCGTGAAGTGCGCGCCGAAGGGCGCCTCCACCACTCCGCTCGTGTACATGCGGTTGATCCGGATCGTGGACTCGGGCCCCTCGGCGAGGAACTCACCGGGCGCCACGATGCGCTCACACGACACGAAGGTGCGGTCGGCCGCCATCGCGAAGAGGTCGTCGAAGTACCAGTCGGGCCCGAGGTACTGGGCGTTGCCCCGGGCGTCGGCCCGGTTGGCGTGCAGCAGGGCGACGTCGAGGCGCAGGGCCCGCATGGCCAGGTACTCGTCGTCGCCGTAGGGCGAGCGCACCGTGGCGAACCCCGGGTTGTTGTCGGCGACCGCGGAGCCCAGCCCGGCCCGGCAGGGCAGGAAGTCGACTCGCATCGCCGCCGCCCGCAGGCCCCACTGCAGCATCCCCTCGTCGAGCTCGGTCGCCTCGATCGTGCCCTGCTGGCGGGCGTTGCGGAAGTGCGGCTCGAGCGGGATGGAGTCGAGCGACACGAAGCCGTACACGGCCTTGCGCAGCTGCCCACTCGCGCACAGCAGCCCGATCTCGGGGCCGCCGTAGGCCACGACGGTGAGGTCCTCGAGATCGGAGCGCAGGATCTCGCGCACGATCGACATCGGCTTGCGCCGCGACCCCCAACCCGCGATCCCGATGGTCATGCCGTTGCGCAGCTCGGCGACCACCTCCGCCTCGGTCATGCGCTTGTCGGGCACGGCTGGCTCCTCGGTCACCGGGTCGCGATCACGCAGGAGCCGTGACCGAACAACCCCTGGTTGATGGACAGCCCCACCCGGGCTCCGTCGACCTGGCGGGCGCCCGCCTCGCCCCGCAGCTGGGTCGTGAGCTCCACGACCTGGGCGATGGCCTGGGCCGGGATCGCCTCGCCGAAGCAGGCGAGCCCGCCGCTCGGGTTGACCGGGACCCGGCCCCCGAGCGTGGTCGCACCCGAGCGCAGCAGCGCCTCGGCCTCACCCTCGCCGCACAGGCCGATGTTCTCGTACCAGTCGAGCTCGAGCGCGGTGGACAGGTCGTAGACCTCGGCCAGCGACAGGTCGCCGGGACCGAGTCCGGCCTCCTCGTACGCTGCGTGCGCGATGGAGTCGCGGAACGACCGCTCGGGCAACGCCGCGCCGACGGCCGAGTCGGTCGCGATGTCGGGCATGTCGAGGTAGGTGTTGGGATAGCGCGGCGTCACGGTCGAGATCGCCGCGATGCGGACGTGGCGGTCGCGGTCGGCCCGCCGCGCCGCGTACTCGGCGCTGGCCAGCACCAGCGCGGCGGCACCGTCGGAGGTGGCGCAGATGTCGACGAGACGCAACGGATCGGCCACCACCGGCGACTCGGCGATCTCGGCCGCACCGAACTCCTTGCGGTAGCGGGCATTGGGGTTCTCGAGGCCGTGGCGGCTGTTCTTGATCTTCACCGCGGCGAAGTCGTCGGTGGTGGCGCCGTAGGCCTCCATCCGGCGGCGGGCGTAGAGGGCGAAGTAGGTAGGGTTGGTGGCCCCGAGCACGTGGAACCGGATCCAGTCGGGGTCCTCGGGCCGCACCCCGGGGAGGGGGCCGAAGAAGCCCTTCGGCGCGGTGTCGGCGCCCACCACCAGCGCAACGTCACAGCGGCCGGCCTGGATCTGGGCCCGGGCCGAGTCGATGGCGACCGCACCGGATGCGCACGCCGCGAACGACGACGACACCCGGGTGCCCTGCCACCCCAGGGACTGAGCGAACGTGGAGCCCGACACGTAGCCGGGGTAGCCGTTGCGCATCGTGTTGCCCGCGGCCAGGAAGCCGACGTCGCCCCACCCGAGTCCGGCATCGGCGAGCGCGGCACGGGCCGCGACCACGCCGTACTCCACGAAGTTGCGCCCCCACTTGCCCCACGGGTGCATCCCCGCACCGAGGACGACCACCTCGCTCATGCGATCCGCCACTTCCAGACGCGCACCACCGCGTCGTCGGTCTCGTAGAGGTCCTCGGCGCAGAGCTCCATCGCCTGGCCGGCGTGGAGGGCGGCGACGTCGGTGCCGCGGGCGAGCTGACCGAGCACGACCATCTGCTCGGCCTCGAGCGCGACCGCCGCCACGCCGTAGGGCTCGAACGGCTCGGCCGCCGGGTAGGGCGGCGGGGGTGCGTAGCGGTTGTCGGTGAACGACCAGAGGGTCCCCCGGGTGGAGAGCTCGACGTCGGCGAGATCCGGGGCGCCGCACCCGGGGTTGCGGCAGAACGAGAACCGCTTCGGGAAGAAGTAGGCGCCACAGGCGTCACACCGGCCCCCGACGAGGACGGCGCTGCCGTCGGCCCGCTCCTCGAAGTAGCCCTCCACGACGGGGCGGCGCGGCTTCACCGGGCCCCCGTGGTGTCGACGTCGGCCGCGCGCTTGTCGACGAACGCCTGACGCAGCTCGTCGGAGTCGCCCCAGAGCTGGAGCTCGAACGTGAACCCCTGCTCGAAGCGGTACGACCGCTTGACGTCGACCGGGTCGATTGCGTTGAGCGACTCCTTCGCCCGCCGGATGACGATCGGGCTCTTGGCCGCGATCACCGCGGCGATCTCGCGCGCGGCGTGCATCAGCTCGGCCCGGGGCACGACGCGCTCGCACGAGCCCCACTCGAGGAGCTGCTGCGCGGTGACGGTCGCGCCGGTGTAGTAGAGCGCCCGCAGCTTGTGCGGCGGCACCAGACGACCCAGGTGCGTCGCCACACCGAGGGCGCCGCGGTCGACCTCGGGCAGGCCCAGGCTGAGGTCGTCGGCGGCGACCACGATGTCGGCGTTGCCCACGATGCCCACCCCGCCGCCCAGGCAGTGCCCGTGGGGGGCGGCGATGACCGGCACCTCGCAGTCGTAGACCGCCGCGAAGGCCTCCCAGCAGCCCCGGTTGACCCGGATCATCGACTCGTGGGTCGGATCGGCGGCGAGCTCCTTGATGTCGACGCCCACCTGGAAGGCCCGCAGCTCGGGGTTCGCCGCGATGATCATGACCCGCACCTCGGGGTCGCGCCCGAGCCGCCGGATCGTGTCGGCGAGCTCGAACCAGCCCGCCACCGGGAGGGCGTTGACCGGCGGGTTGTCCAGGATCACCTCGGCGACGTGGTCCCGGACCTCGGAGCGGATCACGCCCGGAGCGTAGCCTTCCGTCGGTCCCCCACCCGGTGCCGCCCGCACCCCTCCCGGTGCCGCCCCGCGGCGGGGGCGGGGTGAGGCGTAACCTCCCCCCGTGGCTCGCAGGGACCCCCTCGACTTCACCGGCCGGGTCGTCCTCGTCACCGGGGGGTCACGGGGCATCGGCCGGGGGATCGCCCAGACCTTCCTCGCCGCCGGGGCCGACGTCGTGGTCTGCGGGCGCACCGAGCCGACCGACCCGCCCTCCGCCGACGGCCGCAGCGCCGTCTTCGTCGCCGGTGACGTGCGCGAGCCCGACGACGTCGACCGGATCGTGGCGGCGACGGTCGAGCGGTTCGGCCGTCTCGACGTGCTGGTCAACAACGCCGGGGGTGGTCCCCCCGCCGACAGCGCCACCGCCTCCCCCCGGTTCAACGCGTCGATCGTCGCGCTCAATCTGACCGCGCCGTTCACGTGCGCCCAGCGGGCCAACGTGGTGATGCAGGGCCAGGACGACGGCGGGGTGATCGTCAACATCGCGAGCGTCAGCGGCATCCGGGCCACGCCCCGGACCGCCGCGTACGGCGCGGCCAAGGCCGGCCTCCTCAACCTGACCGAGACCCTGGCCGTGGAGTTCGCCCCCAAGGTGCGGGTCGTCGCGGTCACGGTCGGCTACGTGCGCACCGAGCAGGCCCACCTCTTCTACGGCGACGAGGCGGGCATCGCGGCGGTGGGCCGCACCATCCCCCTCGGCCGCATGGCCGACCCCGCCGACATCGCCGACGTCTGCCTGTTCCTCGCCTCTCCCCTCGCCCGCTACGTGAGCGGCACCGCGATCCTCGTGGACGGCGGGGGCGAGAACCCCGCCTACCTCGGCGCCGCCACCGGCGAGGTCACGACGGGCTGAGCGGGCGCCGCCCCCCCCGGGTGCGCCACGCCCGCCGGAGCCGACCGGCCGCCCGACGCCACCGGGGGCGGACGACCGGGGCCGCCGGCCGGTAGAGGTCGGCCATGCGCCGGACGTGGGCGAGGTCGTGGTCGCGGTCGGGCTCGTCGGTCGCAGGCGGTCGGAGCGGGAACTCGAGGGACCGACGGCGGAGCCGGGCGATCGGATGGTCGGCCGGGATGCCGCGCCCATCGGCGTTCCCGAGGTTCTCCATGAGGTTCACCGCCGACACGACCGTGGTCCCCTGCTCCATGAGGCGCGTGCAGAGCCAGGCCAGGTCCCAGGAGTGGATGTCGTCGCGCGCCAGCATCGCGTCGAAGCGGGCGGCCTCGAACTCGTACACCTCGTCGTCGGCGAGGTAGGCCCGCACCGCCGCCCGCACCGCCGGGTCGCGCCAGCCGGCCATCTCGGCGTCGTAGCGCGCCCAGGCCCGGGCCCAGGTCGCCCATCCCCACTGGCCGCCGACGCGGGCCAGGTGGTAGCTCTGGACGTCGTCGTGCCACCGGTCGAGGTAGTTGGTCCCGGTAATCATCATCACCCGCTCGTCGTCGCGGTACCGCTCGAGCATCTCGGTGCAGAACCGGAAGAAGCTGGGGT
Source organism: Actinomycetota bacterium (assembly GCA_016870595.1). Taxonomy (GTDB): domain Bacteria; phylum Actinomycetota; class Acidimicrobiia; order IMCC26256; family PALSA-555; genus CAIUKV01. Next base: position 11,714 of record VGBI01000055.1, read on the forward strand.
CGGGCAGGGTGTCGTCCTCGAGGAAGATCAACTCGTCGACCTCGGCGAACACCCGGTCGATCCCGGTGCGGAAGCGGACCCGGCAACCCAGGTTCACCTCGGACCGGTCGATCCGAACCTCGCAGGGCCAGTCGACCTCTCCGACGACCTCGAGCGACGCCTCGATCCGGGGGACGTCGTCCGCGTCGCGCGGCCCGTCGACGATCACGAACAGGCGCTCCGGCCGGGCCGCGGCGATCTCCGCGAAGACCGCCCGGGTCGTGTCGGGGCGGTCGAAAACACTCAGGACCACCGGGGTCCGCAGGGCCGTCACCGGCTCACCGAGCCTCGGGGTGCACCGCTCACGGCACGGCGACCCGGTCGGTCGGGCGCACCTCCCACTCGAACGGCACGATCACGTGGCCGTTGTCACTCGAGTAGGCGAAACCACTCCCCGAGACGTCGGCCGGGACGACCTGGAAGGTGGCGGCGTGGCGGACCACGTCGAGGGTCCGGTGTCCGTCCTTGACGTGGAGGCTGAGCCAGTACTCGCTCGGGGTGAGGGGCACCTCGGGGATGTCGATGACGATCGACTGCCGGGCACAGCCTTCATGCGCCGAGAGCAGGGGCGTCATCCCGGTCCGCATCTCGAACACCCGCTCGTTCTGGTTCGTGAACACCCCCAGGATCAGGATGGGTTGGGCGAGCTCGGCGAAGCCTTCCATGTCGATGACGATCTGGAGCCGGTCCCCGGTCCGCACGACGTCCCCGGCCGTGGCGCCACCGGGGCGGAACTCCACCCGGGTGAAGACCCGTTCGAGTTTCGTCGCCGAGCGGTCGGCGCCGCCGAGGTCGAACACACCGGCTTCGGTGCCCCGCTCCCCGATCGGGTACTGCGCCAGGTACCGGGCCACGGTGTCGACCGTCGGCCCGTCGAAGTCGAGCCGACCGTCGACGAGGAGCAGCGACCGCGGGCAGAAGTGCTCGAGGGTCACGAGGTTGTGGGTGACGTAGAGGACGGTACGACCCTCCTCGGTGGCCACCGACTTCATCTTCGCGATGCACTTGGCCTGGAACCCGGCATCGCCGACCGAGAGCACCTCGTCGACGATGAGCACGTCGGGATCGAGGTGGGCCGCCACCGCGAACGCGAGCCGGACCCGCATGCCGCTGCTGTAGCGCTTGACCGGGGTGTCGAGGAACCGCTCGACCTCGGAGAACGCGATGATCTCGTCGATGCGACGGTCGATCGCCGCCTTGGTCATCCCGAGGATGTTCCCGTTCAGGTAGACGTTCTCGATCCCGGTGAGCTCGGGGTGGAAGCCGGTGCCCACCTCGAGCAGGGACCCCACCTTGCCCCGCAGGTCGATGTAGCCCGCCGAAGGCGGGGTGATCCGGCTGATGATCTTGAGCAGGGTGCTCTTGCCCGCGCCGTTGCGGCCGACGACCCCGACCGCCTCGCCCTCGGCCACGTCGAAGGACAGGTCGTCGAGGGCCACGAAGCGCTCGCGCTTCGGCCGACGGCCGGTGACCGGGTGGCGCACCCGCCGCTCCAGGATCTTCAGCAGGGACTCCGAGCGCCCGCTCAGCCCGAGCTCGTAGGTCTTTGAGAGGTTGCGGACCTGGATCGCCGGCGGTGCTGCCATCGACCCCAACCTACCCGGCGACCCGTCCGGGGCCCCGGGACCGGCCCCGGCCCGCCACCCCGTCCCACCTCCCCGTCAGGGGTGCTGGCTGGAGACGCTGACCACCTCGCCGGTCATGTAGCCGGCGTAGTCGCTCGCGAGGAACACGATCACGTTGGCGACCTCCCACGGCTCGGCCGGACGCCCGAACGCCTCGCGACCGGCCAGCTCCTCGAGCAGGTCGTCGCTCGTCACCTTGGCCAGGAACGGGTGCATGGCCAGTGACGGGGACACGGCGTTGATGCGGATGCCATGGGGCGCGGCCTCGAGCGCCGAGCAGCGGGTGAGCGCCATCACCCCCGCCTTGGCCGCGGCGTAGTGCGCCTGGCCCACCTGGGCCCGCCAGCCGATCACCGAGGCGTTGTTGACGATCACCCCGGAGCCCTGGGGGATCATGCGGGACAGCGCGGCCCGCGTGCACCGGAAGGTGCCGGTGAGCGTGACGTCGAGCACCGTGGACCACTGCTCGTCGGTCATGTCGACGACCGCAGCGGTGCCGCCCAGACCGGCGTTGTTCACCAGCACGTCGATGCGGCCGTGGGCGGCGAGCGTGGCGTCGAAGAGACCCTGGACCGCCGCCTCGTCGGTGACGTCGCACACGACTGCGAGCGGCGGGGCGCCCACGAGGTCGGCGAGGCGCTCGGCCGCCTCCCCCAGGCGCCGTTCGTGGTGGTCGCTCAGGACCACGGTCGCCCCTTCCTCGGCGGCCCGCTGGGCGGTGGCAAAGCCGATCCCGGTCCCGGCCGCCGCGGTGACGACGACGACGCGCCCCTCGAGGAGGGCGTGGCCTGCGGCGGGGTAGGGCGGAGGCGTGGGCACGTCAGACCTTGGGCTCGGGCGGCAGCCCGAGGGCCCGCTCGCCGATGATGTTGCGCTGCACCTGGTTCGACCCCCCGTAGATCGTGTCGGACCGCGTGAACAGGAACGTGCGCTGGGCGAAGCTCAGCTCGTAGGGCCCCGCGTCGCAGACGAGGCCGTCGGGACCGAGCACGTCGACGGCGAGCTCACCGATGGCCCGGTGCAGCGACGCCCAGTACAGCTTGTGGGTCGAGGTCAGCGGGGTGATGTCGCCCCGCTCGAGCGACGGCATCGAGCGCAGCGCGTTGTAGCGCATGATCCTTAACGAGATCCAGATGTCGGTGATGCGCTGGCGGAGGACGGGATCGTGGGTCGCACCCCGCTCGCGCGCAGCGGCGAGGACCTCGCCGAGCTCGTTCTCGAACGTGAGCTGCTGCCCCAGGGTCGACGCGCCCCGCTCGAACGCGAGCGTGCCCATCGCCACCTTCCAGCCCCCGTTGACCTCGCCCACCACGTGGTCGGCCGACGCCCGGGCGCCGGTGAAGAACACCTCGTTGAACTCGGAGGTACCGGTCACCTGCACGATCGGGCGGATCTCGATGCCGGGCTGGTCCATGGGCACCAGCAGGTAGGTGAGGCCGCGATGCTTCGGCACGACGTCGCGGTCGGTGCGGCACAGCACGAAGCACCAGTCGGACGAGTGCGCGAGCGAGGTCCAGACCTTCTGGCCCTCGATCACCCACTCGTCGCCGTCGAGCGTGGCCCGGGTCGCGACGTTGGCGAGATCGGAGCCCGCGTTGGGCTCGGAGTACCCCTGGCACCACACCTCGGTCCCGGCCAGGATCGGCGGGAGGAAGCGCCGGCGCTGCGCCTCGGTCCCGTAGTGGATGACCGTCGGGCCCAGCAGCCCCTCGCCGATGTGGCCGACCCGGCCCGGGCCCCCGGCCCGGGCGTACTCCTCGTAGAAGATCACCTGCTGGACGAGGGACAGTCCCCGACCCCCGTACTCGGTCGGCCAGGAGATCCCGACCCAGCCCGCCCGGCCCAGCTCCTGCTCCCAGGCCAGGCGCTCGGGGAACAGCGAGTGCTCGTCGCCGGGCCCGCCCCGGCCCCGGATGTCGGCGTACTCGCCGGCGAGCTTGGTCGTGAGCCAGTCCCGGGCCTCGGCCCGGAAGGCCTCGTCGGCGGCGCTGAGGCGAAGGTCCATCGCGGGTTCCTGTTCGGGAGCGTCGCGCAACCTACCAGCGGCCCCGGCCCCGCCGGACGGGGTCGGGATCGGAGTCGGGGTCGGGGTCGGCGGGGTCGGCGGGGTCGGCGGGACCGGGGCCCGGCTCGCGTGGACGGGAGGTCCCGTGGGAGACTGTCCGCGGTGACCACACGGACCGACGTCGTCGTCGTGGGCGGCGGGCTCGCCGGCCTCGCCTGCGCCCGGCTCCTCACGCGCCAGGGCCTCGGCGTCACCCTGCTCGAGGCGTCCGACGACGTCGGCGGCCGGGTCCGCACCGACGCCGTCGACGGCTTCCTGCTCGATCGCGGCTACCAGGTGGTCCTCACCCAGTACCCCGAGCTCCACCACCAGCTCGACCTGGCCGCCCTCGGCCTCGGCCGCTACGAGCCCGGGGCCGTGGTCCGGGTGCACGGCCGCTTCCACCGCGTCGACGACCCCCGTCGCCATCCCACCCGGGCCCTGGCCACCCTGACCGCGCCGGTCGGGACGATCGCCGACGACGTCCGCCTGCTCGCGCTCGTCGTCGATCTGCTGCGGGCCGATCCCCGCTCGCTCCTGCGCCGGCCCGACACCACCACCCTCGAGGCCCTTCGCCGCCGCGGGTTCTCCGAGAAGATGATCGAGCGGCTCTGGCGTCCGCTGTTCGCCGGGATCCAGCTCGACCCCGACCTCGAGGTGTCGAGCCGGCGCTTCGAGGTGATCCTCGCCATGCTCGCCGAGGGCGCGGCCGCCCACCCCGCCGCCGGGGTCCAGGCCATCCCCCGTCAGATCGCCGACGACCTCCCGCCCGGGGTGGTCGAGCTCGGGGCCCGGGTCGAGCGGATCGACGCCACCACGGCGCACCTCGCCGACGGCCGCGCCGTCCGTGGCCGGGCGCTCGTGGTGGCCACCGAGGGCCCGGCGGCCGCCGGGCTGCTCGGCATCCCCGACCCCGGCTCCCGGGCCGAGACCTGCGTCTACTACGCCGCCGACGAGGCGCCCATGCCCGAGCGGATGATCGTGCTCGACGGCACGCGTGAGGGTCCGGTGAACAACCTGGCGGTGGTGTCGAACGTGGTCCCCTCCTACGCGCCGCCGGGCCGCGCGCTGATCGCGGCGGTCGCGCCCGGCATGGTCCCCGACGACCCGGGGGCGCTCGAGGCCGACGCCCGTCGGCAGCTCCGCGGTTGGTTCGGCGGCGCCGTCGACGGGTGGGAGCACCTGCGCACGTACTGCATCCCCCACGCCCATCCCGACCAGCGGCCCGGCTTCTCCCCGAAGCGCCGGGTCCGCCTCGGTGACGGGGTGTACGTGTGCGGCGACCACCGCGACACCGCGTCGACCCAGGGTGCGCTCTACTCGGGTCGGCGCACGGCCTCCGCGGTGTGGGCCGATCTGGTCCGGGCCCCCGCCTGACCGATCGGTCGGGCGGGCGTCCCGGTCACCCCGGCCCGGTGGCCCGGAGGTCGATCGCCGGCGGGACCGGGCGCAGCAGGCCGAGCCGACGGCCGGCCACCACCGTCGACGCGACGAGCGCGACGAGTGCGGTCGCCACGAACGCGGTGCGCAGGCCCGGTGCGGCGGTGCCGGTGAGCGCCGCGATCGTCGTGACGTTGACGAGGGCGTGGGCCGCCACGGCCGGCAGCAGCGCCCCGGTCCGCAGCACCGCGTAGCCGAGGATCACGCCGAGGCTCGCGAACGGAACGACGGTGGACACCCCCTGCACCTGGGCGAGGTGCCCGGGGAGCAGCGTGAACACCAGGCTGCCGGCGAGCAGTGCTGCGACGCCGGCGACCGGACCCCAGTCCTCCGCGTTGCGCCAGTTGCGCCCCGCGCACCACGCGACCACCGCTCCCACCACGACCAGCACGGCGAGGCGGTAGACGAGCTCCTCGCCCAGGGCGGCGACCACGAGCCCGACCGCTTCGGCGGGCCCCCCGATCCGCGCCGCGTACTGGGTCAGCGCGCCGACGAGCACCACGGTGGCGACCACGAGGAACTCCCGCCAGGCGCGCCGGTTGGCCCGGTCCCAGCCGAGGCGGCGGAGGCCCACGCCGAGGGCGAGCGCGAGCCCGAGGGGCAGGGCGGGCGACACGGGCACCCGGCCGAGGTGGCCGGCGGCCACGTCCGCCCACGCGGTGGCGACGTCGACCGCGACGGTCAGTGCGGCCAGCACGACCAGCGGTCCCGACAACGGCCAGCGGGTCCAGCCCCGCCAGCCATGCGCCACGACCGCCGCGGGCCCGGGGTCGCCGCGGTCACCCGGGTGACGTCGGTCCTCCGTTCCCGGGCCGTCGGTGCGGTCGGCGGGGTCGCCGCAGCTCATGCCGATGCTCCGATCCTCCGGCGTCAGGCGAGGTGCGCGTCGAACCAGGCGAGGGTGCGGGCCCAGGCGTCGGCCGCGGCGTCGGGCCGGTGATCGGCCCGGGCGTCGCAGTGGAACCCGTGGGGGGCGTCGGGGTAGCGCACGACGTCGGTGGCCACCGGGGCGGATCCGAGCGCCGCCCGGAGCCGCTCGACGTCGTCGACCGGGATCGACGCGTCGGCGTCGCCGAAGATGCCGAGCCACGGCGTCCGCAGGGTC
>VGBI01000056.1 GCA_016870595.1 Actinomycetota bacterium
CGGGCGGGTCGGCGGACGGGTCGGCGGACGGGTCGGCGGACGGGTCCGGAGGAGGCGCGGCGAGGTGGGCGAGCACGGCCGGGGCCATGCGGAACTCGGGGTCGAGCCGCGCTGCGAGCCCCTCGGACATCACGAACGTCTCGGCGAGGAGCGCGAGGTCCACGGGGAGGCGCAGATGGTTGCGGCGCATGGTCCCCATCACCTCGAGCAGGAGGTCGCCCACGCGCAGATCGCCGAGCACGTCGAGATCCACGGCGACCTGCGCGACCACCCCGGGTCGGCGCACCTTCACCACCACCGGGGTTCCGTCGCGGTGGACCGCGGCGTGGGCCTGCCCGGCGAGGTACTCGGGGCCCAGGACGTCGGGGCGGGTCGAGGCGATCTGCCCGAGCTTGACCGCGGTGGCTCCGAGGTCCTCGAGCACGCGGCGCAGGCGGCGGGCCCGGCGGGCGGCGGGCGCGGGCCCCGGTCGGCGGCTCGCGTGGATCAGCCCGTGGCGGGCGACGACGCCGACGACCGCCAGGGTCCGGTGCAAGCGGGCCCCGGCGCCCACCGGCGGCCCGACCGTCTCGGCGCGGGGAGCCGCGTCCACCGGGTCGAGGGACGGGTGGATCGGCGGCGGGTCCGGGTGCGGGGGTGTGCGACACTGCGGCGTGCCCGGATCCCACCGCTCCGAACCCCGCCGGGTCGGCCTGCTCGCTCCTATGGTGCACGAGCTCGCGCCGCTGGTGCGCCGCCTCGGCCTGCGCCCCGACCCCGCGGATCCGACCGAGTGCCTCGAGGCCACGGTCGGGACCGTCACCTTCGTGGCGACCATGACCGGGATCGGGATGCAGCCGGGTGCCGACGCGGCGCACCGGGTGATCGATGCCGGGGTGGACCACGTCGCCGTGCTCGGGATCGCCGGGGGGATCGGCGCCGGGCTCGGGATCGGCGACGTCATCGCGCCGGCGGCGGTGCTGCACGCGGGAACCGGACGCCTCCACGTGCCCACCGCCACCGGTCGGGAGCCGCGCCACGGGATCCTGCGCAGCTCCGACGACTTCTGCATCGACGCCGACGTCATGGCCGCGTTCGTCGCCGACGGCGTGATCGCCCTCGACATGGAGACCGCCGCGGTGGCCGAGGCGTGCGAGGTCCGGGGCGTCGCCTGGTCGGTGTTCCGCGCGATCAGCGACCGCCCGGCTGACCGGCTCCTCGACGAGGGAGTCTGGGCCATGACCGGCAGCGACGGCCGCGCCGACCCCGAGGCCCGCCGTCGCTATCTGGAGGCCGACCCCGACGCCTCCGCCCGCCTCCGTCGCCTGGCCGCCGACATGGAGACCGCGGCCGAGGCCGCCGCGGCCGCCGCGCTGGCGGCGTTCACCGACGTGACCTGACCCCGCTCAGCGGGCCCGGGCCGCGAGACGGACCGGGCCGCGCGCGTGGCCCGAGGGCAGCCATTCCACGGGCTCGTCGGCGAGCACGTAGTCGGGGAAGCGGTCGATCACCGCCTCCACCGCCGCCCGGGCCTGGAGCCGGGCCAGCGCAGCGCCGAGGCAGTGGTGGATGCCGTGGCCGAAGGCGAGGTGGCGGTCGATGCGCCGCCCCACGTCGAAGCGGTCGGGGTCGGTGAACTCACGCGGGTCGCGGTTCGCCGCCGCGAAGACCATCACGACCTGACTGCCCGCCGGGATGGTCACCCCGTGGCGCGCGACGTCGGCGGTGGTGACCCGACAGAGCTGGGGCACCGGCGACGAGTACCGCAGCACCTCCTCGATCGCGGGGCCCACGAGGGTCGCATCCGCGACGACACGCGCCCGCTCGTCGGGATGACGGCCCAGCTCCAGAAACGCGTTGCCGATGAGGTTGATCGTGGTCTCGTTGCCGGCGACGAGCAGCAGGCGCACGAAGCCGAGGAGCTCCTCGTCGTCCATGGCCCCGCTCTCGTCGGCGACCTGCACGGCGAACCCGATGAGGTCGTCGGTGGTCTCGGGGCGGCGCGCCGCGATCTGGGCGGCGAGGTACTCGGACAGCTCGGCGCTCGCCGCCCGCGCGGCGGTGATCGTCTCGGGCTCGTCGGGCTTGCGGCGGATGAGCACCTCGATCCAGCCCCGGAACAGCGGGCGGTCGGAGACCGGGACGCCGAGCACCTCGGCGATGACCGCCGAGGGGACCTGGCCGGCCACGTCGGCGACGAGGTCGAACCCGTCGGGGTCGAGGTCGGCGACGAGCGCGCGGGCGATCGCGTGGACCCGGGGCTCGAGTGCAGCCACCGCCCGGGGGGTGAACGCCCGCTTCACGATGGACCGCAGGTCGCTGTGACGGGGCGGGTCCATGGTGATCATCTCGGGCTGGATGTCGGGCGGGAGGCCCTCGAGGGTGATGCCCTGGGCCGACGAGAACGTCGACCAGTCGTGCAGCACCTCCAGCACGTCGGCGAAGCGGCTGAGCGCAAAGAAGCCCTTGTCGGGGTTCTGGTAGACGGGGGCGTCCTCGCGCAGCCACGAGTAGACGGGCTGGGGGTCGGCGCGCAGGTCGGCGGCGTAGGGGTCGTATCCGCGTGCGGCGTCGGTGGTCGTCATGACGGGTTCCTCTGCTCGTCGGGGGACGGGGCGGCGTGCACCGGCATCGCGAGCCGGCCGGCCTGCACCGCGGCCTGCATCGCCTCGTAGTCGTGCTGGTTCTGCTCGGCGTAGGCGATCGCGAAGTCGTGCATGGCGCCGTCGAACTGGTCGGAGTCGCCCAGGTAGGCGGCGATCGCGACGCGGTCGCCCGAGCGGGCGTGGCCCCGAGCCAGCGTCCAGCCGCACATCTCGCCGAAGGACAGCATCGTCTCGGGAGCCATCGCGTCGACGACCGGTGAGTACTTCCCGTCCCAGAGCTGGCGTAGGTAGTAGTCGCGCTCGTGGCCGTCGAGGCCCTCGCTGCGGGTCCAGCCGAGCATGATGTCGCTCGTCGCCTGGAGCATGCGCTGCCCCTCGACCACCCGCTGCCCGTGGTTCGCGAAGCCCGACCGGTGGGTGTGGGCCTCGAGGACCGACGCGTTGGCCTCCTTGACCTGCATGAACAGCGGGTCGCTGTCGTCGCGCCCGAGCAGCAGGAAGATCCAGCACCGGGTGCCGACGCTGCCCACGCCCACCACCTTCCGGGCGGCGTCGACCACGCGGTAGGACTCCAGCAGGTGACGCCGGTCGGTCTGCAGGCTCCGGCGGTAGGCGCGGAAGCGCTCGGCCAGCCAGGTGATGATCACCTGGGGGTCCCCGCCCATCTCGCGCACCGGCACCACCAGCGGCGGGTCGCTGACGATCCGGTGCTCGCCGTCGACCACCTCCGTGAGCCGGTCGAAGGCCCGCAGGCTGTTCTTCGCCCGCGACTTCTCGATGCGCTTGCGGAACTGGGCCAGCCCCTCGGCGGTCACGCGGTCGCCCCAGCGGGTGAGCAGACCGTCGAGGTCGAGCCGGAGGTACCACAGGTCGAGGTTGCGCATCGCGGCGAAGCCCGCCATGGCCTCGCGGTAGGCGCGCGTGGTGCCGGTGACGATCGTGCGGGTGGTCACCTCGTCGAACTCGCGCTCACGAGCGGCGAGCACGAAGCTGGTCACGAGGCGCTCGACGTCCCATTCGAACGGGGCCGGATGCGTCTCGTCGAAGTCGTTCATGTCGAAGACGGTCGCCCGGTCGGGGGCGAGGAAGCCCCCGAAGTTGGCGAGGTGGGCGTCGCCGCACGCCTGGACGTACAGCCCCGTCGTCGGCTGGGTCGCGAGGTCGGCGGCCATGGTGATGGCCGCACCCCGGTAGAACGCAAAGGGCGAGGCCAGCATGCGCTCGTGGCGGATCGGGACCAGATCGGTGACCCGGGTGGTCTCCTGGCCCTCGATCAGCGCGACCGGGTCGAACCGGTCGGTCGGGGGCGTCCAGGCGCCGAGGGCCCGTCGGCCGACCTGCTTGCGGGCGGCCCGGCCGAGGGCGACTCGATCCTCGAGGCTCGGGTGCGGGATCGGGCGCAGGCTGCTGGTCTCGTCGCCGTGGGCGGCGTGCCAGGTCGCGCCGACCTGGGTGACCGCGGGTCGGGTCGGGTCGGGCGGAGTGGTCACCGGTCCTCCGCCTCGAGCTCGGCTCGGGCCTCGGTGAGCGCTGCGCGTGTGGCGTCGTCGACGTCGGGGAACCGGGGGTCGATCCCGACGAGCGCATCGGCGATGGTCGCCGCCGCGGCGATGCGGGCGAACCACTTGTGGTCGGCCGGGATCACGTGCCACGGCGCCCATTCGGTGCTGGTGTGGGTGAGCATCTCCGAGTACGCGACCTGGTACTCGTCCCAGTGCGCCCGCTCGCGGGCGTCGGCGGGCGAGAACTTCCAGTTCTTCTCGGGCTCGTCGATGCGGGCGAGGAACCGCCGCCGCTGCTCGTCCTTCGAGAGGTTCAGGAACAGCTTCACGATCTTGAAGCCGTTGTCGGTGAGGTACCGCTCCCAGTGGTTGATCTCGCGGTAACGCCGGTGCCACACCTCGGGGCCGCGGTGCTCAGGGGGCAGGTGCTGCGTCGCGAGCAGCTCGGGGTGGACGCGCACCACGAGCACCTCCTCGTAGTACGAGCGGTTGAAGATCCCGATCTGGCCGCGCGCGGGGAGTCGCGTCGCGCAGCGCCAGAGGTAGTCGTGGTCGAGCTCCTCGTGGGACGGTGCCTTGAACGAGTGCACCACCACCCCCTGTGGGTTGACCCCGCTCATCACGTGGCGGATCGTGCCGTCCTTGCCGGCGGCGTCGAGCGCCTGGAGGACGACGAGCACCCCGTAGGTGTCCTGCGCGGCGAGGCGCTCCTGGTACTCGGCGAGGAGCTCCACCCCCATCCGCAGCAGGGTCTCGCTCTCGTCCTTGCGGATCAGCCCGTCGGTGTACCCGGGGTCGAAGTCGCGCCCGAGCACGACCTCCCGGCCGGGGTCGACCCGGAACGGTGCGATGAAGTCGGCGATCCGGCGGGCCCGGGAGGTCGGCATGGGTCGACATTACGACGGACCGCCGGCGCCCCGCCGGGGTACCGGCCCCGGACCGGTCCCGCCCCCGGACCGGTCCCGCCCCCGGGCACGCGCGAGGATCGGCCCATGCGCTTCTCGCTCGGGTACCCGCTGCTGTCGCACCCCGCCGATCCGGACCTCACCGCGCCCGGCTTCCTCGCCGAGTTCGCCCGGGTGGCGGAGGAGTGCGGCTTCGACGCGGTCAACCTGACCGAGCACCCGATCCCGAGCACCCGGTGGCTGGACGCCGGCGGCCACCACGCCCTCGATCCGTTCGTGGGGCTCACCGTGGCCGCGACCGCCACCGTCCGCATCCGCCTGATGACCAACCTGGTCGTCCTCCCGTACCGGAACCCGTTCCTCCTGGCCAAGGCGGTGGCGTCCCTCGACCGGGTCTCGGGCGGTCGGGTCACCCTCGGCGTGGGCACCGGATACCTCAAGGCGGAGTTCTTCGCGCTCGGGGTGGACTTCGACGAGCGCAACGACCTCTTCGACGAGGCGATCGCGGTCTGTCGGGCCGTATGGTCGGGGACGCCGGCCACGGTCGACGGACGGCACTTCTCCGCCCGCGACGCGGTGGCGCTCCCGACCCCGGTCCAGGACCCGCTGCCGATCTGGATCGGGGGCAACGCCGCGCGGACGCGCCAGCGGGTCGCCACGGTCGCCGAGGGGTGGATGCCCATGTGGAACCCGCCCGAGTTCGCGGCCACCCGCCGCAGTCCCGTGCTCGACGACCTCGAGGGCCTGGCCCGCATGCTCGCCGACCTGCGGGAGCGGTGCGCGGCGGCGGGCCGCCCCGACCCCCCCGACGTCATGTTCATGGCCATGCACGCGGCCCTGCCGGGCGACCCCGACTGGGACGTCGCCCGCTACCTCGACGGGATCCGGGCCCAGGCCGAGCTGGGGGTCACTTGGCGCCAGGTCACCGCCGTGGGGGCGACGCCCACCGCGGTGCTCGACGGGGTCCGGGCCTACGCCGACGCCGTGATCGCCCCCCTGCGCTGAGCCCGGGGAACCGGGGAACCGGGGGAGGCCCGGCGTCGTTGTCCCTGCGTCGCCCGCCACCGGCGCGGGCGGGACGCCGGGGAGGCCGGGATGCCCACGCTGCTCGACGAACGCCCGGGGACGACCCCCGACCGCCGACCCGACGACCGGGACGTCGTCGTCCGGGTGGTCACCGAGTCCGCGCCGTCCCGCCGGCGCTCGGCCCGGGCGCTGCTGCACGGGCTGGTCGCCGTGCTCGTCCTCGTGATCCTGGCCGGACTGGCCGGCGCCGGGTTCCTCGTCGCCCGGGCGGTCAGCGGCGTCGACGTCAACCTCTTCGGCACCACGTCGGTCGACCGATCGGCGCCGGTGGTCCTGCGGGAGCTGCGCAACGTCGCCGAGTTCACCGCGGCGACGGGGGAGTTCCAGTCCACGGTCGACGTGGAGAAGGACGTCGCCGTGCTCCCGGCGGTGCTCGCCGGGGAGCGGACGATCTACGTGGGCGTCGGCACGGTCGACGCCCGGGTCGACTTCTCGGCGCTCGCCCGGGACGCGGTCGCCGTGGGTCCCGACCGGACCGTGCGGATCACGTTGCCCGCCCCGACGCTGTCGACCCCGGCGATCGACCCGGCCCGCAGCTACGTCGCCGCCCGGGACCGCGGCATCGTCGATCGGGTCGCCGGGGTGTTCCGCGACAGCCCGACCAGTGAGCGTGAGCTCGCCCTGGTCGCGCAGCGGCGGCTCGCCCGCGCGGCCCGCGACAGCGATCTCGCCGCACGCGCCGAGCGCAACACGGCGGCGATGCTCGAGGGCCTGCTCGGTCGCCTCGGCTACGAGCGGGTCGAGGTGTCGTTCGCCGCACCGATCCGCTGACGCCGGCGACGCGCTGCGACACGACGTGACGCGATGCGTCGGAGCGCGGATCAGACGGTCGGGAACTCCACCGATGCGCCGTCGCGCCACTGGCGCACCACGAGGTACTGGCCCTTCAGCGCGCCCCGGTCCTGCACACCGAAGCCCATGAGGGTATCGGCCCGTCCGGTCGCGGCCGGCAGCGCCTTGACCCGGTCGAGCCCGGCGGCGACGGCGGCCCGGGTCACGCCGGCCGCCCGGGCGACGCCCTCGGCGAGCAGGCGGCCCATGTCGTAGCCCCCCACCAGCACCGGGCCCACGGCGAGCCCGTCCGCCCGGGCGGCGTCTGCGAGGGCGGCGTACCGGGGATTGGCCTCCGAGACCGTGTCGATGTAGGTCCAGCCGTCCCACTCCCGGGCCCAGTCGGGGGCGATGTAGCCGTAGATCAGCGCCGAGTTCGCGCTGGCCGGGACCGACCAGCCCCCGTCGCGCAACGCCACCGACACCGCGCGGGGGAGGTCCCACAGGCCGAGCGTCACGAGCACGTCGGGGTCGGTGGAACGGGCGACGCCGACGGGGTCGGTCACGTCGGGCGTGTTCGTCGCGGCCGACGCCCGGGCGACCAGGGCGAGGCCCGCGGCCGCGCACGCGTCCTGGAAGAAGTCGGCCATGCGCCGTCCGATGTACGAGGTGTCGTGGATCAGCGCGATCCGGCGCATCCCGCGGGACGCGAGGTGCGCGACCAGGAACGCGGGCTCCTCCTCCAGAGAGCCGATCTGGAACTGGTACCCGAACTCGCTGCGCGACTCCTCGGTGCCCGAGTAGTTGATCGTGGCCAGGCCCGCTGCGTCGGCGAGGGGCCGGACCACGACCGCGTTGTCGCTGATCCCGGGACCGAGCACGGCCAGCACCCCGGCGGCCTCGAGTCGGGCGAACGCGTCCTCGACCGCCCGGGCCGACCCGCCCGGCAGCGGCAGCCCGGGGGCATGCTCGTGCACGAACTCGAGCGGGCCCGGGAGCCGCCCGGACGCCGCGACCTCGGCGAAGGCCCGGCGCACCGCCCACTCGAGGGTCCGGCCGCCGTCGGCCTTCGGGGAGTCGTGCAGCACGCCGACGAGGATCGGGGGACCGGTCATCGACGCAGCCTGGCAGATCGGCGCCGCGCCGTGCGACGGCCCGCCCCCGGTCCAACGCCGGGCCTAGGCTCCTGGCCGACGCAACGCAAGGGGAGGGGAGCCATGGCAACCGTGGAGCACCCGGTGCACACAGCGACGAGCCCGTCGGTCCCGACCGACCGGACCAGCCCGAGTGCCCTGACGGGGCTCGCGGCGTTCGGCAACGACCTCATCCCGCGTGAGCGGTTCACCTCGGTCGACTTCCTCGCCCTCGAGTACGAGCGGCTCTGGCCCCGGGTCTGGCAGGTCGCGTGCCGGGTGGAGGAGATCCCCGAACCCGGCGACTTCGTGGAGTACGCGATCGGTGACCGCTCGGCCTTCGTGGTCCGGACCGGGGCGGGCGAGGTGCGGGCATTCCACAACACCTGTATCCACCGGGGAACGGCGCTGGCGTCGGGGTGCGGTCGGTTCCGCGGCGAGATCCGCTGTCCTTTCCACGGCTGGCGCTGGGACCTGGACGGCAACAGCACCTTCGTGCTCGACGCCCACGAGTTCCCGGCCGAGCCCGCCGCGGACCTGCGGCTACGCGACGTGCGCTGTGAGACCTACGGCGGCTTCGTCTTCGTGAACTTCGACCCGGACGCGCCGTCGCTGATCCGCTACCTGGAGGAGATCCCGGGGTACTTCGATCCGTACCGGCCCGAGCGCATGTGCTTCACCACCCACAAGACGACCGTGCTCCCGGCCAACTGGAAGGTCGTGGTCGACGCCTTCAACGAGGGGTACCACATCGCGACGACCCACCCGGAGATCCTGCGGTGGAAGGACGAGGCCGCCCTCGAGTACACGCCGCTGCGCACCCACACGCGCTACGGCGGCGCGGGCTGGCCGATGCCGAGCCCACGTCTCGGCATCCCGACCGACGAGGTCGACGAGCAGGAGCTCCTCGCCCACAAGATCGACGACCTCATCGACAACCTGCCCGGGTACATCGGTCCGGCCGAGGCGGATGCGCTGCGGGCCGTCGCCCGCACCCCGCTGCCCGAGGGCACCACCGCGGGCGACTTTTACCTGAAGCGACGCCGCGACGGCGCCGTGGCCCGGGGGCTCGACTGGTCCCACCTCGACGACGACCAGGTGCTCGGCGGCGACGACCTCCTGGTGTTCCCGAACTTCATCGGGCCGGTGATCGCCGGGGCGTTCTTCGGCTACCGGGTGCGGCCGAACGGCATGGACCCGCACTCGTGCATCTTCGAGCTCTGGACGCTCGAGGAGCGGGCCGAGGGCCAGCCGCACACGATGTGCGAGCGCGAGGTGTACCCGGACTGGCGTTCCCACGACTGGGGTCTCGTGGTCCAGCAGGACTTCGAGAACTTCGAGGGCATCCAGCGCGGCCTGCGCAACTCCGCCGGGGGCGGGCTGCGGTGGAACCGGCGCCAGGAGTCCTGCGTCCGGCGGTTCCACGAGGTCCTCGACCGGTTCCTCTTCGACGCCCCCACGTGAGTCGCGCCGACGGGCACCTCGTCCGCATCGAGCCCCGGGGGCTCGAGGTGGAGGCGACGCCGGGGGAGACGGTGATGGCCGCCGCGCAGCGGGCCGGCCTGCGGTGGCCGACCGTGTGCGGCGGACAGGCCGAGTGCGGGGTGTGCGTCCTCGAGGTGCTCGCCGCGCCCGTCCCGCCCCCGCCGGCGGGACCCGAGGAGACGGACCGACTCGCCGGGCTCCCCGAAACGCGCCGCGATCCGGGTCGCGCACTGCGGCTCGCGTGCCGGCTCGTCGCCGTCGACGGGCTCGTGGTCGCCAAGCGCGGCGTCGTCCCCGCCGGCTGAGGCGCGGGTCCGCGCCGGGCGCCCGACCGGTTGCCATCATCGGGGCATGGCCGCCCCGGACGCCGCCCCGGTCGCCGGACCTGTCAACGGTCCCGGCACGCCGGCGCCGTCGGCGCCCGACGACGCCGCGCGCCTCGAGCGGTGGGAACGCCGTGCGCGTCCGTGGATCATCGCCGCCGCGGTGGTCCCGCTGATCGGGGTGGGCACCGGGACCGAGGGCTTCGGGGTCGGCGGCGTCACCATCGAGCTGGCGTCGTGGGTGGTGTTCGTGGTCGACCTGGTCGTGCACCTTCGGCTCCGTCGGCGCTACCTCCGCACCGGCGCCGGGCGCTTCGACCTCGCGGTCGTGCTGTTGACCTCACCCTGGTACCTGCTCCCGGGGGCGGGTGGGGGGGAGATCGTCGCCCTCCTCCGCCTGGCCCGGCTCGCGCGGGTCCTCATGGTCGCCGCCCGCGGCCCGGTCGTCCGGCGGACCATCCAGCGGCTCGGGCGCCCGTTCCTCTACGCCGCGGTGGCACTCCTCGTCAGCTCGATCATCGTGTACCGGGCCGAGGACGGGAAGGCCGGCTTCGAGACCTACGGCGACGCGCTCTGGTGGGGCGTGGTGACGATCACCACCGTGGGGTACGGCGATCTCATCCCGTCGACCCCGGTGGCGCGCTATGCAGCTACGGCGCTGATGGTGGCCGGCGTCGCCATCCTCGGGACGATCGCCGCCTCCCTGGCCTCGCTGTTCCGGCTCGAGGACGTGGCCGACGAGAAGGCCGCCGCCGATGCCGGCGCGGCGGCGAGCGCGGCGACGACGGCCGAGCGCGACGCCGCGGTCGCGGCGGCGACGCTGGTGGCCGCGACGGGTCCGGGTGCCGGAGCCGCGGCGTTGCCGATGCCCACCGAGGCGGTCGCCACCGACCTCGCCGCCGAGCTGCGGGCCCTGCGGACCGAGGTGGCCGCGCTGCGGGCGCAGCTCGAGGCCGAGGGGCGCCGCGACCCCTGACCCGTCCAGGCCGGCCCCGGGTCCCGTCGGTCCCGTTGCGGTCGGGACCCGGCGGTACACTTCGGTCCCCCATGAGCTCCCTCGCCACTTCCGTCGAGTCCCTCGACGACCACAAGGTCCGCGTCCGGGTCACCGTGCCGGCGGCCGAGTTCGACAAGGCGGTCGACGCCGCGTACCGCAAGATCGCCCGTGAGGCGAAGATCCCCGGCTTCCGGCCCGGGAAGGCGCCCCGGCAGCTGCTCGAGTCCCGGCTCGGACCCGGCTACGCCCGCGAGCAGGCGCTGCGCGACGCCCTGCCCGACTACTACGAGCAGGCCATCGTGGCCGAGGCCGTCGACGCCATCGCCTCCCCCGAGATCGAGATCACCGCCGGGGCCGACACCGGCGACGTCGCCTTCGACGCCGTGGTCGAGGTCCGCCCCGTCGTCACGGTGTCCGGCTACCTCGGCCTGCGGGTCGAGATCGAGGACCCGAGCGCCACCGACGAGCAGGTCGACGCCCAGCTCGAGCGCATGCGCGAGCAGTTCGCCGAGCTCGCCGACAGCGACGACCCGCTCATCGACGCCAACTACGCCCTCGTCGACATCACCACCACGGTGGACGGCGCGCCGGTCGACGGTCTGAGCGTCACCGACTACCTCTACGAGGTCGGCTCCGGGGCGCTGGTCGAGGAGCTCGACGTGCAGCTGCGGGGCTCGACCCCGGGCGCGATCCTCCGCTTCGACGCCGAGCTGCCCGAGCGCTTCGGCGACCGGGCCGGCGACACCGTCACCTTCTCGGTGGTGGTCAAGGAGACCAAGCGCAAGGTCCTGCCCGACCTCCACGACGAGTGGGTCTCGGAGGTCAGCGAGTTCACCACCGTCGACGAGCTCCGGGCCGACATCGCCGAGCGGATCACGCTGGTGGGTCGGGTCCAGGCCCAGATGGCGGTGCGTGAGCAGGTGCTCGAGGGCCTCGCCGGCCTGGTCGACCTCGAGGCGCCCCTGCCGCTCGTCAACGCCGAGATGGAGCGTCGGCTCCAGGACCTCGCTCACCGGCTGGAGGCCCAGGGGGTCACGATCCCGCAGTACCTGATGCTGACGGGCCAGGACCAGCAGGCCTTCGTCGACGAGCTGCGGGCCGGTTGCGCCCAGGCCGTGCTGGCCGACCTCGCCCTGCGCTCGGTCGTGGAGCAGGAGCGCGTGGTCGCCGACGACGCCGACGTCGACGCCGAGGTCGCCCGCCTGGCCGAGCGGCTCGAGCGGGAGGCCGACGCGGTCCGCACGGAACTCGAACGGAACGGGGCCATCGAGCCACTACGCTCGGACATCACCCGGAGCAAGGCCGTGCGCCTCCTCGTCGATCGCGCCGAGGTGGTCGATGCGACGGGTGCACCCGTCGACCTCACGCTCCCCGAGCCCGACACCGAGACCGAGCCCGCATCCACCGACGCCGAGGAGACCCCGGAGTGATCGAGCCCATCCGCAACTACCTGGTCCCCACGGTCGTCGAGCAGACCAACCGCGGTGAGCGGGCCTTCGACATCTACTCGCGGCTCCTCAAGGAGCGCATCATCTTCCTCGGCACGCCGATCGACGACACGGTCGCGAACCTGATGATGGCCCAGCTGCTGCACCTCGAGTCCGAGGACCCCGACAAGGACATCTCGGTCTACATCAACTCGCCCGGTGGCGAGATCACCGGGCTCTTCGCGATCTACGACACCATGCAGTACATCAAGCCCGACGTCTCCACCATCTGCATCGGCCAGGCCGCCTCGGCGGCGGCGGTGCTCCTCTCGGCCGGAACGCCGGGTAAGCGCTACGCCCTGCCCCACGCCCGCATCCTGATCCACCAGCCTCACGGTGGCGCCTCGGGCCAGGCCGTCGACATCGAGATCCAGGCCAAGGAGATCATGCGGATGCGTGAGCTCCTCGACGGGATCCTCGCCCACCACACCGGCCAGACGGTCGAGAAGATCTCGGGCGACACCGACCGCGACTTCATCATGAGCGCGCCGGAGGCCAAGGAGTACGGGATCGTCGACGAGATCCTGACCAACCGTGAGCTCGCGTCGGTCGGCGTCGCCGCCGGGGTGAGCTGAGCGCCCGACCGGCGACGACGGGCGACGGGGAGGCGGGGTGGCCAAGTTCGGGGACGGCGGCGACCTGCTGAAGTGCTCCTTCTGCGGGAAGAGCCAGAAGCAGGTCAAGAAGCTGATCGCCGGCCCCGGCGTGTACATCTGCGACGAGTGCATCGACCTCTGCAACGAGATCATCGAGGAGGAGCTCGCGCAGACCACCGAGGTCCGCCTCGACGAGCTGCCCAAGCCCCGTGAGATCTACGACTACCTGAACGACTACGTCATCGGGCAGGAGCACGCGAAGAAGATCCTCTCGGTCGCGGTCTACAACCACTACAAGCGGGTCCAGGCCGGCGCGTACGGCGACCCCGACGTCGAGCTGGCGAAGTCCAACATCCTGCTCATCGGGCCCACCGGCTGCGGCAAGACCCTCCTCGCCCAGACCCTGGCCCGGCTGCTCAAGGTCCCGTTCGCGATCGCCGACGCGACCGCCCTGACCGAAGCGGGCTACGTCGGCGAAGACGTCGAGAACATCCTGCTGAAGCTGATCCAGGCCGCCGACTACGACGTCAAGAAGGCCGAGACCGGGATCATCTACATCGACGAGATCGACAAGATCGCCCGCAAGGCCGAGAACCCGTCGATCACCCGCGACGTCTCCGGTGAGGGTGTGCAGCAGGCGCTGCTCAAGATCCTGGAGGGCACCACTGCGTCGGTGCCGCCCCAGGGGGGGCGCAAGCACCCCCACCAGGAGTTCATCCAGATCGACACCACGAACATCCTGTTCATCTGCGGCGGCGCCTTCGCCGGACTCGACTCGCTGATCGAGTCCCGGGTCGGGAACCGGGGCATCGGCTTCGGGGCCGACATCCGCCGCTCCGAGGACAAGGGCCTCGGGCGCCTGCTCTCGTCGGTGCTGCCCGAGGACCTGCTCAAGTTCGGGCTGATCCCCGAGTTCGTGGGCCGCCTCCCGGTCGTCGGGGCCGTGCACAACCTCGACCACGACGCGCTGATGCGCATCCTGATCGAGCCCAAGAACGCACTGCTGCGCCAGTACCAGAAGTTCTTCCAGTTCGACGACGTCGACCTGGTCTTCACCGAAGACGCGCTCGAGGCGGTGTCCGACGAGGCCCTGAAGCGCGGGACCGGGGCCCGGGGCCTGCGGGCGATCCTCGAGGAGGTCCTCCTCGACGTCATGTACGACCTCCCCAGCCGCTCCGACGTCGTGCGGTGCGTGGTCGACAAGAGCGTCGTCATGGAGAAGATGCACCCCACGCTGGTCACGGTCGACTCCGACCGCCGCAGCGCCTGAGCCTGCGTCCACCCGAGGCGGCGTCGTGAGCGAGCAGGACCTGATCGACCGGGCCCAGACTGCGGTCGGCGACCACGACCGGATCGTGACCACCGAGGACCACCACCGGGTGCCCGGCGCCGCGCTGTTCGCCCTCGCGCTCGACGAGGTCGAGGTCAGCGTCCACCGGCGGCTGACCGTGCGCACGTTCGAGGTGATCCACCCGGCCGGCGCCGAGAAGTGGGAGTTCGAGGCCGACTACCTCGGCTCGCACCTGAAGTTCGTGCTCGCCGCCATCGACGGCGACGCCTGATCCGCCGCTCGGGCCTCTCCGTCCGAGCATGTGACGCGGGGCCACCGATCCGGTGGTCCGACGTCACATGCTGGTTGTCGGGGTGGGCGAAAGTACGCTGCGGCCCGTGACGATCCCGCGTGTGCCGGAGAAGCCGGGCCTCGAAGGCCTCGAGGAGAAGTGGGCGACCCGGTGGGACGCCGACGGCACGTACCGCTTCGACCGGACCCGGTCGCGGGCGGACGTCTTCTCGATCGACACCCCGCCGCCCACCGTGTCGGGGTCACTGCACGTGGGCCACGTCTTCTCGTACACCCACACCGACACCGTCGCCCGGTACCGGCGGATGCGGGGCGCCGAGGTTTTCTACCCGATGGGCTGGGACGACAACGGGCTCCCCACCGAGCGGCGGGTGCAGAACTACTTCGGGGTCCGCTGTGACCCCACGCTCCCGTACGACCCCGGCTTCGTCCCGCCCGACAAGCCGGCCAAGCAGGCCGTTGCGATCAGTCGGCGGAACTTCGTGGAGCTCTGCGACCGGCTCGTGGCCGAGGACGAGCAGAAGTTCGAGGAGCTGTGGCGCCACCTCGGGCTCTCGGTCGACTGGTCGATGACCTACACGACGATCGGTCGGGCGGCCCAGCGCATCTCCCAACGCGCGTTCCTGCACATGCTGGTCCGGGGCGAGGCCTACCAGGCCGAGGCCCCCACGCTCTGGGACGTCGACTTCCGGACCGCGGTCGCCCAGGCCGAGCTCGAGGACCGCGAGCTCCCCGGCGCCTACCACACCATCCGCTTCCCCCGGGCCGACGGCAGCGGCGACGTCGTGATCGAGACCACGCGGCCCGAGCTCATCCCGGCGTGCGTCGCGCTCGTGGCCCACCCCGACGACGCGCGCTACCAGCCCCTCTTCGGCACCGAGGTGACCACGCCGCTGTTCGGCGTGCCGGTCCCGGTGCGGGCCCACCCGCTCGCCGACCCCGAGAAGGGGAGCGGGATCGCGATGATCTGCACGTTCGGCGACCTCACCGACGTGACCTGGTGGCGCGAGCTCCACCTGCCCGCCCGCCCCGTGGTGGGCTGGGACGGTCGTCTCCTCCCGACGCCCCCGGTGGACTTCCCCGCTCCCGGCGCCGACGCCCACTGGTCGGAGCTGACGGGCCGGTCGGTGACCCAGGCCCGGACCCGCATCGTCGAGCTGCTGCGCGACGCCGGGGACCTGCTCGGCGAGCCCCGCCCCATCACCCACGCGGTCAAGTTCTTCGAGAAGGGGGACCGACCCCTCGAGATCGTCACCACCCGGCAGTGGTACATCCGCAACGGCGGTCGCGACGCGACGCTGCGTGCCGCCCTCCTCGCCCGGGGCCGGGAGCTGCAGTGGCATCCCGACCACATGAAGGCGCGCTACGAGAGCTGGGTCGAGGGGCTCAACGGCGACTGGCTCATCAGCCGCCAGCGCTTCTTCGGGGTCCCGTTCCCGGTCTGGTACCCGCTCGACGCCCACGGTGCCCCCGATCACGACCGCCCGCTGCTGCCGCCGGAGGACGCCCTGCCCGTCGATCCCCAGAGCGAGGCGCCCCCGGGCTACACCGAGGACCAGCGCGGGCAGCCGGGGGGGTTCGTGGCCGACCCCGACGTCATGGACACCTGGGCCACGTCGTCGCTCACCCCCCAGATCGCCTGTCGGTGGGGCGACGACCCCGACCTCTTCGCCCGCACCTACCCCATGGACCTGCGGCCCCAGGCCCACGAGATCATCCGCACGTGGCTGTTCTCGACCGTGGTGCGGGCCCACGCCGAGTTCGGGGGCCTGCCGTTCACCGACGCCGCGATCAGCGGGTGGGTGCTCGACCCCGACCGCAAGAAGATGTCGAAGTCCAAGGGTAACGTCGTCACCCCGTTGGGCCTGCTCGAGCAGTACGGCTCCGACGCGGTCCGCTACTGGGCCGCGAGTGGTCGCCCCGGCACCGACACCGCCTTCGACGAAGGGCAGATGAAGGTCGGGCGCCGGCTCGCGATCAAGATCCTCAACGCCTCGAAGTTCGCGCTCGGAGTGTTCGGCGACCATCCCGTGCCCGACGATCCGGGGATCGCGACGATCGACGCACCGCTCGACCGGTCCGTGCTCGCCGCGGTCGCCGACCTGGTCGCCGAGGCCACCGATGCCTTCGAGCGCTACGACTACGCCCGGGCGCTCGAGCGCACCGAGCGGTTCTTCTGGGGCTTCTGCGACGACTACCTCGAGCTCGTGAAGCAGCGCGCCTACGGGCCCGCCGGCGACTCCGGGGCCGAGTCGGCGCGTGCCGCGCTCGCGGCGGCGCTCGACGCCCTCCTGCGCCTGTTCGCGCCCCACCTGCCCTTCGTCACCGAGGAGGTGTGGTCGTGGTGGCGGCCGGGCTCGGTCCACCGGAGCGCCTGGCCCTCCGCCGACCCGTTGCGGGTCGCCGCGGCCGGCGCCGATCCGTCGACCTACCGGATCGCCGCCGAGGTGCTGGCGGAGGTGCGCAAGGTCAAGACGGCGCACCAGAAGTCGATGCGGGCCGACATCGCGACCGCGACGGTGGTGGACCGGGTCGAGCGACTGGTGGAGCTGGGTCCGGTGGTCGACGACGTGCGCGACGCCGGCCGGATCGCCGAGCTGCACACCGTGGCGGGTGAGGTGTTGACCGTGACCGTCGAGTTCGCGGAGTCGCCCCCGGTCGACGCGCAGTGAGCGGCCCCCGGTGAGCGATCGCCTCGACCCGGCGGTCTGGGCGGAGCATCCCGGTGAGGCCTTCGCCTGGCTCGACGCCCACGTGAACCTCGAATCGCTCGGGGTCCCGCTCGGCACGGACCGGCGGGCCCACGCGCCCACGCTCGCCCGGATGGAGGCCCTGGCCGCCCTCCTCGGCTCGCCCGAGCTCGAGTACGGCACCATCCACTGCACCGGGACCAACGGCAAGGGCTCGGTCTGTCGGATCGCGGGGGCGCTGCTCATGGAGGCCGGGATGTCCACCGGCATCTACACGAGCCCCCACCTCGAGCGGGTGAACGAGCGCATGAGCTGGGACGGCGTCCCGATCGGGGATCCCGACCTCGCCGAGATCCTCGGGCGGATCGCGATGATCGAGCCGCACCTCCCGGCGGTCCCGAGCTACTTCGAGATCCTCACCGGCGCCGCGCTCACCTGGTTCGCCGACGTCGCGGTGGAAGCGGCGGTGATCGAGGTCGGGCTCGGCGGCACCTGGGACGCCACCAACGTTGTCGACGGCGACGTCGCGGTCATCACGAACATCAGCCTCGATCACGTCGAGTACCTGGGTCCGACGCGCGAGTCGATCGCGACCGAGAAGGCGGGCATCGTCAAGCCGGGCTCGGTGCTGGTGCTCGGGGAGCCCGACCCGGGCCTGGCGTCGATCTTCTCGGCCCGGGAGTGCGCCTACGCCGTGGTCCGGGGTCGCGACTTCGGGGTCACCCGCAACGACGTCGCGCTGGGGGGCCGGGTGGTCGACCTCTTCACGAGCCGGGCCCG
>VGBI01000057.1 GCA_016870595.1 Actinomycetota bacterium
TGCTCCCCGGCGACCGGAGCTCGAGCGCGTTCAGCGACTCCTTGTACGCCAGGTGCCGGTTCCCGGTGGCCATCGGGCACTCGTCGACCTGGTAGTCGATCCGCTCGAGCACGCAGTAGGCGGCCATCTCGCGCTCGCCCAGGCGGTAGAGCGGCTTGACCTTGCGGGCGAAGCCCGGAGCGGCCGGGAGCGCCGGGTGCTGACGGGCCAACGCGTCGAGGTCCCAGTGGAGCACGTTGCCGAGCAGGACCGCGGCCTCGTCGTCGAGGTTGTGGCCCGTGCACACGACGTCGTAGCCGTGGTCGAGGGCGTACCGGTTGAACACGTGGCGCTTCGACAGCCCGCACGCACCGCACGGCGCGCGTCGGGTCGCAGTGGCGGCCTCCGGCACGGTGAAGCCGAGGTCGGTGGCGAGGTCGACCACGTGGAGGGTCAGGTCCCGCCGGGCCGCGTAGGCCCGGGCGTGGCCGAGCGACTCGTCGGAGTACCCGTCGATGCCGAGGCCCACGTAGAGCCCGTCGGCGGTGTAGCCGAGGCGGACCAAGAGGTCCCAGAGCGCGAGCGAGTCCTTGCCGCCCGACACGGCGACGAGCACGCGGTCGCCCGGCTCGAACATGGCGAAGTGGCGCACCGCGCGCCGGACCTGCTCCTCGCAGTGCGCGACGAAGTGCTCGGGGCAGAAGTTCGCGTTGTGCCGGCGGAGGTCGATGACCGCCGGTCCCCGGCAGACCCGGCACTTCATCGGCTGGCGGGTCACGAGCGGGTCCCCGGGGCGGTGTCGGCGTCGCCGGCGCCCCCCGAGATCACCGGCCGGATCTCCACCGAGGCGTCGTCGGCGAGCACGGCGTCGTGGGTGACGAGCTCGTCGCCCACGATGACGAGCACCGACTCCGGATTGCAGTCGAGGCGCGCGAGCAGCGCGCCGACGGTCGTCGGCCCGGGGACCTCCACCTCGCGGCGGGGGTTGCGCAGGAGCACCCTCACGGGGTGACCCTGGAGCTCAGGATCCGGACCGGTCGCGCACGCGGATCCGGATGCCCGTGCCCGGCTCGAGCGTGCCCCGGAAGACCGTCTCGGGCTTCCCGAACGCGATCTGGCGCACCAGCGTCATCACGGCGGTCGTGGTGCTCACGCGCTGCAGGTTGCGCCGCCAGTTGCGGAAGAACCACCGCCATGCCCACCGCAGCACGGAGCGCCACACCGGATCAGATCCGCGTGATCTCGACGACGGTGCGCTTCTTGCGGCCGTGGCGACGACCCATCAGGTAGATCACGCCGAGCGCCACGACGCCCCCGGCGACGGCGGCCACCCGGCCGATGTCGCGCCCAGACTCGACCCCGACCTCGACGTCGCCCTGGAGCTGGCGGAACTTCGCCTCGATGTCGGCCCGGGTGATCCGCGGGTCCGCTGCGCCGCTGCTCATCGCTCCAGCTCCTTCGAGACCCGGAAGGCCTTCCGGGCGGTCCAGGTCACCGCGGCACCGATCATCAGCACGGCGACGACG
Organism: Actinomycetota bacterium; assembly: GCA_016870595.1. GTDB lineage: Bacteria > Actinomycetota > Acidimicrobiia > IMCC26256 > PALSA-555 > CAIUKV01. The sequence goes on from VGBI01000057.1 coordinate 1,506, forward strand.
ATCACGTAGGGGACCCACGACCAGTTGCCGTCGAAGGCCTCGCCGGTCTCGGTCTGCAGGAGGCGCAGGCAGCCCAGGGCCAGCAACATCACGCCGGTGCCGAGGAGCACCGATCCGGCCACGCCGAACGCGAGGTAGCGCCCGAGCTCGCGCAGGGGCAGGAGCGTCTCCTGCTTGAAGTACGCCACGAGGAGGTCCCGCAGCTCCAGCACCAGCTGGGGCAGCGAGGGGCGCCCCGCCGGGCGGAGGGACGGACGGGGTTCGCGGGCGTCGGCCACCGGGCGATACTACGGTGCTGCGGTCGGGGCGCGCGGGGCCGGGACCAGCGCATCGACGGCCGGGGCCTCGGGGAACCGGCCGATCGCCTCGGCGAGGCGGGCGCGGATGCGGAGGGCCTCGGCCTCGCCGAAGCTGCCGGTGGCGATGAGCGAGAACCGCAGGGGTCGGCCGACGTCGACGAGCCCGGCCAGGCCGCTCACGCCGTTGAGGAAGCCGGTCTTGCCCCGGAGCCGCCCGTCGAGCGGGCCACCCCGCATCTCGTCGGCGAGGGTCCCGGTCTGCCCGGCCACCGCCATCCCCGCCCAGAGCGGCTCGAGGCCCGGCCGGGCTCCGAGGTCCACCGCCGCGGTGAGCGCCCGGCAGGTGACCCGGTTGTCGCGGGCGAGCCCCGAGCCGTCGATCAGGGTGACCCCGGTCATCGGCACGCCGAGGTCGGCGAGGGCCCGGGTTGCGACGCCGAGCCCGGCTGCGGTCGTCCCCGCCCCGCCCTTGCGGGCCCCCATCTCCTTCACCAACGTCTCGGACGCAAGGTTGTCGCTCGACCGGATCACCTCGGCCACGAGCTGGGCGACCGGCGCCGAGTCGAGCGCAGCGACCTCGCGGGCGCCGTCGGGCACCCGACCGCGTTGTACCGCGCCGCCCACGGCGACCCCGCGCTCGCGCAGGAGGCGCGCGAACTCGGTGCCCGCCAACACGGCCGGGTCGTCGGCCGCGACCGGGGGCGAGGCCCGGGTGAAGCCGCGGTTCACGGTGAGCGCGCCGACCGGGCCGATCTGCCCATCGGTCCGGTAGGTCGGGGACCACGCCGGGTTGTAGCGCTCGTCGTCGTAGCGGTCGTCCACCACCGACAACGCCCGGACCGTCCGGATCCCCTTGGCCGCCACGAGGTCGGCCAGGCCCTCGAGCGCGGTCGACGGCGTCCCTGCGGTCTTCGGGTCGGTGGCGAGGAACGCCCGGAACGGCGCGGTCGAGAGGAGCGGGTCTCCCCCACCCACGAGCACGAGCCGGTCGACGGTGCCGTCACCGGGGTCGCCGGTCGCCAGCACCCGGGTCCGCAGCGTCGTCTCGGGGCCGAGCACGGCCAGGGCGGCGGCTCCGGTGAGCAGCTTCTGGGTCGAGGCCCCGACCGTGGGCGCGTCCTCGTTGCGCCCGGCGACCGGACCGGCCGCGGTCGTGACCTGGAAGCACCCGCCCCCCGCCCCGAGGCCGGCGTCGAGCTGGCGTTGGAGCCGGGTCCCGCCGACCGCGTCGACGAAGGGCTGGGGCACCCGCCGGGGCGACCAGCCCGGGGTCCCGAGCGCCGCCCCGCCGCTCGCCGGCTGGTCGGGGGGCGCGGCGCCGGCCACTGCGACCGCGAGGGCCAGCCCGGCCCCGAGGCACAGGAGGGCGACGAGGACCGGCCGACCGCGGCGGCGCCGGCGCGCCCGCGGGGTCACCCGGGGGCGATCCGGCGCGTCCGGTGCCGGGCGTCGTGCCATAGGTGCTCGAGGGCGCGCACGGCCCGGTCCGCCGACGGATAGCACAGGCGCCCAGTCTCGCGGACGGTGCGGGGTCCGGCGTTGTCGGGGTCGGCCACGGCCAGCTCGGTCGCGACCAGGACGGGCTTGCCCGTGCGGGCCGACACCTCGGCCGCGGCCCGGGCGAAGCGGGCGTCCTGGCGCTCGTGGTACGCGACGATGCGCTCGAGCCCGTGGTCGGGGTAGAAGCCCCCGCCCCGCATCAGCCGGGCCTGGTTCGACTGGATGCCGAGCCCGAGGAGGATCACGGCGTCGACGTCGGGGTGGGCGGCCACGAGGTCGAGGACCTCGGGGATGGTGTCGCGCGTCTCGGCCCCGGCGAAGTCGATCGGGTTGCCCCGGCTCCACCGGGGCGGGAGCTTCGCGTCGATCGCGGCGCGGAGGTCGTCGGGCAACACGACGAGGTCGAGGTCGCTGCGCTGGACGGCGTCGGCGGTCACCACGCCCCAGCCGCCCGCCGTCGTGCACACCACCACCCGGTTGCCCCGGGGCCGGGGCTGGGTCGCCAGCGTGGCCGCGGCCTCGTACGCCTCCTCCACCGATCCGGCCCGGATCGCCCCGGCCTGGCGGCAGACCCCGGCGAACACCCGGTCGTCGCTCGCGAGCGCCCCGGTGTGGGACGCGGCGGCCCGCTGGCCGCTCGAGGTCACGCCGCCCTTGAGGACCACCACCGGCATCCGCGCCGTGACGGCCCGGAGCCGGTCGGCGAACGCACGGCCGTCGCCGAGCCCCTCCACGTAGGCGAGGGCCACCGTCGAGTGGGGATCGTCGGCGAACCACTCGAGGTAGTCGGCGACGCCCACCGCGGCGGCGTTGCCCGCCGACACGGCCCGGCTCACCCCCACCCCGGTGGCGACCGCGAGGTTCATGAACGACGACACGAAGTTGCCCGACTGGCTCGCGATGGCGATCGGACCCGGGGGCGGCGCCGGAGCGACGATCTGCGCGCACAGCGAGGCGGGGGTCGACACCACGCCCTGGCCGTTCGGTCCGGCGACGACGACCCCGAGCTCGGCGCCCAGCGCGACGAGGGCGTCCTGGGCCGCGCGTCCGGCCTCACCCGCTTCGGCGTACCCCGCCGAGGCGACGAACGCGGCACGGATCCCCCGGCGCGCGCACGCCGCGAGCACCTCGGGGTTGGCCGCCGCCGGGGTGCACACGAAGGCGAGGTCGACCACCGCGTCGGCGGGCAGGTCGTCGACGGACGCCACGGTCGCGACCCCGAGGATCGTGCCCCCGTCGCGGTTGGTGGCGTGGACCTCGCCCCGGTAGCCGCTTGCGAGCAGGTTGTGCAGCGCCACGAACCCGAACTTGCCCGGGTGGCTCGACGCACCGACGACCACGACGCCCCGGGGGTCGAACAGCGCGGTGAGGTCGGGCCCGGGCCGGCTCGGCGCGCCGGTGGGGACGGCGCCGGTGTTCTCGTCCGGTCCGTCGACGACTTCGGATCCGGCGAGCTCGACCAGGGCGTCGACGGCGAGCGGACGCCCGTCGACGACGATGCACGGGTTCACGTCGACGGAGCGCACGTCGGCCCGGTCCCGGGCCAGCGCGGCGAGGCCGAGCAGCACGTCGGCGAGGGCGTCGCGGTCGACCGCGGGCTCGCCGCGGACCGGTCCGAGCAGGGCCTGGTGGGCGAGCGCCTCGACCGCCTCGAGCGCGTCGGTGCGGTCGAGCGGGACGGGCACGAAGGCGACGTCGCCGAGGGCCTCGGTCAGCACGCCGCCGACGCCGATCATCACGCAGGGGCCGAACTGGGGGTCGCGGACCAGGCCGGCCACGAGCTCGCGGGTGCCCGCCACCATCGGGGCGACCAGGACGCCGACCTCGCCGTCGTCGGGGCGCACGGCGGCGAGGAGCTCGACCGCGGCCGCCCGCACGGCGGGGGCGTCGCCGAGGCGCAGGCGCACGAGGCCGCGCTCGGTCTTGTGGGCGATGGCCGGCCCCACGAGCTTCGCCACCACCGGATACCCGAGCCGGTCGGCCGCCGCTGCGGCGGCCTCGGGATCGGCGACCCGGACCGCGGCGACGACCGGCACCCCGTAGCGGGCCAGGAGCGCGCCCGACTCGTCCTCGGCGAGCGTGCGCGCCACCGTGGGATCAGACCCTGCGGTCCTGGCCGCTCCAGAACTCGTCCCGGAGCACCCGCTTGAGCAGCTTCCCCGACTCCGTGCGGGGCAGCTCGTCGCGCAGCTCGTAGCCCCGGGGCTGCTTGTATCCGGCGAGGTGGACGGCGGCGAACTCGCGGACCTCGTCGAGGTCGAGGGTGACACCCGCCCGGGCCTGGAGGATCGCGTAGACCGACTCGCCCCACTCGTCGTCGGGGATGCCGAACACGGCGACGTCCATGACGCCCGGGTGCTGGTGCAGCACCGCCTCGATCTCGGCCGGGTAGATGTTGACCCCGCCCGAGATGATCATGTCCTTCTTGCGGTCGCAGATGTGGAGGTAGCCCTCGTCGTCGAGGTAGGCGACGTCGCCGACGGACTTCCAGTCGTGGTCGGCGAGCTCGGTGAGCTGCTCCTCGGTGCGGTGGTAGCCGTCCATCGCAAGGCGGGTCCGGATGAACAGCTCGCCGGGCTCCCCGGTCGCGGCCTCGGTGCCGTCGTCGCGCACGATGCGCACGTCGATCGGCCCGTAGGTCTTGCCGCACGATCCGGGCTTGCGGAGCTGGTCCTCGGGCGGCAGCACCGTCACGACGCCGAGCTCGGTGGAGCCGTAGATCTCGTACAGGAACCCGTCGCCGAGCTTCTCGACCACCTCCTGCTTGAGGGCGAACGGCACCGGGGCGGCGTTGGCGACCAGGATGCGCATCGACGACATGTCGGCGCGCGCGAGGTCCTCGGGCGGGAGCGCGACGATGCGCTTGAGCTGCGTCGGCGCCGAGAACGTGTTGGTCGCCCGGTGCACCCGGACCGCGTCGAGCCAGGCCGCAGGTTGGAACTTGCGCATGGTCACGATCGATCCGCCGAGCGAGTGGGCGAGCGTCGCGAACATCAACGGACCCGAGTGATAGAGCGGACCGGTGGTGAGGTACACCTCCTCGCCGGGCCGGAAGCCGAGCGCGCCGAGCAGCGCGAGGACCGTCTCGGGGTCGCTCCCGGTGCGCGTCGCCCCCTTCGGGTGGCCGGTCGTGCCCGAGGTGTAGATCATCGACCCGCCGATGGTGCCGGGCTCCCCGCCCGGGTCGGGCTCGGTCTCCGGGCTGCCGGCGAGGACCTCGTCCCAGGCCACGAAGCCCGCCGGGGTGCCCTTGCCCCAGACCACGACCGAGCGCACCTTGGGCAGGCGGTCCCGGATCTCGGCCAGCAGCGGCGCCTGCTCGGCGTCGATGACGACGGTGGTCGCATCGGAGTTGTCGACGACGTACTGCATCTCCTCCGCGGTGAAGCGGTACGACAGCGGCACGGCCACGAGGCCCGCCTTGCGCGCCGCGTGCACGGCGGTGATGACCTCGAGCGAGTTGGGGCCGCACCACACGACCCGCTCGCCCGGTCGGGCGCCGAGCGCCACCAGACCGTTGGCGAGGCGGTTGGCGGCGAGGTTCAGCTCGCCGTAGGTGGTCGACGAGGCGACGCCCCCGCCCGCAGGCTCGACCACCACGGCCGACGCGTGGCCCTGGACTTCCGCCTGCGCGGTGAGCGAGTCGGTCATGGTCACGGTCCCCCATCCCCGGGCCGGGGCGGTGCCGCGGACGGGTGGTCGCGGGGCCGATCCGGCGAGCGGCTCGGTAGCCTACCCCCGTGCCGCCCGCCTCCGACGGGGACACCCCGCCGGTCCCGAGCGCTCCCCCGCCCCACCTCGCGATCAGCGTGGTGATGCCCGCGTACAACGAATCCGCCTTCCTCGGGACCGCGGTGGCCGAGGTCGTCGCCGGACTGCGCGACGTCGGCGATCCGTTCGAGGTGCTCGTGGTCGAGAACGGATCGCGCGACGAAACCGCTGCGGTCGCCGACGGGGTGGCGGCGACGTACCCCGAGGTGCGGGCCCTGCACCTCCCCGACCCCGACTACGGCGCGGCGCTGCGGGCCGGGCTGCTCGCCGCCCGGGGCGAGGTCGTCGTCAACTTCGACGTCGACTACTACGACCTGGGCTTCGTCGCCCGGGCCCGCGACCGCCTCGGCGCCGCCGACCGTCCGGCCGTGGTGGTCGGGTCGAAGCGGGCCGCCGGGGCCGAGGACCGTCGGGCCTGGGGGCGCCGCGTCGTCACCGGCGTGTTCGCCGGCGTGCTGCGGGTCGGGTTCGGCCTCGGGGTCTCCGACACCCACGGCATGAAGGTCCTGCGCCGCGAGGCGGTCGAGCCCCACGCCCGGCGGTGCCGCTCGGCCACCGACCTCTTCGACACCGAGCTGATCCTGCGGGTGGAGCGCGCCGGCCTGACGGCCGTGGAGCTCCCGGTGGTGGTCGCCGAGCGACGACCGTCGCGGTCGCCGATCTGGCGCCGGGTGCCCCGGACCCTGGGGGGCCTGCTGCGCCTGCGGGCCCGGGCCTGGTCTGACCCGTCGCTGCGGCGGTCCCGGTGACCGCCCGGTACGCGTCGGCGCTGTCCACCCACCCGCTGCCGGCCCACGCCGTGGGCGAGGTCGCCGGGCAGGTCCTCGACGCGCTCGGGGGCGACGACCCCGACGTCCTCGTGTGCTTCGTCTCCCCCCACCTGGTCGGCGCCCTCGACGACGCGCTGCACGCGCTGCACGCGCTCCTCGGCCCCCGGGTCCTCCTCGGCGCAACGGCGAGCGGCGTGCTCGCCGGGACCCAGGAGGTCGAGGACGGCCCCGGCGTCGCGGTCTTCGCCGCCGTGCTGCCCGGCGCCGACCTGGTCCCGATGGCGCTGCGGACCGAGGACACCCCCGACGGCCCGTCGGTCGTGGGTTGGCCCGAGCGTCCCGACGAGGGCCTCGACGCCGACGTGCTCCTGCTCGCGGCCGATCCGTTCACCTTCCCCACGGAGTCGTTCCTGCGCCGGCTCGACCGCGACCGACCCGGGCTCCCGGTGCTCGGCGGCCTGGCCTCGGCGTCGAGCCGCCCCGGCGGCAACCGGCTCGTGGTCGACGGCCGGATCGAGACCGCGGGCGCCGCCGCGGTCCTGGTGGGCGGGGCCGGGGTGCGGACGGTGGTGTCGCAGGGCTGCCGCCCCGTCGGCGAGCCGCTGGTCGTCACCCGGGGTGAGCGGAACTTCGTCGCCGAGCTGGCCGGGCGCCCGGCGCTGGAGCGCCTGCGTGAGCTGGCCGAGCGGGCCGACGACGCCGAGCGGGCCCTGCTCCAGCGCGGGCTGCAGCTCGGGTTCGTGGTCGACGAGCACCGGGCCGAGTTCGGTCGGGGCGACTTCCTCGTCCGGTCGGTCATCGGCGCCGACCGCGAGACCGGGGCGATCGCGGTGGGCGAGCCGGTGGAGGTCGGACGCACCGTCCAGTTCCACGTCCGCGACGCCGCCGCGGCCGACGACGACCTGCGCGCGCTCCTCGCGGCCGAAACGGCCGGCGCGGCGCTCTGCTTCACCTGCAACGGGCGGGGCAAGGCCCTGTTCGGCGCCCCTGACCACGACGCCGGTGTGGTGGCCGAGACCCTCGGGCCCGTGCCCGTGGCCGGGATGTTCTGCGCCGGGGAGATCGGACCGGTCGGGCGCCGCAACGCGCTCCACGCCTTCACCGCGAGCCTCGCGCTGTTCCCCTGAGCCCGGCGCCGACCCGCCCGACCGTTCCGGGCCCGTCGGCGCAGGTGCCATAGGCTCCCGACGCGCGGCACGGGCGGCGCGCGTGGGCCCTCGGGTCGGCGCAGGCTTCGACGAGAGGAGTCCGGGTGGCCACCAGCGACCTCGAGATCCGTGGGATCAACACGGCGCGCGCGCTGGCCCTGGACGCCGTCCAGCGGGCCAACTCCGGCCACCCCGGGACCCCCCTCGCCCTGGCGCCCCTCGCCCACGTCCTGTTCACCCGGGTCATGACGTACGACGCCGGCGACCCGCAGTGGCCCGACCGCGACCGCTTCGTCCTCTCGGCGGGCCACGCGTCGATGCTGCTCTACGCCTACCTGTACCTGTGTGGCTTCGGGCTCACGCTCGACGACCTGCGGGAGTTCCGGCAGTGGCGCTCGGCCACGCCGGGGCACCCCGAGTACCGCCACACGGCCGGGGTGGAGGTCACGACCGGCCCGCTCGGACAGGGTGTCGCCAACGGTGTCGGCATCGCCTTGGCCGAGGCGAACCTGCGGGCCCGTTTCGGCCCGGAGTGCTTCGACCACCACGTGTTCGCGATCTGCTCCGACGGCGACCTCGAGGAGGGGATCAGCCACGAGGCCGCGTCGCTCGCCGGGCACCTGGGCCTCGGGCGCCTGGTGTACGTGTACGACGACAACCACATCTCGATCGACGGCCCCACCGAGCTGTCGTACTCCGACGACGTGCCGAAGCGCTTCGCGGCGTACGGCTGGCACGTGGTCGAGCTCGGCGAGGTCGCCAACGACTGCGACGCGATCGAGGCCGGGCTGCGCGCCGGGATGGCCGAGACCGAGCGCCCGAGCCTCGTCGTGCTGCGCAGCCACATCGGCTGGCCATCCCCGACCTACACCGACACCGCCCACGCCCACGGGAACCCGCTCGGCGCCGAGGAGATCGCGCGCATCAAGGAGATCCTCGGCTGCCCGCCCGAGGAGTTCGCGGTCCCCGAGGACGTGCTCGCCCACTACCGGGCCGCCGGTGTGCGCGGCCGCGGTGCCCGCGACGCCTGGGAGCACCGCCGCGACGCGATCCGCATCGACGACCCGGCCCGGGCCGCCGCGGTGGAGGCCTGCCTCACCGGTCGTGGCCTCCCGGGCTGGGAGGCCGCGCTCCCCACCTGGGAGCCGGGCGAGTCGGTGGCGACGCGCGCCGCGTGCGCAAAGGTGCTGACCGCGGTGGTCGACCGCGTGCCCGGCCTCGTCGCGGGTGGCGCCGACCTCACCGGCAACACCGGGACCGAGCTCAAGGGCGCCACGGCGATCGCGCCCCACGACTTCGGCGGTCGCCAGATCCACTGGGGGATCCGTGAGCACGGGATGGGCTCGGTCATGAACGGCATGGCCGTGTCGGGGCTGATGCCCGCGGGTGGCACGTTCTTCGTGTTCAGCGACTACATGCGCCCGTCGGCCCGCCTGGCCGCGCTCTCCGGCTACAAGACCGCGTTCGTGTGGTCGCACGACTCGATCGGCGTCGGTGAGGACGGCCCCACGCACCAGCCCGTCGAGCAGCTGATGGCGGTCCGGGCGATCCCGGGGCTGCACGTGGTGCGCCCCGCCGACGCCAACGAGGTCGCCCACGCGTGGCGCAACCACATCGACGGCGACGGACCGACCGCGATGATCCTCACCCGCCAGGGCGTCCCCGTCCTCGCGGGCACCGCGGACCGGGGTGCGGTCGGCGTGCCCCGGGGGGCGTACGTCCTGGTGGACGAGGGCGACGGCCTCGATCTGGTTCTCGTCGGCACCGGCTCCGAGGTCTCGCTGTGCGTGGAGGCCGCCGGTCGGCTCGCCGCCGACGGCACCGGGGTCCGGGTGGTCTCCATGCCGTCGTGGGACCGCTTCGCCGCCCAGCCCGACGCGTACCGCGACGAGGTGCTCCCGCCGGGCGTCCCGACGCTGGCGGTGGAGGCCGGGGTCACGCTCGGGTGGGAGCACTACGCCGACGACGTCGTCGGCCTCGACCACTACGGCGCCTCCGCGCCCGGTCCGACGGTGTTCGCCGAGTTCGGCTTCACCCCCGACCACGTGGTCACCCGGGCGCGCGCGCTCCTCGGTCTCGGCCCGGCCTGACCCGGCCCTCGGACGCACTGCCGGCCTGGGCGCTCGGCGCGTCGTCGGCCAGGGCACGCGCCGCGCGCAGGTGCGCGGCGAGCGACGCGACCGTGGCGTGCGCGTTGCGGCCGCTGGGGTTGGGCATGAGGTAGACGGGTCGTCCCCCGAGGTCACCGGGTTGCACCCCGGGCCGGGCCCGCGGGTCGGCGGCCGTGCGCCACCCCTCGAGCCCGAGCACGCACACCGCACCCGGGCCCAGCCACGCCACGAGGCGCTCCACCCGGGCCAGGCCGCGCCGGTACTCGTCGGGCCGCACTGCGGCGGCGTCGTTGGTGGCCCGCTTGACCAGGTCGGTCATGCCGACCCGGTCGGTGCGCACGGCCCGCCACGGGTCGCGGTCGGCCGAGACGATCCCGGCCTCCAGGGCTGCGGGCCAGAAGCGGTTCCCCGGACGGGCGAAGCCCACGCCCGCGTCGGCCGAGCGCAGCGACGGGTTGCAGCCGACGACGAGGAGGCGGAGCCCCGAGCCGACGAAGTCGGGCAGCGTGTGGTCTCGGCGGGCCACGACGCGCGCCCGGGCGCGGCCGGTGGGAAGGGACTCGACCACCGTGAAGCCGCCACCCTCCACCACGTCCACGAGGGCCTCGGGGGCGCGTCCGGCCAGCGAGGCCGACCACGTCGCCCCGACCGGCAGCGCCCCGTGCAGCGCCGCGAGCGCGAGGGGCAGGTCCTCGGGCGCGACCCGCAGGCGCCGGGCGATCGTGCGCGCGTCCACCCGCTCATCCTGCCCGGTCATCCTGCCCGGTCATCCTGCCCGGTCATCCTGCCCGGTCGCCCGGCCCGGTCGCCCGGCCCGGTCGCCCGGCCCGGTCACTCGGGCACGGGTCGTCCTCCGTCCCCCGGCCGTCCCCCGGCGACCCGGTGGAGGCTCCCTATGCTCGGGCGATGGCCCTGCCCGGTGAGATCCGCGTCGTCCCCCACGTGCCCGCCGCCTTCGCCGAGCTCCTGGCGACCGAGGCGCCGCGCTCGGTGGCCCTGTCGGGTGGGGCCACCGCCCGGGCCTGCTACACGCTCTGCGCCACCGCCGCCCGGCTCGACTGGACGCAGGTCGAGGTCTTCTTCGGCGACGAACGCTGGGTCCCGGTGCACGACCACGACTCCAACGAGGGCATGGCCCGGGTCGCGTTCCTCGACGAGGTCGGCCCGGCGTGGATCCACTCGATGTACCGCGCCGGCCCGACCCCCGAGGCGGCCGCCGCGGCGTACGACATCCTGGTCTCGGGCGCCGACCCGATCGACGTCGTGCACCTCGGCCTCGGCCCCGACGGCCACACGGCGTCGCTGTTCCCCGGCTCGCCCGCCCTGACCGTGACCGACCGCCTGGTCGTGACCAACGGCGACGACGCCCACCCCCACCTGCGGTGCACGTTCACCTACCCGGCCATCGCCCGGGCCCGGCTGGTGGTCGTGACCGTGGCCGGCGACGACAAGCGCGAGGCGCTGGCCCGCATCCGCGCCGGTGAGGACCTCCCCGCCGCGCGCATCGAGGCCGAGCGGGTGCTGTGGCTGGTGGATCCCGCCGCCTTGGGCTGATCCGGAGCCGGGGCGGCTCGGGATCGTCGTCTAGCGTGTTTCTGTGCTCTCCGAGCGGGACGCCCTCGCCCTCGTCGCCGTCACCGCCGACGAGCTCGTCCCCGAGGCGGGCAAGCTGCGCGACGCCGGCCACGGCGACCGCATCACGTTCTCGCCCAAGGTGTTCGTGCCGCTGACGATGCTGTGCCGCGACCGCTGCGGCTACTGCACCTTCGCCAAGCCCCCGGCCCGGCTCGAGACGCCGTTTCTCGACCTCGAGGAGGTCCTCGCCCTGGCCCGCCACGGCGCCGCCCTCGGGTGCCACGAGGCGCTGTTCACCCTGGGCGAGGCGCCCGAGGCCCGGTACCCCGACGCCGCCGCCTGGCTGGCCGAGCGGGGTCACGCGAGCACCCTGGACCACCTCTGTGCAGTGGCGGGGGCGGTGCTCGCCGAGACCGGCCTGCTGCCCCACGCCAACGCGGGCGCCCTGGCCGAGGCCGACCTCCGGCGGCTCCGGGCCGTGAGCCCGTCGCAGGGGATGATGATCGAGACCCTGGCCGCCCGGCTCGGCGAGCCCGGGGGCCCCCACCACGGCGCACCCGACAAGACGCCGGCCCGGCGCCTCGCCACCCTCGAGGCCGCAGGCCGGGCCAAGGTCCCGTTCACGACCGGGATCCTCGTCGGCATCGGGGAGACCCGCACGGAGCGCATCGAGGCGCTGCTCGCGATCCGGGCCGCCCACACCCGGCACGGGCACGTGCAGGAGGTCATCGTCCAGAACTTCCTGCCCAAGCCCGGGACCGCGATGCACCGGGCCGACCCGTGCCCCCCCGACGAGTTCCGCTGGACCATCGCCGCGGCCCGCCTCGTGCTCGGCCCCGCGATGCACCTCCAGGCGCCGCCCAACCTCTCCGACGACCTCGGTGCGCTGATCGAGGCCGGGATCGACGACTGGGGCGGGGTCTCCCCCGTCACCCCCGACCACGTGAACCCCGAGCGGCCCTGGCCCGACCTCGACCGGCTTCGGGCCGCCACCGAGGCCGCGGGCAAGGTCCTCGCGCCGCGCCTCACCGTGTACCCCGAGTACGTGCGCGCCGCCGACGAGTGGCTCCACCCCGACGTCCGCACCGCGGTGTGGCGGGCCAGCGACAGCGAGGGACTCGCGCGTGACGACGACTGGGCGTCGGGCGGTGACCGCGAGCCGCCGGCGCTGCTGCCCGTCGTGCCGGTCCCGACCCGGTCCGGCAGCGCCGTCGGCGAGGTCCTCGCCGGGGTCGCCGCCGGCGAGGAGGTCGGGGTCCCCGAGATCGTCACCCTGCTCGGCGCCCGCGGTCCCGACGTCGCGGCGGTCGCGGCGGTCGCCGACCACCTGCGGCGTGAGACCGTCGGCGACGACGTCACCTTCGTCCGGAACCGCAACATCAACTACACGAACGTGTGCACCTTCAAGTGCCGCTTCTGCGCGTTCTCCAAGGGCCCGCTGTCGCTCAACCTCCGCGGCACCCCCTACCTGCTCGACCACGAGGAGATCCAACGCCGGGTGGTCGAGGCGGTGGAGTGCGGCGCGACCGAGGTCTGCCTCCAGGGTGGGATCCACCCCGACTTCGACGGCGACTACTACCGCAGCGTCGTGGCGGCGGTGCGCGAGGTCGCCCCCGACATCCACGTCCACGGCTTCACCGCGTTGGAGGTGACCGAGGGGGCCCGCCGCCTCGGGATGCCCCTCCACGACTACCTCGTGTCGATGCGGGCCGCCGGTCTCCACACGCTGCCCGGCACGGCGGCCGAGGTGCTCGACGACGAGGTCCGAGCCGTGATCTGCCCCGACAAGGTGGACACCGAGGAGTGGCTGGAGGCCCACCGGACCGCCCACGCCGTGGGACTGCGCTCCAACGTCACCCTGATGTTCGGCACGGTCGAGCGTCCCGAGCACGTGGCCAACCACTTCGTGCGCACCCGCGCGCTGCAGCGCGAGACCGGCGGCTTCACCGAGTTCGTCGGCCTGCCCTTCGTCCACATGGCCAGCCCGATCCACCTCCAGGGCCGGTCCCGGCGGGGCCCGACGTTCCGTGAGGTCCTGCTGGTGCACGCGGTGGCCCGCATCGCCTACCGGGGTGCCATCGACAACGTGCAGGTCTCGTGGGTCAAGGTCGGCGCCGCGGGCGCCCGCCAGATCCTCCAGGCCGGGGCGAACGACCTCGGGGGAACGCTGATGGACGAGAACATCTCCCGCGCCGCCGGCGCCGCCCACGGCCAGGAGCTCGACGAGGCCGGCTTCCACGAGATCGTGGCGCCGCTGGGTCGGCCCCTGGTCCAGCGCACCACCCTCTACGGCCGGGTGACCACCACCGGCACCCGCCTCCGGCCCGAGCCCGGGCCCGCCGCCCACGGCGTGCCCGTGGCGATCGGGCCCCGGGTGGTGGCCACGTGAGCGGGCCCGCCGACTTCGACGTCGTCGGGCTCGGCAACGCGCTCGTCGACGTGCTCGCCCACGCCGACGACGCGTTCCTCGCCGCCCACGACCGGGTCAAGGGGTCGATGACGCTCATCGACGCCGAGCAGGCCGAGCGCCTGTACGGGGCGATGGGCCCCGGCATCGAGGTGTCGGGCGGGTCGACCGCCAACTCGCTGGTCGGGCTCGCCTCCCTCGGCGGTCGGGCCGCCTTCGTGGGGCGGGTCGCGGCCGACCAGCTGGGCGCGGTGTTCGCCCACGACATCCGGGCCGCCGGCGTGCACTTCGCCGCGCCCCCGGCCGACGGGGGGCCACCCACCGGCCGCTGCCTCATCCTCGTCACGCCGGACGCCGAGCGCACCCTCAACACCTTCCTCGGCGCCGCGGCCGAGTTCGGTCCCGAGGACGTCGACGTCGATCTCGTGCGCGCCGCGCAGGTGACCTACCTCGAGGGCTACCTCTGGGACCAGCCCCGGGCCAAGGAGGCGTTCCGCCACGCGGCCCGGGTCGCCCACGACGCGGGCCGCCGGGTCGCCCTCACGCTCTCCGACTCCTTCTGCGTGGAGCGCCACCGCGCCGACTTCCTCGCCCTCGTGGAGCACGACGTCGACATCCTCTTCGCCAACGAGGCCGAGATCTGCGCGCTCTACGAGGTGACCGACTTCGACGACGCCCTGCAGCGGGTCGACCGCCACTGCGAGATCGCAGCGCTGACCCGGTCGGCCAAGGGCTCCCTCGTCATCAGCGGCTCCGAGGTCCACCTCGTCGACGCCGTGCCGGTCCCCGGCGGGGTGGTCGACACCACCGGCGCCGGCGACCTCTACGCCGCCGGGTTCCTCTACGGACTGACCCACGGCTACGACCTCGGGACCAGCGGACGCCTCGGCGCACTGGCCGCGGCCGAGGTGGTCTCGCACCTCGGGGCCCGCCCCGAGACGTCGCTCGCCGTGCTGGCTGCCGACCTGCTCGCCTGAGCCACTCGGCCGGCGGGCGGGGCGGCCCCGCCTACTCGTCGAACGGGGCCCCGCCGAGGGATCGGATCGCCTTCTCCACCGCCCGCCGGGCCGCCAGGATGCGCTTCTCGTCGGCGGCCGCCTCGGCGTCGCCCACGGCCGCCTCGCGGAGCCGGTCGTAGGCGAGGTCCCGGAGCCGCTCCTCGATGCCGACGAGCTGGGTGACGATCTCGGGGATGCTCATCGGCCCTCCGGGGCAAGTGCGTCGGCGAGGAGCTCGGCCGGGTGGCGGACGTCGAGCCCGGCGGCGCGCAGGTGGAGCAGACAGCCGGGGTTCGCCGACGCCACGACCGGGGCCGGCCCGCCCACGGCCCGGATCGCCGCGACCTTGCGGTCGCGCACCGCGCCGGCGAGCTCGGGTTCCCAGACCGCGAAGGCGCCGCCCGCTCCACAGCAGAGTCCGTCGTCAGCGGTCTCGAGCAGGCGGTACGCGGGGGCGAGCACCGTGCGCACGGGCAGGTGGGCCCGCTGGACGTGGCGGAGATGGCAAGGGTCCTGCACGACGACCGTGCGCCCGGTGTCGCGCAGCGCCAGCGGCGGTCGCGTGGTGAGCCACTCGGCGAGGTCGACCACCCGGGCGGAGAACGCGACCGCCCCCGGGGTGCCGAGGAGGTGGCCGTAGTCCCGCATCGCCGCGCCGCAGCCGGCACTGTCGACGACCACGGGCGCGTCCCCGGGCATCGACGCGATCACGGCGCGGGCCAGGCGCTGTGCGGTCGCGGTCCGGCCCGCGTGGACGTGCAGTGCGCCGCAGCAGTCGTCGCCGGGACCCGGGTGCATCGGCGTCGCGCCCGCGGCCCGCATCACCGCGACCGTGGCCCGGTGCACCGAGCGCTGCCAGGCGTCCATCACGCAGCCGGTGACCAGGTAGGCGTCGCCGGTCCCCGGGGCGGCGAGGTCGAGCGGTCGCCGCAAATCGGTGGCGCGCAACGCGGGCACTCCCGCGCGCGCCGGGACGAGCCGCAGCCGCTGCAATGCCCACAGGACCCAGGTGGCGCCCCGCAGCACCCGACGCCGGGTGAGCACCCAGCGGTACGCGACGGCTTCGGCGGCCCGGCGCACCGGGGGTCGGCGCGCGCGGGCGGGCGCGCCCGGCGCCGCCAGCGCCGCGCGCGTCCCCTCCATCAGGCGACCGAAGGGGACCCCCGAGGGGCACGCGGCCTCGCAGCCCCGGCACTGGATGCAGGCGTCCATGGCGGCGACGAACGATGCGTCGACCGGGGCGCCGTCGAGGTCGACCGCCCGCATCGCGGCGATGCGACCCCGGGGCGACGCGAGCTCGAGTCCGGTGACGCGGTAGGTCGGGCAGTGCGGCAGGCACAGCCCGCAGGCGACGCAGCTCACGAGCTCGTCGGGGTCGAGGCCGAGCGCCCCGCCGCTCACGCGACGCCGCCCACGGCGACCGGGGCCAGGGGCAGCCGGCCCGGGTTGCACTTGCCCGTCGGGTCGAGCGCGTCCTTGATCCGGGCCATCAGCGCCCGGTTGGGCAGGTCGATCCCGAAGCCGTCGAGCGGTCCGGCCTCGCGCAGCAGCCAGCCGCCGGCGGCGTGGGCCACCGTGCGGGCGGCGTCGAGCCCGTCGGCGGTCGGCGCGGCGACGTGCACGGTGCCGACGCCACCTTCCCCCAGCACCGCGAGGCCGAGCCCGGCGAGGTCGGCCACCAGGCGGTCGACGTGCGCGGGGCGCACCGAGATGCGCCCACGGTGGGGGCCGGTGGGCCAGGCCGGCGCCGTGGCG
>VGBI01000058.1 GCA_016870595.1 Actinomycetota bacterium
CCCCGCCAGCCCACGGGCAAGCTCTACAAGCGGCTCATCCGCGACCGCTACTGGGGCGACCGCACCTCGCGCATCGTCTGACTCGGAACTCGTCCGGCGCGGGGGTCGTCCTGCGCTCAGCGGCCGCGGAACTCGGGCGGGCGCTTCGCCACGAACGCCGCCACGCCCTCGGTCGCATCGGCCGTGCTCCCGGCCCGGGCCATCTCCTCGGACTCCCGGGCCAGGTGCTGGTCGAGGGTGTGCTCGAGGCTCCCGTGCACCAGGCGCTTCACCGCCCCGAACGCCCGGGTCGGACCGGTGGCGAGGGCGGCGACCATGGCCTCGGTCGCGTCGGCGAGCTCGGCGTCGGGGACGACCCGGGTGACCAGGCCCCAGTCGCACGCCTCGGTGGCGCTGAGCACCCGGTTGGTGAGGGCGAGCTCGAGCGCCCGGGTGGTCCCCACCTTGCGGGGCAGGAAGAAGCTGCTCCCCCCGTCGGGCGTGAGCCCGATCCCGGTGTAGGCCATGACGAACTTGGCCGACTCGCCGGCGAGCACGAGGTCGGCGGCCGCCACGAGGCCGAGGCCGGCGCCTGCCGCGCTGCCCTGCACCGCGCACACCACCGGGGCGTCGAGCCGCACCAGCTGCGAGATCGCCGCGTGCAACGGGACGGTGATCTCCCGGATGTGATGCCCGAGCCCGGCCCCGAGATCGGCGAACGCCTTGACGTCGCCACCACCGCAGAAGCGCGCGCCCGAGCCGGTGAGCAGCACCACCCGCACGGCGGGGTCGTCGGCCAGGCCGGTGGCCGCCGCGAGCAGCTCCTCGGCCATGCGCAGGTCGATACCGTTGGCGGCGTCGGGCCGGTGCAACGTGATCCGGGCCACGCCGCCGTCACGCTCCACGAGCACGGTCGGTCCGTCCATGTCCACTGTCTCCCTCGTCGGCACGGGGTCACGGCCCCGGTGGTCACTCCGCGGTGGCCACTCCGCGGTGATGGTCACTCCGAGGTGATGGCCTGCAGCACGTCGAGCCGACCGGCACGGCGCGCGGGCGGGATCCCGGCGACGAGGCCGGCCAGCACCGCGAGCACGACGAACACCACGAGCTGCACCACCGGCAAGGCGAAGGCGATGCCCTCGCTCGACACCGACTGCACGATGAGGAACCCGAACACCACGCCGATCACGAGTCCGAGCAGCGCACCGAAGGCCGAGACGATCAGGGCTTCACCCCGGACCATGCGGCGAAGCTGACGCCGGGTCATGCCCACCGCGCGCAGCAGGCCGATCTCGCGGGTCCGCTCGTACACCGACAGGGCGAGCGCGTTCACGATGCCGACGAGCGCGATGACGACGGCGAGCATCAGCAGCACGTAGACGAGGTTGAGCAGCTGGTCGAACTGCGCGATCTGGCGGTCGATGAAGCTGGCGAGGTCGTCGGCGGCGATCCCGCCGACCTCGGCCGCCGCCCGCTCCACCACCCGGCGGGCCTCCCGGGTGGTGGTCCCCGGACCCTTGAGGACGCTGACCGAGACGTCCTCGGTGGTCGGGAACCGGTCCCAGTCGGCGAGCGAGAGCACGAAGGGCGGGTCGAAGGGCGGCGGGAGCTCCTTCGCGTAGATCCCCTGGACGGTCACCCGGCCCGGGCCGTCGGGGAACCGCACCTCCACGGTGTCGCCGACCTTCAGGCCGCGGGCCCCGGCCTCGGGGGCTTCGACGTAGAGGCCGCCCCGGGCGAACGCGTCCCGGCGGGCCCCGGGCCGCAGCCCGATGTCGGTGATCTCGGTGAAGTCGGGGGATGCGCCGAGCACGTTCACGGTGTCGTTGCCGATCTGGATCACCCCGATGCGGTACTCGACCACGGTGGCGTCGGGCAGCTCCGCACGGATCTGCTCGGCTGCGGCCGGCGAGAACGGGAAGAAGCCCTTGGGGGACAGCACGAAGTCGGCCGAGGACTGACCCCGGATGGTCTCGGTGAACGACCCCTTGAGCGACGCCGCGAGCACGGCGACCATCGACACGAGGGTGAGCCCGATCATGAGCGCCGACGCCGTCGACGCTGTGCGCCGCGGGTTGCGCTCGGCGTTCTCGCTCGCGAGCCGGGCCGTGACCCGACCGCGCCGGCGCGCCGGCCAGGTGAGCACGCGCGCGGCGGGCCCGGCCAGCAGCGGGCTGAGCATCGCCACGCCGATGAAGGCGAAGAACGCCCCGCCGCCGATGAGCAGGGCGGAATCGCCGCCCGAGGCGCCCCCGAACAGGCCTGCGAGCAGGATCACCGCACCGACCACCCAGAGGGCGGCGCCCCAGAGGTAGCGGCGCCGGTTCGCGGCCGGGTCGAGCGCCTGGTCCCGCAGGGCGGTGATCGGCGGCACCCGGGCGGCCCGCCGGGCCGGGGCCAACGACGACACCACGGTGACGACCGTGCCCACGAGGAACGACACCACGAGCGTCCGGGTGGCGATCACGAGCGGTCCGCCGGGGAGATCGATGCCGAACCCGGCGAGCAGCCCCTGGAGCAGCGGGACCAGCGCGATCCCCAGCACGATCCCGATCACCGACGACAGCACGCCGACCACGAGCGACTCGCCCACCACGGCCCGGTTCACCTGGCGCCCCGTCGCGCCCAGCGCCCGCAGCAGCCCGATCTCCCGGATCCGCTGGGCCACCGTGATTGAGAACGTGTTGTAGATCACGAAGGCACCGACGAACAGGGCGACGAGCGCGAACACCAGCAGGAAGGTGTTGAAGATCGAGAGATTCGACTTGAGCTCGTCGGCCTGCTCGTCGGCCAGTTGCTGACCCGTGATCGACTCGAAGTCGGCGGCGAGCCCGTCGGCCCGCAGCGCGGCCCGCAGGTCGTCGCGCAGCGCGGTCTGCGACACCCCGTCGGCGGCCCGCACCTCGATCAGGTCCCACTGGCCGACCCGGTTCATCACCTCCTGCGCCGTCGCGGGTGTGAACGCCGACAGCGTCGCCCCCACCGGACCGTCCTTCGAGCCACCGAAGAGGAACGCGCCCACGACCCGGAACTCACGGGGCGGCACCGTCTGGAACGACACCCGGGCCGGGCCGCCGACGCGAAAGCCCCCGTCCTCGAACGTGCGGATGTCGAACGCGACCTCGTCGGGGGCGCGCGGCGCACGCCCCTTCACGATCTCGGACGACCGGTTGACCGTGTCGGACCGCGGGTACCACGGGAGCCCGAAGGTCGGGGCCTGGCCCTGGAGCGCCTCGCCGTCGCTCCCGATCACCAGCGCGTACCCGAGGAGCGATCCCTCGGCCCGGGCGACGCCGTCGACGTCGCGCACGACGTCGACCAGCGACTCGGGGACGGGGGGCCGGAGCTGGTCCCGGCTGACCTGGCCGCCGGTGGGCTCGTACGGGAGCTTCGAGCGGACCACGGCGTCGACGCCCTGGGTGGTGTTGGTGAATAGGCCGTCGAACACGCCCCCGAGGGTGTCGGTGAGCACGAAGGTGCCGGCCATGAACGCCACACCGAGCGCGATCGACAACGACGACAACGCCAGGCGGAACTTCTTGGCCACCAGGCCCCGGAGCGTGACGCGCCACATGGCCGGGCCGGGATCAGTCGCCGAGCCGGCGCATGCGGTCCATCACCGAGTCCACCGTGGGACCGGCGAGCTCGTCGACGATCTTGCCGTCGGCGAGGAACACGACCCGGTCGGCGTACGAGGCGGCCACCGGGTCGTGGGTGACCATGACGATCGTCTGCCCGAGCTCCCGGACGGCGTCGCGCATGAAGCCGAGGATCTCGGCCCCCGACCGGGAGTCGAGGTTCCCCGTCGGCTCGTCGGCGAAGATGACCTCGGGCCGGCTCACGAGCGCCCGGGCCACCGCGACCCGCTGCTGCTGGCCGCCCGAGAGCTCGTTGGGCCGGTGACCGACCCGGTCGGCGAGGTTGACGGTGGTGAGGATGCGGTCGAGCCACTCGGGGTCGGGCGACCGGCCGGCCAGCGCGAGGGGCAGGCCGATGTTCTCGAGCCCGGTGAGGGTGGGCACGAGGTTGTAGGCCTGGAAGACGAAGCCGATCTTGTCGCGCCGGACGAGCGTGAGCTCCTTCTCGTTCATGGCGCTGATCTCGTCGTCACCGAGGAAGACCTGGCCGCTCGACACCCGGTCGAGGCCGGCGAGGCAGTGCAGCAGCGTGGACTTGCCCGAGCCCGACGGTCCCATGATCGCGGCGTACTGGCCGCGCAGGAAGTCGACCGAGACCCCGGCGAGCGCGTGCACGGCGGTGTCGCCCTGCCCGTAGACCTTGGTGACGTCGACCGCACGGGCGGCCGCCGTCGTGACGCTGGGGGACGGCACGGACATGGGATCCTCCGGGACGATCCGGGACACGGGATGGTCCGGGTCGCCGGAGCGCCCACCGGACGGTGTCAGGCTACGGGGTCGGCGGACGGGCCGGAGCCTCGGGGTCCGGAACGGTCGGGGACGGTCCGGAACAGCGGCGCGTCGGCGTCCTCGCCGTGGCGGCCCAGCCACCCGAGCCACCCGAGCCCACCGACGAACAGCACCAGGCTGACCCACGCGTTGAACCGCAGCCCGAGGACCTCGGGGGCGGTGTCCACGCGCAGGTTCTCGAAGAAGAAGCGGCCGAACGTGTAGATCACCACGTAGAGCGCCGTGAGCTGCCCCCGCCGGAGCCGGCGGTGACGGTCGATCCACAGGAGGGCGACCCCACCCAGCAGGCAGTAGAGCGACTCGTAGAGGAAGGTCGGGTGGAAGGTGGTGAACGCCTCGTACCCCACCGGGCGCTTGGTGACCGTGATCTCGAGCGCCCAGGGCAGGTCGGTGGGCCGCCCGAACAGCTCCTGGTTGAACCAGTTCCCCCAGCGGCCGATGGCCTGGGCGAAGAACAGTCCCGGCACCACGCAGTCGGCCACCGCCAGCGCGCGTGCATGCTTGCGGCGGGCCAGCACCGCGACGGCCACCGCACCGCCGATCACCGCCCCCCAGATCGACAGGCCGCCCCGCCACACCGCGAGGGCGTCGAGCCAGCGGCCGGCGAACCGGTCGTGGTCGGTGAGCACGTGGTAGATCCGGGCCCCGACGACGCCGGCGATCACGACGACCAGCGCGCCGTCGAGGATGTCGCTCGGTGCACCCCCCTTGCACCCCCAGCGCACCATGGTCATCTTCACCGCGACGATCACCCCGAGGGCGATCAGCAGCCCGTAGGCGTGCAGGCGCAGGGGGCCGAGGGCGACGACCCCCTCGTCGGGGCTCGGGATCGCGGCGAGGAGCCCGGCGGCGGTCACGCCGCCGGGCCGGCGTCCCCGGTCGGGGCCGGCGCCAGGCGGGCCAGCGCCACCACCGTGGCCAGGGCGACCGCCGTGACCAGCACCACCAGCGCCAGCACCAGGAGGGTCGGGGCCGGCCAGGCCACGAGGACGAGGACCCCGACGGCGACCACCGCGCCGAGGAGCACGGCCCGGTTGGCCCGGATCCAGGTGATGCCGGCGGGCACCTCGGCGCCGTCGCCCCGGACGCGGACCGCGACGCGGCTGATCCAGTTCGGGTCGGCGACGAGCGCCACCACCGCCACGAGCAACGCGGTGGCGATCAGGTACACCGACCAGTCCCGGAGCGCGCTCACGAGGATGTCGTAGACCTGACCCACCGACGCGGGATCGATGACGTTCGGGCCCACCTGGTCGACGGTGATGCGCTCGCCGGCGTCGATGCCGGCGTCGAGCAGCGCGGTGGTCGCCGCCACCGCGACGCCCGTCACCACGAGCACGGTGCGGCGACGCCGCGACGTGAGGATCGCCCCCGCCAGCGACAGGACGAAGAGGATCGGCAGCACCACGACGAGCCGGTCGAGGAGGGCGAAGGTCGACTGCAGCCGCGTGACGAGGTTCGACTGGAAGATGCTGACCTCGATGGTGTCCTGGGGGATCGGCACCCGGCGCAGGACGGTCACGCCCTCCTTGACCAGCTGGTCGCGGACGTCGTCGGCGACGGCCCCGAGGTCGAGCACGATCTT
This sequence comes from Actinomycetota bacterium, assembly GCA_016870595.1. GTDB lineage: Bacteria > Actinomycetota > Acidimicrobiia > IMCC26256 > PALSA-555 > CAIUKV01. The sequence goes on from VGBI01000058.1 coordinate 5,992, forward strand.
GTCGCCCCTCTGCTGGACCGACTTGCCCCGGCCGGTGAACAGACGCTCGACCTCCTTGTGGGCGATCTGGTTGGCCCGGATCCAGAGGTCGGCGAAGGTGTCCGACTGGAGGAACTGCTGGGCCTGGTCGGTGGCGAGGCCCCGCAGTGACGAGGTGAGCGCCGGACCGAGGACGCCGACCGGACCCGGGAGTGCGTCGACGACCCGCTGTTCGAGGTCGGTGGCCTGGAACAGCTCCTCGACGATGCGGACGGCGAGCGCGTCGGTGACGATCTTGTTCTTCGCGAGCGGCGCAACGGTGTCGACGTAGCCGTTGGCGTCGAGGATCCGCTCGCGCAGCCAGACCGCGGTCACGGTCAACGGCGCGAGCAGGGCCGTCAGCACGACCAGGACCGCCGAGACGACGCTGCGCCACCGGCCCTTCCGACGGGGGGCCGGGGCGGCCGCCGGCGGAGTGTCTGCGGGCCTGGTGGGTGCGTCGGTCATGGCCTCATGGTGGCACGCCCGGGGTCGACGGGCGGTCTATCGGCGGGTGGCTCGTCGAGCCCGTACTCGACGATCTCCTCCGGGTGGGCGGCGAGGTCGGCGGCCAGTCCGGCCTGGGCCTCGTCACGGAGCTGGGTGGCGCTCCCCCGGGGCATCAGCAGCACGGTGCAGGCGCCGATCACCATGACGACGAGCGCCATCACGAACACCGAGTGCAGGGAGCCCGCGAACGCCTCCCGGACGAGCTCGCGGGCGGCCGGCGGGATCGTCTGCCCCTCGGTCGGGGTGACGAGGGCCGAGGTGTCGATGGTCTGGCCCGGGAAGGCCTCGGTCAGCCGACGGGTGAGGCCCCCGAGCAGCACCGCCGCCGCGATCGCCACCCCGACCGCCCCGCCGAGCTGGCGGGTGAAGTTGACCAGGCCCGTGGCCACCCCCATCCGGGGCAGGTCGACGGAGCTCTGGGCGGCGAGCGCGCTGGCCATGAACACGAACCCGGTGCCGAAGCCGATCGGCACCATCGCCAGGCTCACCTCGAGCCGGGTCGCCTCGACCGTGAGCCGGGTCAGGAGGAACACGCCGATGCCGGCGATGCCGAAGCCGATCCCGCAGAGGTTCCGGTAGCCCATGCGCAGGACGAGCTTCACACCGATCGCCGACCCGAACATGAGCGCGAGCATCATGGGGGTGAGGACCTGCCCGGCTGCGGTGGCCGACCCTCCGATGACCACCCGCACGAACAATGGGAGGAACGACGTCATCGCGAACATCGCCACGCCGATCGCGATCGCGATCACCGCGGCGGCGCGCAGCACCGGGATCGCGAACAGGTCGAACGGGATGAGGGGCTCGGCCGCCCGACGCTCGGCCGCGACGAACAGGCCGAAGAGGATCGCGCTCCCCGCGAAGCACCCGAGGATGACCGGCGAGCCCCAGGGCTGCTCCCGGCCCCCCGACTCCAGGGCGTACACCAGCAGGACGGTCCAGCCCAGCAGGGTGGCGATGCCCGCCCAGTCGAGTCGGTGGCGGGTCCGGTGCTCGAGCGGCTCGATCATCACCACGGCGACAAGCACCATCGCGACGATCCCGATCGGCAGGTTCACGTAGAAGACCCACCGCCACGAGAGCTGATCGGTGATGAACCCACCGATCAGGGGACCGAGCACGGCCGAGAACCCGAAGAGGCCCGAGTAGAACGCGGCCACCTTCGCCCGCTGCTCGAGGGTGAACAGGTCGGCGGTGATCGTCTGGGCCACGGGGAGCAGGCACCCGGCCCCGATCCCCTGGATGCCTCGGCACAGCACGAGCATCGTCATCGATCCGGCCAGGCCGGCGCACGCCGACCCGACGAGGAAGATCGCCATGCCGATCAGGAAGATCCTCTTCCGGCCGAACATGTCGGACAGCCGGCCCCACAGCGGGATCGTCGCGATCTCCGCGAGCAGGTAGCTCGAGAACACCCAGGCGTACTGGTCGACGCCCCGCAGATCGCCGACGATCGTGGGCATGGCGGTCGAGACGATGGTGGCGTCGAGGCTGGCCAGGAACATGCCCGACATCGCCGCGACCATCGTCAGGACGATGCGCCTGCGGGTCAGTCGCGTCGCGTACGCGGTGCGGACCGGCGCGTCGAAGGCCGAACTCCCCTCCACGGAGGGGACCGTATCCGCTCAGGCGCGGCGACGGCGACCGGAGCGGGGGGTGCGCTGCATGCGGTCGAGGATGAGCCGGCGGCGCTCCTGGAGCTCCCGGAACGTGACCCGCTCGACCTCGGGCGGCACCAGCAGCGAGGCCTTGACCGCGTCGACGTCGACGGCCGAGGCGGTGGGGTCGAGGCCGAGGTCGCGCACGAGGCGCTCGCCGTGCTGCGACAGGAAGTAGGTGTGGACGTGGGCGATCTCGCCGAGGAGGTCGAGGTCGGGGGCGAGGGTGGCGGTCGCGGCGTTGAGGAACATGAGGTTCTTCACGAAGAGCATGAGGTCCTTCGGGGCCCGGGCGCCGTAGGCGAGGAGCTTCTTGACCAGCTCCTGCATCTCGAGCACGAGCTCCTCGGCCGACATCTGCGTGGGGTCGGGTGGCGGCCGGTCGAGCTCGAGGTCGACGAACACCGCCTCGAGATCGGTGTCGGGCGGGAACGCGCCGAGGTCGCGCAGCGCCCCGAGCTGGCCCTTGACGTCGCCCGCCGTCCCGGTGATCAGGAGGCGCAGGAAGGCGAGACGCTGGGCATCGGCCAGGCGACCCGTGATTCCGAAGTCGAACAGCACGGTGCGACCGTCGGGCTGGACCAGGAGGTTGCCCCCGTGGAGGTCGCCGTGGAACACGCCGTGGATCAGCGCGCCCTCCAGGCAGGCGATGAGCCCGGCCCGCAGGATGGCGTCGGTGTCGAGGCCGGCGGCGTGCATGGCCTCGACGTCGTCGAAGGCGAAGCCCCGCATCCGCTCCATCACGAGGACGCGCCGGCTCACCCAGTACGGGTGCGGACGGGGCACGATCATCGTGCGCTGCCCGGTCACGGCGAAGACCCGGGCGAGGTCGAGCATGTTCTCGGCCTCGAGCCGAAAGTCGAGCTCCTCGACGATCTGCTCGGCGAACAGCTCGACCAGGGCGGGCGGGTTCGCCAGCGCGGCGATCGGGATGCGCCCGACCAGGAACGGGCCGAGCCACGCCAGGGCCCGCAGGTCGGCCCGCACGAGCTCGGCCACGCGGGGACGCTGGACCTTGACCACGACCTCTTCGCCGGTCAGCAGGCGAGCGGCGTGCACCTGCGCGATGGAGGCCGCCGCGATCGGCTGCTCGTCGAACTCGGCGAAGATCGTCTCGAGCGGTCGGCCGAGGTCGGCCTCGATGACGGCCCGCACGTCGGCGAAGCGCTCGGGCGGCACCTGGTCGCGCAGCTTCTTGAACTCCTGCACGAGCTCGTCGGGGAAGAGGCCCTCGAACGCCGAGATGATCTGACCGAGCTTCACGTAGGTCGAGCCGAGCCGCTCGAACTGGCGGCGGAGCCGGCGCGACAGGGCGGCCCGCGAGTCGGGCGTGCCCCGCTCCCGCAGGTACCACGGTCCGAGCGCCGTGCCGACGCCCGCCAGCACCCGGCCGAAGCGGCCCACCGGCGGGAGCCGCCGGTGGGCCAGCAGGGGCCCGACGCTCCGGCGGGTCCGGGTGCGGATGCGCTCGAGGCCGCGCCGCCACACGAGGCGCTCGGGCTGGACCACCCAGGGGCCTGCGTCGCTGAACGCGCCGAGGTCGAGGTCGGGGGCGGGCCCCGATCGGTCGACGGGGACGGGGTCGGGCACGGGGCGAGGCTAGACGGGGCCGCGAAGGCCGCCGACCGGCCTCACGCCCGGGACCGTCAGCACCGGCCGCCCCACGGTCGGTTGCCCGACACCGCGTACAGATGCGCCGCAGCGGCGTCCTGCACCTCGGGTGGTGCTGCGTCGGCGGGGAGGCCGGCGTACTCACCGAAGCCGGCGCCGGTGACGGCGGCGTCCCAGGTGCGCTGCTGGAACTGGTAGGCCCCGCGGTACTGACCTCCGGCACTCACGGCGCCGTAGCCGCCCGAGGTGTCGGACTCGTGGGCCCGGGTGCAGGCGAGGAAGCAGTCCACGTCGCCGGCGCACCCCGACGGCGGGGGGGCCGGGGCGGCGGTGGCAGTTGCGGTGAAGGTGGCGGGACCGACCGCTGCGGCCGGGCGGTCGGGCCGTGGCGGGTCGGGAAGGGGGTCGGGCTCGGTGGCCGGGGTCCCGACCTCGTCGAGGGCGAGGGCGTGGGCGACGTCGAGCAGGGTGGCAGCGGTGGAGTCGTCAGGGGCGGCGATCGGCCGCTCCGCATGGAGGCGATCGCGTCGCTGCGGGGTGGGTTCGGCATCGGCGGGCAGGGCCCACGACGCCACGACACCGCCCGCCGCGAGGGCGGCGAGCAGCGCGGGGGCGAGGCGCTCGAGGTGGAGACGCACGGTGATTCCTCCGGGGTGGGGGGCGGGTCGGGCACGCGCCGGGGCGCGCGGCGAGGACCGCCGGGATGGGACGGGAACCTCGCCCGGGTCGCGAACACCGGGGCGGCTCCGGGGAAGACGCTACCGGGAGGGCCGATGGTCCCGGCGGCACCCCCCGCCCGGACGGGGTCGGAGGTGCCTCCGGTGTGGCGCATGTCACCGGATTTATCGGGTGAAACGGGCGTTTTTTCGACCCGGGAGCCCGGGTCGGAGGTCACCCGGCGTTGCGGAAGGCCCGGGCGAGGAGGGGGCTCGAGGCCGGCGGCGGGGACGGCTCGGCCTCGGGGTCGGCCGGGGCGAGGAGGGGATGGCCCACCCGGCGGGCCGCGGGGGCGTTCGCCGGGGTCCCCTCGAACGGCAGGACCGGGGCCGGGCCGGTCGGGGCCGGGGGCGGCGGGCTGTGGCGACTGGGGGCCGGGGTCCCGGCCGGGGCGACCACGGTGGGACCGGGCCGGAGGTCCCGCAGCTCCCAGTGCTGGGGGGCGCGCAGCCGGTCGGCGTGCCGACGGCAGAGATCGCCGGCCGAGTACGCCGCGGCGTCGGCGAGGGGCGCGAGCCAGACGATGCGGCGGAGGCCGTCGAAGGTGAAGGTCGCCGTGGCCGGGGCGCTGCAGGCGGGCCGTGCGCACAACCGAGGCATCATCCGAACGTACCGGTCCATCCGCCCACCGGCGGGGATCCGACGGACGCGCGAACATCGCCCCATGACGACGGATGCGACCGACGGACAGTGGCTCGACGCGACGGCGCAGGCGGCGCTGGTCCGCGACGGTGCCGTCACCCCGGCCGAGCTGGTCGAGGCGGCGATCGCCCGGATCGAGGCCCGCAACCCCCGGTGCAACGCGGTGATCACCCCGATGTTCGACAAGGCGCGGGCCGCTGCGGCCGGGCCGCTGCCCGACGGTCCGTTCCGCGGGGTGCCCATGCTGCTCAAGGATGCGGTCGCCCACTCGGCGGGCGACCCGTACCACTGCGGCATGCAGGTGCTCAAGGACGCCGGCTACGTCGCGCCGACCGACACCGCGCTGGTGGCGCGCTACCGCGCCGCCGGTTTCGTCATCCTCGGCAAGACGAACCTGCCCGAGCTGGCGACCTCGGCGACGACCGAACCGCTGGCCTTCGGCGCGACCCACAACCCCTGGAACCTCGACCACTCCCCCGGTGGCTCGAGCGGGGGATCGGGCGCTGCGGTGGCATCCGGGATGGTGGCCGTCGCCCACGGCAACGACATGGGTGGATCGATCCGCATCCCGGCGAGTGCGTGCGGGCTCGTCGGCCTGAAGCCGACCCGGGGCCGCAACAGCCTCGGCCCCGGCTTCGGCGAGTACTGGGCCCTCACCACCCACGAGCACGTGCTCACGCGATCGGTGCGCGACACCGCCGCCGTGCTCGACGCGACCGCCGGACCGGTCCCGGGCGACCCGTACTACGCCCCGCCCCCGACCCGGCCGTTCCGGGACGAGGTCGGCGCCGACCCCGGCCGCCTCCGGATCGGGGTCCGCACCCGCCGGCCGCGTGCCACCGACGACGTCCACCCCGACTGCGTGGCGGCGGCGGGGGTCGCAGCCCGGGCGCTCGAGGCGCTCGGGCACCACGTCGAGGTGGTCGACCTGCCGGCGCTCGACGACCCTGCGCTGGGGGAGTCGCTCGGCGGCATCTTCGGCACGTTCGTCGCGCGCGACCTCGACCGCTGGAGCGCCACGCTCGGACGCACCATCGATCCCGCCGAGCTCGAGCCCTGGAACCAGGCCCTGGTCGAGGGCGGCCGCACGGTCACCGCGGCGCGCTACATCGCCGCGCTCGAGCGGGCCAACGACTACGCCCGGGGCCTGGCCCGGTTCTGGGCGCCGACCGACGACGGGGGCGACGGCTACGACCTGCTCGTCACCCCCCAGCTCGGCGCGCCGCCGCCGCCCCTCGGGGTCCTCGGACCCGGCAACGCCGGACCGGGGCTGTCGGAGGCCATGGGTGCGCTCACCGTGTTCACGTTCCCGTTCAACATCACCGGGCAACCCGCGGTGTCGCTGCCCCTGCACCGCAACGGGGACGGCCTGCCCATCGGGGTCCAGCTGGTCGCCGCCTACGCCCGCGAGGACGTGCTCCTGCGGGTCGCCGCGCAGCTGGAGGAGGCCCTGCCCTGGGCCGACGAGCACCCGGCGTGGTGCGCATAGCATTCGCGCGACCGCAGGCCCGGCATCGGAGGATCCATGGGTGCACTCGACGGACGCGTCGCCATCATCACCGGTGCAGGTCGCGGCCTCGGCCGTGAGCACGCACTGCTGTTCGCGGCCGAGGGCGCGAAGCTCGTGATCAACGACCTCGGCGGCAGCCCTCGCGGCGAGGGCACCGACCGGGGCCCGGCCCAGGAGGTCGTCGACGAGATCGTCGCCCTCGGGGGTGAGGCGGTCGCGCACACCGAGAGCTGCGCCGACTGGGACGCGGCCGAGCGCCTCGTGCAGCTGGCCCTCGACACCTTCGGCGACCTGCACGTGCTGGTGAACAACGCCGGGATCCTGCGCGACAAGATGCTCGTGAACATGGGTCCCGACGAGTGGGACGCGGTCATGAACGTCCACCTGCGCGGCCACTTCGCCCCGACCCGCCACGCGGCGTCGTACTGGCGGGAGCAGGCCAAGAACGGCGTCGAGGTGAAGGCGGCGATCGTCAACACCTCGTCGGGCGCCGGGCTGATCGGCAACGTCGGCCAGGCCAACTACGGCGCCGCGAAGGCCGGCATCGCCGCCATGACCGTGATCGAGGCGATCGAGCTCGCGCGCTACGGGGTTCGGGCCAACGCGATCGCCCCGGTGGCCCGCACCCGCCTGACCCTCGAGACGCCGGGGATGGAGGACATGGTCGCCGCGCCCACCGACGCCGCCGAGTTCGACAAGTTCCACCCCGGCAACGTGTCGCCGCTCGTGGCGTACCTCGCCACCGCCGACTGCCCCTTCACCGGCGGGGTGTTCCACGTCGGCGGGGGCGAGGTCGGGCTGTTCACCAACTGGACGCTGCCCGAGCGCATCGTGAAGGACGACCGGTGGACGGTGGAGGAGCTGCGTGAGGCGGCACCCCGCCTGCAGGCCGGCCGTCCGACGATCGCGTCCGAGGGGCTCACCATCGCGGAGACCCTCGCCGGCTTCAACGAGTAGGAGTCGTGCCGTCCCCGGCGGGCGCCTCCACGTCTGCGTCGTCGCGGGTGTAGGCGGACAGCAGTGTTCCGGCCTGACCGGCCATCGGCGCCGAGGCGTCGAACCCGTCGGGGTAGCGCTCGGCGACCAGGCGGCGCATGCCCTCGCGCCACCCGACGGCACACGGACCGGTGATCGCCCGCCGCCGCTCGGCGGACAGGATCGACCCCCGGTGCGTGCCCGGCATCTCGGTGACCACCACCTCGGGCGTGCGTCCGGTCAGCGCACCGAAGTATCCGCACCACTCCTGCGGGCTCACCACGTCGTCCCCGCCCCAGTTGACGACCGTCGTCGGCACCGACGCCGCGCCCAGCAACGCCGCCGCCTGGGTGTTGATGTCGTCCTGATGGATCGGGCTGTAGGGACAGGGATCCCACCGCGTGACCACCGGCTGCCCGGCCAGGATCCAGTCGAGGTGGTATGCCGGGAGCCCCCCGTTCGGGCCGTACGAGGCGTTCATCCGTGCGATGACCACCGGGAGGTCGAAGAGCCGCGCGCAGGTCCGCGCCACCGCCTCCTCGGCGATCTTCGAGATGGAGTACGTGGGCGCGTGGGGTGAGCGCGCGTCGCCGAGCGGGTCGGTCTCGGCGAACGCATGGTGCGGGTCGTCGTGGGGCCGGTACACCGACGCGGTCGACATCACGAGCGCCGCCCGGGCCGACCGGCAGTGCGCCAGCACCAGGCCCGTCCCCTCGGCGTTCACCCGCAGCGCGTGGTCGTGGTCCTCACCCGGACCCTGGAAGGTGGCGAGGTGCAGGACGTAGTCGAAGTCGTCGGGGACGTCGGCGAAGTCCCCTGACGCGAGGTCCACGGCCCGGGTCGTCACCCCGACCGCCTCGACCCGGGCCCGGTCCTCCGGGTTCGCGAAGCGGGCAATGCCCCAGACCTCGTTGTCGTGGGCCAGGTGCTCGGCGAGCGGGAACGCAATCTGTCCCGCCGGCCCGGTGATCAGGATCTTGGCCCCGCGCATGCGCACCTCCGCTGCTCCGGACCACCTTGGCACACGGCACCGGCGCCCGGCGGCGGACGACGGCCCGGGTACGGTCGTGCCATGTCTGGACGTCCCGGCGGCCCTTCCGATCCCCGCCGCGCCACTCCCGGTCGACGGGCCCGGGCGTCGGCCCGGCAGGCCCGGGACCGGGTCGACGCCGCCCGCGCGAAGGCCGAGGCCGTACGTCAGCAGCTCGAGCGGCGCCGGCCCGGCAACCGCTGGATCGACGCAGCGTTCGTGGCGATCGAGCGCGACGCCCGGACCGGTGGGGGCGTGCTCGCCGCGGCCCTGGCCTTCCGCTGCTTCACCTTCCTGATCCCGTTCGTCTTCGTGATCGTGACCGGGATGCCGTTCCTCGGCGATGCCACCCGCGCCGACCCGAAGGACCTGGCCGACACGTTCGGCATGTCCGGGTTGATCGCCCGGGCCATCGGGCACGCCGGGGATCTGTCGGTCTGGAACCGGACCTGGCTGCTCGTGGTCAGCGGGATCGCGCTCGTGTTCGCCGCGCGCGGGCTCGTCCGGGTACTGCGGATCACCCACGGTCTCGCATGGAACGTGCCGGTCCCGCGACTGCAGCGCCCCTTCACCGCCGCCGGGCTCCTCATCGGCGCGATGGCGGCCATCCTCGCCGTCGGCGCGTTGATCGAACGGGTCCAGGACGCCGTCGGACTCCTCAGGGTCATCCCGTTCCTGGCGTGGGGCGTGCTGGTCGTGGGGATCTGGACCGCGGTGCAGGCGCGGCTCCCCCACGCCGACGTCCCCTAGACCCACCTTGTGCCGGGCTCCGTCCTCGTCGCGGTCGGGGTTGAGATCCTGCAGTTCGCCACGACCTACTGGTTCACCCGCTCGATCGGGAGCCAGTCCGAGACGTACGGCGCGCTCGGCGCCGCGCTGGCGATCCTCGTGTGGTCGTACATCGTGGGGCGGATCACGGTCACCGGGGCGATGTTCAACGTCGCGCTCGAGGAGCAGCGGACCCGGGCGCGCGCCGAGCGGCCCGGCCCCGGGGACCGGCCCGTCTAGCATCCGCGCCGTGCGGATCAGTGCAGTCGTCGCCCGGCTCCGCACCCGTGCGGCGTTGCGCAACCCGCCCCCGTGCCCGGCCGGCTGGTCCGTGGCCCCGCCCGACTTCATCGGCCTCGGCGCCCAACGGTCCGGGACCACCTGGCTGTACTCGCTGATCGCCGCGCACCCCGACGTGCAGGGCGAGACGACGAAGGAACTCCACTACTTCCACCGGTTCTGGGACCGCCCCTTCGCCGACGCCGACGCCGAGACCTACGCCCGGTTCTTCCCCCGTCCGGCCGGACGCATCGCCGGCGAGTGGTCACCGGGCTACCTCGCCCACTTCTGGGTCCCGCCGCTGATCGCCCGCGCGGCCCCCGACGCCCGGCTCCTCGTCTCGCTGCGGGACCCGGTCGAGCGCTACCGGTCCGGCGTCGTGCTCCAGGCCGAGACCCGCCGGCCCGGCCCGGCGGCGGCGAGCGCGGCGTTCCGGCTCGGGTGCTACGGACTGCAGCTCGAGCAGGTGCTGCACACCGCCGCGCGCGAGCGGATGCTCGTCGTGCAGTTCGAGCGCTGCATCGCGGACCCCGGCGGCGAGCTCGCCCGCATCTACGCCTTCCTCGGGCTCGACCCGGCGTTCCGCCCGCCCGGGCTCGACCGGCCGGTCAACGCGGCCCGGGCGCACAAGCAGGACCTCCCCGACGAGACCCGCGCCGCGCTGGTCGGCGCCTACACCCCCGACGTCCGTCGGCTCGCCGCCCTCGACCTCAGCATCGATCTCGCGCGGTGGCCCAACTTCGCGCACCTGGCCTGACCGTGCGCATCGCGGTCGTCGGTCCGCTCGAGTTCCCCGGTCGCCAGGGTGGGATGAGCCGGCACATCGAGGAGGTGAGCACCCGGCTCGCCGCCCTCGGCCACGCCGTCACCGTCTACTGCCGGCGCGCCCCGGCCGGGCCCCGGTACCGGGGCATCGACGTCGAAACCGTGCGGGCGATCCCGCGCAGCCCGCTCGACCGGTTCAGTTACAGCGCCCTCGCGTCGGCCCGGGCGGCGCGCTCCGACGCCGACGTCGTGCACTACCACTCCTACGCGAACTCGGGCTGGTCGTTCCTGCCCCGGTGGCGGGGCCGACCCGTGGTGATGACCGTCCACCGGCTCGAGTGGCGCGACGAGAAGTGGGGGCGTCTCGCCGGCACCCTCCTCCGGGCCAACGCGGCGGTGGTCCACCGCGCCGCACGGGCGTTCATCGCGGTGTCGCGGGAGTTCGAGGAGTTCCTGCACGAGCACGTCCCGGCGGACCGGACCGTCGTGCGCATCCCCAACGGCGTCACCCTCCCCGACGCCGTCGACGACGACGCGCCGGCGCGGTTCGGGTACGCCCCCGACCGGTACGTGCTCGCGGTGAGTCGCCTGGTCCCCGAGAAGGGCCTCGACGTCCTGGTCGACGCGCTCGAGCTTCCGGTGGGCGACGCACCCCTGCTGCCGGTGGCGGTCGCCGGGGCCGCCCGCCAGCCCAGTGCCTTC
>VGBI01000059.1 GCA_016870595.1 Actinomycetota bacterium
GTGCCGGTGATGGTGCCGTCGGTGGCGAGGGTGAGGCCGGCGGGGAGGGTGCCGCTGGCGAGGGTCCAGGTGTAGGGGGTCGCGCCGCCGGTCGCGGTGAGGGTGGCCGAGTAGGCGGTGCCGGTGGTGCCCGCGGGCAGCGTCGCGGTCGAGATCGTCGGCGGTGTGGTCGACGGCAGTGCGCACCGGACCGCCGAACCGTTGGTGACCGAGGTCCGGTTGTACGAGAACTGGGTGCCTCGCGTGCCGTCGACGTTCTCGGTGCCGATGGTGGCGCCGGCGCCCCCGTCGTGGGCCGCCGACGAGCCGACGACGTCGAGGTACTGGAAGAGCACTCCGTCGACGCCCTCGGTGATCACAGCTTGGAAGGTGATCCCGGATCCGGCGGCGCCGTAGAACGGCACGTCCTGCCAGGTGACCACGAACTGGCGCGAACCGGCCGTGCCGATGGTCATCCGGCTCACGCGGCCACCAGCCCCGGGGTCGAGGTCGTCCCACCACGGGGCGGCGTAGTTGTTGGGTCCGGTGGTCGAGGGGATGCGCTCGTTCAGGTACGCGGAGACCGGGGTGCCGAACCCGAGGATCCCGTTCGACCCGACGTAGACCTGGGTGAACGACGAGCCCAGGAACTGGGCGGTGAACCCGAGGCTCATGAGCGCGGTGGAGTCGTCGGAGAGGTTCATCGCGGTGGCGGTGGCCGGGTCGATCCAGGCGTAGGTCGTGGCCGCGCACACATGGAGGGGCGGGGGTGCCAGGGTCGTCGCCTGGGCGACGTCGGTCCAGGCGGTCGTGCTCCCGGTGCCGTAGGCGTTCCCGGCCCGGATCCGGAAGCAGTGCTCGGTCGAGGCGGCGAGCCCCTCGACCGTCGTGCTCGTCGTGCCGGCGCCGACCGTGGCGACCGTGGCGAACGTGCCGCAGGTCCCGCTGGACACGCCCGCCCGCTGTACCTCGTGGTACGACTCACCGGTCGTGCCGTCGGTCCAGGTCAGGCGGACCCGGGACTCCGACAGCGCAGTGGCACCGAGCCCGGTCGGGGCACCGGACACCGGCGCGGTCGCGGGGCGGCAGGCCCCCATGAGGGCACCGACGTCGAGGCGGGCGCCGGTAGCGGTGATGCCGGCAAGCGACGGGGTGGGTGCGGCGGTGGCGAGGATCGCCGCCCGGATCTGGCTCGCGGTCATCGCCGGGTTCGCCGACGCGCACAGCGCCGCGGCGCCCGACACATGCGGCGTGGCCATCGACGTGCCGCTGTAGCTGGAGTAGGTGTTGCCCGGGGTCGTTGACGTGATGCCCTCGCCGGGGGCGCCGAGGTCGACGCGGGTGGCGCCGTAGCTGGAGAACGACGCCTTGGCCCCGCTCGAGGTGGTGGCCGCGACGGCGATCATGCAGTCCCAGCCCCGGGCGGCACCGGCCGCGGTGCGGGTGCACTCGTAGTTCGACGGGTAGTTGTTCGTGGCGTCGTTGTTGGAGTTGGAGTTCCCGGCGGCGGCAATGAAGAGGATGTCGGCGTCGCCCCCGCGGTTGATGGCGTCGAGCAGGGCCTGGCTGAAGCCACCGCCACCCCACGAGTTGCTGGTCGCCACGATGTTGAGGCCGTGGCGGACCTTGAGCTGGGTGGCGTAGTCGATCGCCCGCACGGCGTTGGCGGTCGACCCGCCGCCGGAGCCGAGGAACTTCGCCGAGATCAGGGTGACGTCCCAGTTGACGCCGGCCACGCCGATGCCGTTGCCGCCGACCCCGCCGATCGTGCCCGACACGTGGGTGCCGTGGGCGTCGCCGCCGGCGTCGTACACCGACCGGTCGTTGTTGGCGAAGTCCCAGCCGTGCACGTCGTCGATGTAGCCGTTGCCATCGTTGTCGATGCCGTCGACGGGGTCGAACGGGTTGGTCCAGATGTTGCCGACGAGATCGGGGTGCGAGACGTCGATGCCCTCGTCGATCACCACGACGTAGACGTTGGACGAGCCGACGTACCCCGCAGCCCATGCCTCACCGGCCTGGCTCCCGTACTGGTTCACCGGGGAGGTGGTGTCGCCGTACATGCCCCAGAGGCCACCGGAGGTGAAGGTGGGGTCGTTGGACACCGCCGTGGGGGTGAGGATGTAGTTCGGCTCGGCGATGCGGACGTCGGGGTCGCCGCGGAGGGTCGCCACCGCCTGGGCGACCGACTTGGACCCGTCGAGCTTGAGTACCTCGGTACGGGGGGCGAGGTCGGAGATGGGTGCGGCGTCGATCGCGCCGACGGCGGCCCGGGCCTCGCTGCGGTCGGTGGTGCTGGCCGAGGCCGCGTACTTCACGATGACCTCGCCCTCGACGAACGGCTCCTCGATCAGCACCGGGGGCGGCTCGGTGCTCGGCGGTGCCGGGGTCGTCGGCGGGGTCGTCGGTGGTGCCGTGGTCGGGGTCGTGGTGCTGGAGGTCGTCGCACTGGTGGTCGCCGACGACTCGTTCGTCGGGGCCGTGGTGCTGGGGGTCGTCGTGTTCGTGGTGGAGGTGGTGGTGCTGGCGGCGACCGGCGCGGCCACGAGCGCCGCGAGGACGGTGGCGGCGAGGGCGGCGAGGGCGGGACGACGGAACGACATGACGAAAGGAATCTACCGTTGCCGGAGGCGGGGGTCCGGACGGCGGGATCTACGCTCGGCGTCGGCCCCGCCCCGCCGCCCCGCTTCCTCCTGTCCCACCCCGGATCGGAGTACCCGTGCCCCGCCCCGCCACCCGCCGTCCCCGCCGGATCCGCCGATCGGTGCTGGTCGTCGCCGGCGTCCTGCTCGTCGGCGCCCCGACCCTGGCCGCTCCGGTCGCCCCCCCGGCGGCGGCCGCCCCGGACAAGGCCCCCCGGCTCGCCGACCCCGCCCGGACCGGGCGGGCCCTGGCCACCGAGTTCCTCACCGTCCTCCAGCGGGGTGACGCCAAGGGGCTCGCAGCGATCCTCGCCCCCAACTTCCAGCTGGCCCGGGCCGACGGCACCCACGCCGACCGGTCGCAGTACCTGGCCAACCCGGCCAAGGTGTCGACGTTCGTCATCAGCGACGACCTGAGCGCCCGTCAGGACGGCCGCACCCTCACCGTGCGGTGGGGGGTGCTCATCTCCGAGCAGATCAACGGGGAGACCTACACGAACGTCGAGGCCCCGCGCCTCACCTCGTTCGTGTGGCGGCAGGGTCGCTGGCAGATGATCTCGCACGCGAACTTCAACCCGGCGCGCTGACCCGGCGCGCTGACCCGGCGCGGCGACCGGGCACGCCGATCCGGCCGCCGATGTCGGCACAGGCGGTGCGGTAGCGTCGGAGATCCGTCGTTCCCCGTCCCGAAAGCACCGATGACCGACCGCACGATCGTCTACACCTTCACCGACGAGGCCCCGGCCCTCGCCACCCGATCCCTGCTCCCGGTGGTGAACGCCTTCACCCGGGTCGCAGGCGTGGAGGTCGAGCTGCGCGACATCTCGCTCGCCGGACGCCTCTTGGCGGCGTTCCCCGAGACGCTCACCGCCGAGCAGCGCGGCACCGACGACCTCGCCGAGCTCGGCCGTCTCGTGACCCGGCCCCAGGCCAACGTCATCAAGCTGCCCAACATCTCGGCGTCGATCCCGCAGCTCAAGGCCACGATCGAAGAGCTCCAGGCGGCGGGGTACGCGGTCCCCGACTACCCCGACGAGCCGTCCACCCCGGCCGACACCGACGTCCGGGCCCGCTACGACAAGGTCAAGGGCTCGGCGGTCAACCCGGTGCTGCGCGAGGGCAACTCCGACCGGCGCGCGCCCCTGTCGGTGAAGCGCTACGCCCGCAGCCATCCGCACTCGATGGGGAAGTGGGACCCCGCGTCGGCCACGCACGTCGCGACGATGGGACACGACGACTTCCGCAGCAACGAGCAGTCGGTCACCTTCGCCGCCGCCGACGAGCTCCGGGTCGAGCTGGTCGCCGACGACGGCACCGTCACCGTGCTCAAGGAGCGCATCCCGGTCCAGGCCGGAGAGATCGTCGACGCCACGTTCATGGACGCCGCCGCGCTCGACCGGTTCCTCGCCGACCAGATCGCCGCGGCCAAGGCCGAGGACGTGCTGTTCTCACTGCACCTCAAGGCCACGATGATGAAGGTGTCGGACCCGATCCTGTTCGGCCACGCGGTGCGGGCGTTCTTCGCCGACGCGTTCGCCGCGCACGCCGACGTACTGGAGCGGGTGGGGGCGAACGCCAACGACGGACTCGCCGACGTGCTCGCCCGGGTGGCCACGCTGCCCGACTCCGAGCGGGCGGCGGTCGAGGCGGCGTTCGCCGCCGGCCTCGCGGCCGGCCCGGCGGTCGCGATGGTCGACTCCGACCGGGGGATCACCAACCTGCACGTCCCGAGCGACGTCATCGTCGACGCGTCGATGCCGGCGATGATCCGCGACTCGGGGAAGATGTGGAACGCGGCCGGGGAGCGCCAGGACTGTGTGGCGGTCATCCCCGACTCGTCGTACGCCGGTGTCTACGCCGCGGTGATCGACGACTGCCGTGCGAACGGTGCGTTCGACCCCGCGACCATGGGCTCGGTGCCCAACGTCGGGCTGATGGCCCAGGCCGCCGAGGAGTACGGGTCCCACGACAAGACGTTCGAGATCCCGACGGCGGGTACCGTGCGAGTGGTCGACCGGTCGGGCGCCACCGTGATGGCGCACCGGGTCGCGCCGGGCGACGTGTGGCGGGCGTGCCAGGTGAAGGACGCCGCCGTCCGCGACTGGGTCGGGCTCGCCGTGAAGCGGGGCCGGCTCACCGGGGCCCACGTCGTGTTCTGGCTCGACGAGACCCGGGCCCACGACGCGCAGCTCGTCGCCAAGGTGCGCGAGTACCTGACCGAGCACGACACCACCGGGCTCACGATCGAGATCCTGGCCCCGGCCGACGCGTGCCGGTACTCGCTGGCCCGGATCCGCCGCGGCGAGGACACCATCTCGGTCACCGGCAACGTGCTGCGCGACTACCTCACCGACCTGTTCCCGATCATGGAGCTCGGCACCAGCGCCAAGATGCTGTCGATCGTGCCGCTGATGAACGGCGGGGGACTGTTCGAGACCGGAGCGGGCGGGTCCGCCCCCAAGCACGTGCAGCAGTTCGTGAAGGAGAACCACCTGCGCTGGGACTCCCTCGGCGAGTTCCTCGCGCTGGCCGCGTCGCTCGAGCACCTGGCCCAGGCCACGGGCAACGCCACGGCCCAGATCCTCGCCGACACGCTGGACCGGGCGACCGGATCGGTGCTCGACGAGGGCCGGTCGCCGTCGCGCAAGGTGCACGAGCTCGACAACCGCGGGAGCCACTTCTACCTGGCGATGTACTGGGCCCAGGAGCTCGCGGCCCAGACCGACGACCCGGCCCTGGCCGAGCGCTTCGCGGCCATCGCGGCGGCGCTCACCGAGCACGAAGTGGCGATCGTCGACGAGCTCAACGCGGTGCAGGGCGCACCGGTCGACATCGGGGGCTACTACTTCCCCGACGCCGCGAAGGTCACCGCGGCGATGCGACCGAGCGCGACCTTCAACCGGATCATCGACTCGATCTGATCCGGATCCGGCCGTGCCCCGCGACGTCACCGATGTGGTGGTCGTCGGGGGTGGGCTGGTGGGCGCGGCCTGCGCGTTCGAGCTTGCGGGCCGGGGCCTCGCCGTCACCGTCGTCGACCGTCACGACGCCGGGCGCGCCACCGACGCCGGGGCCGGGATCCTCTCGCCCGAGACGATGGGCGGGCTGCCCGAGCCGTTCCTCGACCTCGCCGACCTCGCCGGGGCCCACCACCGCGCGCTCGGGCCCGAACTCGCCGACCTCGGAGCGCCCGACCCTGCGTACGCGCCGTGCGGGGCGCTGCGCGTCGCAGTGTGCGAAGGCGACGACGAGATCTACGCCGTGAACGTGGCGGCGTCGACGGCCCGGCACCCCGGCATGCTCGAGCCACTCGACCCCGACGCCGCGCGCGCCGCGTTCCCGCCGCTCGGTCCGGTGCGGGCCGCGGTGTGGAACCCGCAGGGCGCCCGGGTCGACGGACGCGCGCTCACCGCCGCCCTGGTCCACGGGGCCCGGGCGCGCGGCACCGAGTGGCGCACCGGCGACGTCACCGGCGTGCGGACCGCAGGCGACCGGGTGCTCGGCGTGGACACCGTCGCCGGCCCGCTCGCCGCCGGGACCGTGGTCGTGGCCGGCGGCGCCTGGACCCCGCGGGTGGCGGCGGCCCTCGGCCTCCGCGCCGGGGTGCGCCCGGTCCGGGGACAGATCGTGCACCTCGCGCTTCCCAGCGACACCGCGGGCTGGCCCGTCCTCCAGCCGATCCTCAGCCACTACGTGGTCGCATGGCCCGGAGGCCGGGTCGCCCTCGGCGCCACGGTGGAGGACGCCGGGTTCGACGCCCGGGTCACCGCCGGGGGCCTGGCCGGGCTGCTCGCCGAGGGGGTGCGGGTCAGCCCGGGCCTGGCCGGCGCCACGGTGCTCGAGACCCGGGTGGGCCTGCGCCCGGTGAGCGACGACGACCAGCCGATCATCGGCCCGGTGCCGGAGGCCGACGGGGTGGTGGTCGCCACCGGGCACGGGGCGAACGGGCTCCTCCTCGGGCCGGTGACCGGTCGGCTCGTGGCCGACCTGGTGACCGCGTCGCCCCCGCCCCTCGACCTGACGCCCTTCGCCCCGGCCCGCCTCGGGCCGACCTGACCGGGCCGGAACAGGTTCGGGGGCGGTCGGGTTGGCACAGGGGTCCGAGGAGGTGACGTCGTGCCCGAGCCCGTGATCGACATCGGCATCAGCGAGGCCGACCGCACCGAGATCGCCGAGGGGCTCGCCCGCCTGCTCGCCGACTCGTACACGCTGTACCTCAAGACCCACAACTACCACTGGAACGTCACCGGCCCGATGTTCCAGACGCTGCACCTCATGTTCGAGACGCAGTACACCGAGCTCGCCCTCGCCGTCGATCTGATCGCCGAGCGCATCCGGGCCCTCGGTGCCCCGGCGCCCGGGAGCTACCGCGAGTTCGATGCGCTCACCAGCATCGTCGAGGACGTCGATCCGCCCGACGCCACCGAGATGATCCGTCGCCTGGTCGCCGGTCAGGAGGCGGTGGTGCGCACGGCCCGGAGCGTGTTCCCGGTGGTCGACCGGGCCCACGACGAGCCCACCGCCGATCTGCTCACCCAGCGCATGCAGGTGCACGAGAAGAACGCCTGGATGCTGCGCAGCCTGCTCGCCTGATCGGGCGGAGCGGCGTGACGCGCGGTGGGCGCACGATCCTCGTCTTCGGCGACCAGCTGAACCGCCGCGTCGGCGCGCTCGCCGACGCGGACCCGGCCCGCGACCGTGTGCTGCTGGTGGAGAGCACGGGCAAGATCACCGACCGGCGCTGGCACCGGCAACGACTGCACGTGATCCTCACCGCGATGCGCCGGTTCGGTCGCGAGCTCGCCGCCGAGGGCTTCGCGGTGGACCACCGCACCGCACCGTCGTTCACGGCTGCGCTCGACGCGCACCGGTCCGAGTTCGCCCCCGCCGAGGTGATCGCGACCGAGCCGAACTCGCGCGCCGCCGAGGCCTGGTGCACGCGGGTGGGCGTCGGCACCGCACGTTCCGACCAGTTCCTGTGCCACCGCGACGAGTTCGCCGCGTTCGCCGCCGGGCGCAAGCGCACGGTGATGGAGGACTTCTACCGCGCCCAGCGCACCCGCTTCGGGTACCTGATGGACGGCGACGAGCCCGCCGGGGGGGTGTGGAACCTCGACCACGAGAACCGCGAGCCCCTGCCCCGGGGCGAGCACCCCTGGCCCGTGCCGGTGCAGCACGCGCTCGACGACCTCGACCACGAGGTGCTCGCGGGCCTGCCCGACGGGATCCCGGGGGCCGACCCGGTCGGGTGGTGGCCGACCTCGCGCGCCCAGGCGCTCGTGCAGCTCGAGCACGTCATCGCGAACGTCGTCCCGGGCTTCGGTCCCTACGAGGACGCCATGAGCGCGCACAACTGGCACCTCGCGCACACGCTGCTCTCGGTGCCGCTCAACCTCGGCCTCCTGCTCCCGGGCGAGGTGCTCGACCGGGTCGAGGAGGCGTACCGAGCCGGGGCGGTGCCGCTGGCGAGCGCCGAGGGGCTCGTGCGCCAGATCCTGGGCTGGCGGGAGTACGTGTGGGGGATGTACTGGTGGAAGGGCGCCGGGTACGCCACCCGCAACGACCTCGACGCGCAGCGGCCGCTCCCTGCGGCGTTCGTCACCGGCGCCCCGTCGGGCCTGCGCTGCCTCGACGGCGTGCTCGCCGACGTGGAGGCCCAGGGCTGGGCCCACCACATCCCGCGCCTGATGGTGCTGGGCAACCTTGCGCTCACGGCCGGGCTCGACCCGCAGGCGTTCACGGCCTGGATGCACGAGCGCTTCGTCGACGGCGCCGACTGGGTGATGGTGCCCAACGTGATCGGCATGGCCCTCCACGCCGACGGCGGCGAGATGGCGACCAAGCCCTACGCCGCGGGCGGGGCGTACATCGACCGGATGTCGGACTACTGCGGCGAGTGCCGCTACGACCGCACGAAGCGGGTCGGCCCCGACGCATGCCCCTACACCACGCTCTACTGGGCCTTCCTCGACGAGCACCGGGAGCGCTTCCTGCGCAACCACCGCGTGGCCCGTCAGGTGCGCGCCTTCGACCGCCTCCGCGACGCCGACGGCATCGCGGCGCGGGCGGCCGAGGTGCGTGCCGCGCTGGGCGGAGCGCCGCTCGTAGATTGACCCCGTGCCCCGCCGCGCTGCGACCGCACCGTCCGGGCCCTCGGTGCGGTTCGTCGGGGCCCTCGTCGGCGTCTGCGTCGTGGCCGTGGCCGGCGCGGCGCTGCTCGGTCGGCGGGGGAGCGAGTCCGGGTCCACGGCCCCGGCGGTCGAGGTCGCGACCACCGGCGCGCCGGTCCGGTCCACGGCGGCACCGACCGTGCCGCCGACGGTGGCGCCGACCGCCCCGCCCCCGACGGTGCCGCCACCGACCGTTCCGCCCGACCCGGGCACGTTGCCCCAGACCGAGGACCGTCCGACCACGACCCGCCCGGGGTTCCAGTCCCGGATGCGCGCACTGTGGCAGGGGATCACCACCGACAACGCCGACGCGGCGCTGCCGGCCTTCTTCCCGATCACCGCCTACCGGTAGGTCAAGGCGATCAGCAACCCCGACGGCGACTACAGCTCGCGGCTCATCCCGGCCTACCGCGAGGACGTCCGCGCGCTGTTCGGGCGGCTCGGGACCCAGGCCGCCGGCGCGCAGCTCGTCGGCATCGACGTCCCCGACACCGCGACCTGGGTGCCGCCGGGCGACGAGTACAACAAGGGCAGCTACTGGCGGGTCTACGGATCCGCGCTGCGGTGGTCCACCCCCGACGGGCGCACCGGGACCTTCCCGATCACCGCCATGATCTCGTGGCGGGGCGAGTGGTACGTGGTCCACCTCGGCCCCATCCGCTGAGCCACCGGCGCCGGGCCGGGCCCGGCCCGGGTGAGGTGTGGGATGATCCCGGGCGTGTCCCGACTCATGACCAAGCGCCTCGCCCTCGTCGGCGCGGCGATCCTCACCGCCGGCATCCTCTTCGGCTACGACCAGGGCGTCATCTCGGGGGCCCTGCGGGGCATCGAGGCCGACTTCGACCTCAAGACGACCATGATCGAGGTGGTCACGAGCTTCGTGACCCTCGGTGCCCTGGTCGGGGCGCTGGTGGCCGGGGCGATGGCCGACCGGTTCGGGCGCCGGCCCGCTGTCCTGTTCGCCGGCGTGCTGTTCATCGCCGGGGCGCTGATCGAGGCGTTCGCCCCCGGCTCGGCCGTCCTGGTGGTGGGTCGGCTCACGGTGGGGTTCGCGGTCGGGGTGGCGTCGGTGGCCGCACCGCTCTACGCCGCCGAGATGGCGCCCACCCGGCTGCGGGGCACCTTCGTCTCCACGTACCAGTTCGGCATCACGTTCGGGATCTTCGTGGCGTACCTCGTCGACGAGTGGCTCCAGAGCGGCAGCGCGTGGCGGCTCATGCTCGGGCTGTCGGCGGTGGCCGGGGTGCTGCTGATCGTGCTGCTCCTGCCGCTGCGCGACACGCCGCGGTGGTACCTGCGGGCGGGGCGCCCGGCCGAGGCCGAGGCCGAACTGGCCCGGATCCATCCCGACGACTCCGAGGCACGCTTCCGCGAGCTCGAGGAGAGCCTGGCCGACGAGCCGTCCGACGTCGCGTGGCGCGAGGTGTTCGCGCGCCGCTGGCGGGCGCCCCTCGTGATCGGCATCGGGCTCGCCGTCTTCCAGCAGATCACCGGGATCAACGCGATCATCTACTACGCCGACAAGATCTTCGCCGCTGCCGGCTTCTCGAGCCCGGCCGACCAGACCGCGGCCACCACCTGGGCGATCGGCGCGGTCAACGTGCTTGCGACCCTGATCGCGATCACCTTCGTCGACCGACTCGGGCGCAAGCCGCTCCTCGTTGCGGGGCTCCTGGGCATGGCGGTGAGCCTGACCGTGGTCGGGGTCGCGTTCCTGTCGATCGACGACTCGGTCACGGCCGGGGCGTCGACCGCGACGGCGAGCGGCCGGCCGAGCGATGCCGGGATCATCATGCTCGTGGCGCTCGTCGTGTACATCGCCTCGTTCGCGTTCTCGATGGGTCCGATCGTCTGGACGATGATCAACGAGATCTACCCGCGGTCGGTGCGGGGCCGGGCCGTGTCTGTGGCCACCGCGGCCAACTGGTTCAGCGCCTGGATCGTGAGCCAGTTCTTCCTCTCGGTGGTGGACGCAGTCGGAGAGTCGGTCACCTTCTGGATCTTCGCGGCGCTGAGTGTGGTGTGCCTGGTGTGGATCGTCGCCAAGGTGCCCGAGACCCGGAGCCGCACCCTCGAGGAGATCGAGGCGATGTGGGGTGAGGACGCCCCGCCCGACGGCGCGACCGGGGCGACTGGGGCATGAGCACCGAGGGCATCCGCCTCGTCCTGAGCGACGTCGACGGCACGCTGCTCACGTCGGACAAGCGCCTGACCGCGGCGTCGGTGGACGCAGTGGCCGCGCTGCGCGCCGCCGGGATCCGCTTCACCGTGGCCAGCAGCCGCCCGGCCCGGGGGATGGCCATGGTGGTCGGCCCCCTCGCCTGCGACGCGCCGGTCGGGGCGTTCAACGGCGGCGTGTTCGTCGACGCAACGCTCACCCCGATCGCCGAGCGTCCCCTCACGCTCGACGCGGTCGCCCGGACGATCGAGTGCATCGACGCCGCCGGGGTCGACCCCTGGTGCTACACGGCGACGCACTGGTTCGTGCGCGACCTCGACGGCCCACACGTGCAGCACGAGGCCCGGGTCACCCAGTACGCGCCCACCGCGACCGCCGACCTGCTCGGTGCCCTCGGCGACGCCGCGGGCGCGCCGGTGAAGGTGGTCGGGTACTGCGCCGACCACGACCGCGTCACCGCGGCCGAGGCCGCGGTGGTGGCCGCGCTGGGCGCCACGGTGTCGGCCACCCGCTCGCAGGCCTACTACCTCGACGTCACCCATCCGGATGCCAACAAGGGTGCTGTGGTCGCCTACCTTTCGGCGCATCTCGGCATCCCGACGCACGCCATCGCGACCATCGGCGACGGCGACAACGACACCCTCATGTTCACCCCGGCCGGCACCAGCATCGCCATGGGCAACGCCCCCGCCGACGTCGCCGCCCAGGCCACCCACGTGACGGCCACGAACGACGACGACGGCTTCGCCCGCGCGATGCACGAGATCGTCATCGCCCGCACCTGACCCGTCCTCCCGTCCACGCCCGTCCGCACGTCCACGCCCCGCTGCCCCGCCCCGCCAAGGAGCCCGCCATGCCCGCCACCGCCGACCTCCACGCCCTGGGCCAGAGCATCTGGCTCGACAACATCACCCGGAAGATGCTCGACGACGGCGTGATCCAGCGCTACATCGACGAGTACTCGGTGACCGGGCTCACGTCGAACCCGTCGATCTTCGACAAGGCGATCGTCGCCGGGCACTACGACGACGCCATCCGGGTCAAGGCCGCCGCCGGGGTCGAGGGTGAGGCGTTGTTCTTCGAGCTCGCGATCGAGGATCTCCGCCGGGCCGCCGACCTGTTCCTCGGCGTGCACGACCGCACCGCCGGGGTCGACGGGTGGGTGTCGCTCGAGGTCTCCCCCGAGCTGGCCTATGACGCCACCGCGACCGTCGCCGCCGCCACCGAGTTGCACGCCCGCGCCGGTCGCCGCAACCTCTTCATCAAGATCCCCGGTACCCCCGAGGGGCTCCCCGCGATCACCGAGAGCATCGCCGCCGGTGTGCCGGTGAACGTGACCCTCTTGTTCGACGCGGCCCAGTACCGCGCCGCGGCCGACGCGTTCATGACCGGGATTGAGCGCCGGATCGACGCCGGCCTCGATCCTGCGGTGGGGTCGGTGGCCTCGGTGTTCATGTCGCGCTGGGACAAGGCGGTCGCCGACGTCGTCCCCGACGGCCTGCGTAACCGGCTCGCCCTCGCCGTCGGCCTCGACGTCTACCGGGCCTACCGGGAGGTGCTCGACTCCGAGCGCTGGCAGCGGCTCGAGGGCCAGGGGGCCCGGGCCCAGCGCCTCCTCTGGGCGAGCACCTCGACCAAGGACCCGACCGCGCCCGACACGCTGTTCGTGACCGGCCTGGCCGCCCCGAACACGGTGAACACCATGCCCGACGAGACGCTCGAGGCGTTCCACGCCCACGGGTCGCTCGAGGGGGTGATGCCCGCCGACGGCGGTGACGCCGACGCGCAGCTGGCCGAGTTCGCCGCCGCCGGGGTCGACGTGACGGCGTTGGCGGCCACCCTCCAGGCCGACGGCGCGCAGGCGTTCGTGGAGTCGTGGCAGGACCTGCTGCAGCGCATCGTCGAGCAGACCGGCGCGGTGGCCTGAGCCCGGTCCACGGAGCGAGGAGCGAACACCGATGACCGACGGACTGCGGTCCCGCCCGGCCTGGACGGCGCTCGAGGCGCACCACGCCGAGATCGCCGACGTCCACCTGCGCGACCTCTTCGCCGCCGACCCCGGGCGCGGCGACCGCATGACCTTGGCGGCGGCCGGCCTCCACCTCGACTACTCGAAGCACCGGGTCACCGACGAGACCCTGGCCCTGCTCGTCCGCCTCGCCGAGGAGTGTGGCCTGCGGGACCGCATCGACGCGATGTTCCGCGGTGACCACATCAACGTGTCCGAGGACCGGGCCGTGCTCCACGTTGCGCTGCGCCTGCCCAAGGACGCATCACTGGTCGTCGATGGCATCGACGTGGTGGCCGAGGTCCACGCGGTGCTCGACCGCATGCGCGACTTCGCCGACCGGGTCCGCTCGGGTGCGTGGACCGGGTTCACCGGGAAGCGCATCCGCAACGTGGTGAACGTCGGGATCGGTGGCTCCGACCTCGGGCCGGTGATGGCCTACGAGGCGCTCCGCCACTACTCGCAGCGCGACCTCACGTTCCGGTTCGTGTCGAACGTCGACAGCACCGACTTCGTGGAGGCGACCCGGGACCTCGATCCGGCCGAGACGCTCTGCATCATCTCGTCGAAGACGTTCTCCACCCTCGAAACCATGACCAACGCCCACTCGGCGCGCGACTGGATCGTCGGGGCGCTGGGCGACGAGGCCGCGGTGGCCCGGCACTTCGTCGCCGTGTCCACCAGCGCCGAGCGGGTCCGGGCGTTCGGGATCGACACCGACAACATGTTCGGCTTCTGGGACTGGGTCGGCGGCCGCTACTCCATGGACTCGGCCATCGGGCTGTCGACCATGCTCGCGATCGGCCCCGACCGGTTCGCCGAGCTGCTCGCCGGGTTCCACGCGATCGACGAGCACTTTCGCACCGCGCCGTTCGCCGCGAACCTGCCGGTGCTGATGGGGCTGCTCGCGGTGTGGTACCGCAACTTCTTCGGCGCCCAGACCGTGGGCGTCATGCCCTACGACCAGTACCTGAAGCGCTTCCCCGCCTACCTCCAGCAGCTGACCATGGAGTCCAACGGCAAGCGGGTCACGTTGGCGGGGGTCCCGGTGGACCACGACACCGGCGCCGTCTACTGGGGTGAGCCCGGCACCAACGGCCAGCACAGCTTCTACCAGCTGATCCACCAGGGCACGACACTGATCCCGGTCGACCTCATCGGCTTCGGCAAGTCGCTGAACCCGCTGGGCGACCACCACGACCTGCTGTCGGCCAACGTGTTCGCCCAGGCCCAGGCGCTCGCGTTCGGCCGCACCGAGGCCGAGGTGCGGGCCGAGGGCACCCCCGAGGCGGTGGTGCCCCACCGGGTCATGCCCGGGAACCGCCCGACCAGCGTGATCCTCGCCGAGGTGCTCACCCCGTTCTGCATGGGTGCGTTGATCGCCACCTACGAGCACAGCGTGTTCACGCAGGGCACGATCTGGGGCATCGACTCGTTCGACCAGTGGGGCGTGGAGCTGGGCAAGGCGCTCGCCCAGGCCATCGCCCCCCAGTTGCTGAGTGCCGACGACCCCGACCTCGACCACGACTCGTCCACCAATGCGCTGATCCGGAAGTACCGGCAGCTCAAGGCCCGCTAGGAGACCCCGATGGCCACCGACCACCCGATACAGCTCGGCATGATCGGCCTCGGCCGCATGGGCGCCAATCTCGTGCGCCGACTCATGCGCGACGGGCACACCTGCGTGGTGAACGACGTGACCCAGGGCGCGATCGACGCGCTCGTCGCCGAAGGAGCCAGCGGTGCGTCGACGCTCGAGGCGCTGGTGCAGCAACTCGACGCGCCCCGCAACATCTGGATCATGGTTCCCGCGGGCATCGTGCAGCAGACGGTCGACGCGCTGCTCCCGCTGCTCGACGCCGACGACACGATCATCGACGGCGGCAACTCCTACTACCACGACGACATCCACCGGGCGGCGCAGTGCAAGGAGCGGGGCGTCCACTACGTGGACTGCGGCACCAGCGGTGGGGTGTGGGGGCTCGAGCGCGGCTACTGCCTGATGATCGGCGGCGACACGAGCGCGGTCGCGCGCCTCGACCCGATCTTCCGCACGATTGCGCCGGGTCAGGGCAGTGCCGAGCCCACGCCGGGCCGGACCCGCACCGACGGCACCGCACCCGACGGCTACCTCCACTGCGGGCCGAGCGGTGCCGGCCACTTCGTGAAGATGGTCCACAACGGCGTGGAGTACGGGATGATGGCGGCGATCGCCGAGGGCCTCAGCATCATCCGTCACGCCGACGCCGGGACCCACGCCCAAGAGGTGGACGCCGAGACCACCCCGCTGCGCAACCCGGAGTACTACCAGTACGACATCGACGTCGCCGAGGTCGCCGAGCTGTGGCGGCGGGGATCGGTCGTCGGGTCGTGGCTGGTCGACCTCACCGCCGACGCGCTGGCCAAGTCCCCCGACCTCGACCAGTTCGCCGGCCGGGTGAGCGACTCGGGTGAGGGCCGCTGGACCGTGCTCGCGGCCATCGACGAGGGCGTGCCCGCGCCGGTCATCACTGCGGCGCTGAACCAGCGGTTCGAGTCGCGGGGCCTCGGGGACTTCACCGGCCGGGTGCTCTCGGCGATGCGCAACGAGTTCGGCGGCCACGACGAGAAGCAGGCCTGACCCGGTGGCCACCGCACGCCGGGCCCACGAGGAGCCCCGGGCCGACGGGCGCCCCGAGCCCCACGTCGTCATCCTGTTCGGTGCGACCGGCGACCTCGCCGCCCGCAAGCTCATCCCCGGGTTCTTCCGGCTGCAAAAGGTCGGGCTCATGCCCGAGCGGTTCCGGATCGTGGGCACCTCGCCGGTCGCGATGGATCGCGACGCGTTCCGGGCCCACGCCCACGACGTGGTCGCCGAGTTCGGCCGGGCCGCTCCGACCGGGCGGGCCTGGGCGCAGTTCGTCGACCGCCTCGACTACGTGGTGAGCGACCCGCCCCACCTCGGCGACCTCGCCACCGCCGTCCACGACGCCGCCGAGCACCTCGGCACCGGGACCCGGATCCTCCACTACCTGTCGGTGCCGCCCTTCGCGATGAACGACGTGGTCACCGCCATCGGCGCCACGGAGCTCGCGGGTGAGCGGGTGCGGGTGATCCTCGAGAAGCCGTTCGGGACCGACCTCGACTCGGCCCGGGCCCTCAACGTGCTCCTCCACTCGGTGTTCGACGAGACGCAGATCTTCCGGATCGACCACTTCCTCGGCAAGGAGGACGTGCAGAACATCCTCGCCATCCGGTTCGCGAACCGACTGTTCGAGCCGGTGTGGAACTCCCAGCACGTCACCCACGTGACCATCGACGTACCCGAGACCCTCGGAGTCGAGAACCGGGCCGCGTTCTACGAGCAGACCGGGGCGTTCCGCGACATGGTCGTCACGCACCTGTTCCAGGCGCTCGGGTTCGTGGCCATGGAGACCCCGGCCGGGTTCAGCGCCGACGCGCTCGCGGCCGAGAAGCAGCGGGTGTTCGACGCGATGCTCCCGATCGACCCGACCCGGGTCGTGCGGGGCCAGTACGAGGGCTACCGCGACATCCCCGGGGTCGCCCCCGACTCCGACGTCGAGACGATGGTGGCGCTCGAGGTCGCGATCGAGAACGAGCGCTGGGACGGCGTCCCCTTCTACCTGCGCACGGGGAAGCGGATGTCCGAGGGGCGTCGGGTCATCGCCGTGCACCTCAAGCACGCGCGCATGCACCTGTTCCCCGAGGACGCCGGTACCCGGCCCGACCAGCTCGTGTTCGAGATCGGCGAGCCCGGCAGCATCCGGGTCAACTTCGTGTCGAAGGCACCGGGACCGCACATGCTGCTCGGCGCTGCGCACCTCGACTTCGAGTACCGCCGGAACTTCCACCCCCGTGACGAGCTCGAGGCCTACGAGCGCCTGCTCCACGACGCCATGCTCGGCGAGCGCACGCTGTTCAACCGGGCCGACGGCGTGGAGCGGCTCTGGGAGGTCGCCGCCCCGGTCATCGACTCGCCGCCGCCGGTGCGTCCGTACGCGCCGGGCACGTGGGGTCCGGCCGGCACCGACGAGCTCCTCGGCTCACGGCACTGGTACCTCCCCGACCACCTCCCGAGCATGTGACGCTGGACCACGAAATAGGTGGTTGGACGTCACATGCTCGGGGTGGGGGGCGGGGTGGGGGGCAGGGTGGGGGGC
>VGBI01000060.1 GCA_016870595.1 Actinomycetota bacterium
CCGGCCCGGCCCGCCCGGGTGATCCTCGTGGCCTCGGGCGGCATGTACACGACCCGCCTCGACCCCCGCGATCCGGCCGACGCCCCCGGCTACCGGGGGTCGGTCGCCTACGCCCGGGCCAAGCGGGCCCAGGTCGTGCTCGCCGCCCGCTGGGGCGCCCGCCTCGCGTCCGACGGCATCGTCGTCCACGCGATGCACCCGGGCTGGGCCGCGACCCCGGGCGTCCGCGAATCGCTCCCCCGCTTCGAGCGGGTGCTCGGGCCGCTCCTGCGCAGCGCCGACGAGGGCGCCGACACCATCGTGTGGCTGGCGGCCGCCGACGAGCCCGCCGGGTCCACCGGACGGTTCTGGCACGACCGCCGCGCCCGGCCCACCCACTACCTCCCCGGCACCACCGAGACCCCGGCCGCCGCGTTGGCGCTCGAGGCCCGTGTGACCGGGGCGATCGGGCCCTTCCTGGCCTCAGCCGCCTGATCCGGAGGCGAGTACGGCGAGGCGGGCCCGCAGGCCGGCCGCGGCCTTGTCGCCGATCCGGTCGAACCCGAGCCCGAGCAGCGGGCTGAGCACCCGGGCCCAGCCCCGCAGCGTGAGATCGGCGTCGTAGGTCACCGTCGCCCCTCCGGGGGCGGGCAGGACCGTGATCACGTCGTCGGAGCGCAGCGTCGCCGTCTCGGCGACCAGACGGATGCGCCGGCCCGGATCGTGCTCGACCACCTCGTAGACGAGCGGACCGGTCTTCACGACGACCCGGAACCGCGTCCCCACCCCCACCGGACCGTCGTCGAGGCGGACCGCCTCGGAGACGCCGGGGTCCCATTCGGCCACGTGCTCGAAGTCGGCGAGGTACCCGAAGGCCACCTCGGGGGGTCCGGCGAACGGCTGCTCGGTGCGGTAACGGGCCATGACCGGCCAACCCCGGGCACCCCCACGGGATTCCCGCACCGGGCCGTTCGGTTGTCGGGCTGCCGGGACTCGAACCCGGGACCTTTGGTCCCCCAGACCAACGCGCTAACCAAGCTGCGCCACAGCCCGTCGCCCCTTGCGGAGCCCGGTGATGCTACCCGGGCCGGTGTGCGGGGCTCAGAACTGTCGGACCACCCACTCCACGCCCTGCACCGCCCGCCATCCGAGGTACAGCGCGATCGCGCCCACGAGCAGCTTGAAGTGCCACGGCAGGGGCTCGAGCGGGGCGTCGGCGGCGTCGGGGTCGCGCGCGACCACGGCACCGCCCGTCCCGGCAGCGCCCGCATCCGCAACCGCGCCCGGGGCCCGCGCCCGGCCGGGGTCGACCGGACGCCCGCAGCGCGGGCACTCGCCCGCCGCCGAGACGGTGGCCGGTGACAGGAACCGGTCGCACCCCGGGCACCACGGCATCGCCCCATTCCAGCAGGCGACTCAAGGTGGGCGCCGCCGGCGCCGATGACCCCGGGATGGAGCCCCGTCGCGCCCCGGTCCGCCCGAGCCCGCCGGGGCACCCCGCGCGCCGGGTCACCGACCGGGGCTCGGCCATAGTCGAGACCGCTCTGGTCGCCCCGCTGTTCCTCCTGCTCGTGTTCGGCGTGCTCGAGGTGGGCTACGCCTGGCTCGGGCGGACCACCGTCACCAACATGAGCGTCTCGGCGGCGCGGGTCGGGTCGGGGCAGGCCGACGACGTCCTGGCCGACCATGCGCTCCTGCGCGCCGTGCAGGGCGGCGCGGCCTCGCTCGGATCGGCCCGGATCACGATGGTCGTGGTCTACCGCGCCACCGGACCCGACGACCGCGTCCCGGCCGCGTGCCGGAGCGCCTCGGTCACGAACTCCACCACCGCCCGCGGCTGCAACCGCTACGTCGCCGCCGACCTGCTCCGCCCGTCGACCGACTTCGGCTGCGTCGGTCCGCCCGGCCCCGCGACGAAGCCCGACCGGTTCTGGTGCCCGACCACCCGCAAGACGGCGTTGCAGGGCGCGAAGGGGCCGCCCGACTACGTGGGGGTGTACGTCGAGGCCGCCCACGACCAACTGGTCGGAATCGGGTGGCCGGCGTTCACCTTCACCCAGGACACCGTGATGCGGATCGAGCCGAGGACGCTGTCGTGAGCACGCCGGACACCGACCGCGAGCGCGGTGCCGTGCTGGTGGAGCTGGCGGTCGTGGTCCCGCTGCTCCTGCTCCTGGTCGTGGGCACGATCGAGCTCGGATCGGCATGGAGCCAACGGCTCAAGGTGGAGACCGCGGCCCGGGCCGGCGCCCGGGTCGGCAGCGGCCTCGGCACCGACCGGCTGGCGGACTACAACCTGCTCCAGAGCGTGCGGGCCGCGGTCACCTCCCTCGGGATCGACCGCATCCGCCACGTCGTGGTCTACAAGTCGACCACGAGCGACGGCGCCGTGCCCCCCACCTGCCGGACGTCGCCCCCCACGCCCCAGACCGGCCTGTGCAACGTGTACACCGGCACCGACCTGACCCGTCTCACCCCGAGCGCGTTCACCGGCACCACCACGTGCGGCGCGACCGCCCCGGACCGCTTCTGGTGCCCCACCGCCCGCCAGAAGGTGCAGCACCTCGGGACCGACTTCCTCGGCGTCTGGATCGTGGCCGACTCCCCCACCGTCACCCGGCTCTTCACCGTGCCGCTCGACCTCGGGGCCCGGGCCGTGATGCGCCTGGAGCCTGCGTGAGCCGGGTCCGGGCCGCCGCCGACGCCGACGCCACCGACGCCCGCGCCGACGAGCGGGGGGTGGTGCTCGTCGTCACCGTGATCGTGATGACCGTGCTGTGTCTGTTCGCCGGCCTGGCCGTCGACATCGGGTCCTGGTTCGTGCGTGCCGCCGAGATCAAGCGGGCCACTGACGCCGCCGCACTCGCCGGGGTGGTGTGGATGCCCGAGCTCGACGCCGCCCGCACCGCCGCGCTCGCGGCCGCCGCCCGCAACGGGTTCGTGCACGGGGTGGACGGCGTGACGGTCACGGTGCAGGAGGTGGTCAACGACAACCGGCGGCTCCGGGTGGTGATCTCCGACGGCCGGGTCGACCAGTACTTCTCCCGCATCGCCGTCGCCCGCCAGGCCATCACCCGCAGCTCCGAGGCCGAGTACGTGCTCCCGGTCCCGCTCGGGAGCCCCCGCAACACCTTCGGGACCGAGACCCTGCTCCCGGGCACGGCCACCGACGAGAACTTCTGGGCCGCGGTCAACGGGTGGTGCGCGGGCCGGGAGAGCGGCGACGACAAGCTGGCCCGCTACGAGTCGTACACCGCCACCGCGGGGGCCACCCAGTGCAACAACGGGTCGGCCGCGTCCGACCGGTACGACCCGGGCGGGTACCTCTACGCCATCAACCTCCCGGCCAACGCGACCTCGCTGGCGCTCGAGGTCTACGACCCCGCGTTCAACACCGCCTACCCGCGCGGCGTCCCCGTACCCGACCGCTCCATCGTGAACAGCTTCCAGCAGGTGACGACCGTCTTCGAGGTGTACGACCGCAACCCGACCCCGCTCGACCTCACCAACCTGCCCCTGCGGTCGACCACGACGTTCACGACCAACCAGAACCAGGCCGCCTTCCGCAACCAGTGGGTGCGCCTCGCGACGTGGACGAACCCGGCGGCCGGGCAGTACTACCTCCGGGTCCGCACCCAGGCCGGTCAGCTCAACAGTCGCGCGGTGAACGGCTTCGGCCTGCGCGTCTTCACCGGCTCCACGTTTGCGAGCTGCACCACGATCGTCGGCGCGGCCGACTACTCGGCGTCGTGCCCCCAGGTCTACGGCGTGTACGACATCTCCGTCTACGCGAACGGCCCCAACACCACCTCGGACTTCTACCTCGCCCAGGTCGACCCCGTGCACGCGGGCAAGACGATGCGCATCACCCTGTTCGACGCCGGGGAGGGGTCCGACTCGCTCCGGGTCATCGACCCGAACGGCAACCCCGCCAACTTCCGCTGGTCGACCGCGTGCAACCCGCCCACGCCACCCGCGGGCGCCTGCAGCGGCTCGGGGACGTCGCTGTCGGTCGCGGGCACCGGGCCCCAGCCGTACCCCGGGCTCGTGAGCACCAGCAGGTACAACGACCGCTCCCTCGTGCTCGACATCCCGCTGCCCGCAAACTACGCAACCCTGTACGGGACCAAGCGGTGGTGGAAGATCCGCTACCAGGCAGGGACCAACCCCACCGACCGCACGACGTGGTCGGTGAACGTGGTCGGCAATCCCGTGCACCTCGTGGAGTGAGGAAGCAGACGGCGTGCGCAGCCCAAGGGGCGCTCAGCCGGAGCGGCGCCGGACCCGCAGCTTGATCGGCGTCGGGCCGAGGGCGAACGCCTCGCGGATCCGGCGTTCGAGGTAGCGCATGTAGTGCTCGGGCAGCTCGTGGCTCGCGAAGATCGTGAACGTCGGCGGGTCGGTGGCGCCCTGGGTCGCGTAGAGGATCCGGGGCCGGTGCCGGCGCACCGGCGGCGGTGGGTGCTGCTGCTGGGCCTCCTGCATGAGCCGGTTGAGGGCGGCCGTGGGGATCCGGGCGTGGTACGCCTCCTCGGCCTGGCGCAGGGCGGGCAGGATCCGCTGGGCGTTCTTGCCGGTCAACGCCGACACCTTGAGGACCGGCGCGTAGCCGAGGAAGGCCAGACGGTCGGCGACGTCCACGAGCACCCGGGCCCGCTCGTCGGCGTCGGTCACCAGGTCCCACTTGTTCAGCACGATCACGACCGCGGTGCCGGCGGCGTCGACCCGCTCGGCGAGGCGCTGGTCCTGGTGGGTGACCCCGTCGGTGGCGTCGATCACGAGGAGCGCGGCGTCGGCCCGGTCGACCGACTCGAGCGCCCGGACCAGCCCGTAGTACTCGGTGGGCTCATCGATGCGCGACCGTCGCCGCATGCCGGCCGTGTCGACGAAGCGCAGGGCCCCGTCCTCGGTCTCCACGAGGGTGTCGATGCTGTCGCGGGTCGTGCCCGGAAGGTCGTGCACGACGCTGCGCTCGTCGCCGACGAGGCGGTTGAACAACGTCGACTTGCCCACGTTGGGCCGGCCCACGATGGCCACCGAGAACGCCTCGGGCTCCGGATCCGGCTCGGCGTCGGGGGGCTCGGGCGGCAGGGCGGCGGTGACGGCGTCGAGGAGGTCCCCACTCCCCCGTCCGTGCAACGCCGAGACCGGATAGGGGTCGCCGAGGCCGAGGCGGGCGAACGCCCAGATGTCGGGCTCCCGCCGGGTGTCGTCGACCTTGTTGACCGCGACGAGCACCGGGCGCTCGGCCGTGCGCAGCAGACGGGCGACCCGGCCGTCCTCCTCGGTGATCCCCACCACGGCGTCGACGACCAGGACCACCACGTCGGCGTTGCGCATGGCCCGCTCGGCCTGGCGGCTCACCTGGGCGGTGAGGGCGACCGGGTCGTCGGTCGGCGTGCCGTCGGGGAGCCAGCCGCCGG
Organism: Actinomycetota bacterium; assembly: GCA_016870595.1. Classification (GTDB taxonomy): domain Bacteria; phylum Actinomycetota; class Acidimicrobiia; order IMCC26256; family PALSA-555; genus CAIUKV01. The sequence goes on from VGBI01000060.1 coordinate 5,403, forward strand.
TGTCGACCACGGTGAAGGTGCGCCCGTTCCACTCGCCGACGAGCTCCTTGCGGTCACGGGTGACCCCGGGCTTCTCCTCGACGATGGCGCGCCGGCCGCCCACGATCCGGTTGACGAGGGTCGATTTGCCGACGTTGGGGCGGCCGACCACGGCCACCACCGGGGGCGCGCTCACCGCAACGCCTCCACGAGCGCCGCGCCGTCGGCACGGACGACCTCGACCGAGCGGGGCAGGTCGGACACGCGTCCACCGTCGAGGAAGCGGTCCTCGGAGAGCACGACGTCGGGGAGCAGCACCCGCCAGTCGGCGGGGACGTCGGCCAGGGCAACACCGACGTCGGTGGCCGTCAGCAGGCCGGTGACCCCGATGTTGCCGCCGAAGAAGCGGTTGGCCACCGGCAGGAGCCGCACCGGCCCCGCCGCGACCTCCTCGAGCACGGGCAGCAGCGGCGCCAGGACCTGCGCGCCGTACTCACCCGTCACGACCACGGTCGGCGCCGCGGTCCGGGCCGGTCCCGACCGGCCCGGGCTGCTCGCGAGCGTCCGCGGCGACCGGTACCCCACCGCCGGGGCACCGTCGACCGCGGCGAAGAAGCCGGGCCGGGGGCCGACGCCGGCGACCGCGTCGCCCCGCGCCGCCCGGTGGACCTCGTCGGCGAAGGTGACGGCCATCCCGATGCCGTTCTCGTGTTGGGGGACGTCGTCGTACTCGTCGAGCGTCGGGAACGGCCGCCCGGCCATCAGGAAGTACTCGTCGGCGGCGTACACGAGGCGGCGACCCACCGCGCGCAGGAAGCGGCCCTGCCAGTCGGCGACCGTGTCGAGGACCGCCTCCGCCTCGGCCCGGGTGTGCACCCGCATCTCGGGCTCGTCGGAGTGGTCGCTCACCCCGAGGGGCACCACGCCCACGGTGGCGAGGTGCGGGAAGCGGTCCAGGATCCCGAGCATGGTGTCGGTGAGGGCGGGACCGTCGTTGACCCCGGGACACACCACGATCTGCCCGTGCACCTCGACCCCGGCCTCGAGCAGGGCGTGCAGCCAGCGCAGGCTGGTGGCGCCGCGACGGTTGCGCAGCAGCCGGGCCCGCAGGTCGGGATCGGTGGCGTGGATGCTCACGTAGAGCGGCGACAGGCCCTCGGTGACGACGCGTTCGAGGTCGGCCTCGGTGAAGCGGGTCAGCGTGGTGAAGTTCCCGTACAGGAAGGACAGCCGATAGTCGTCGTCCTTCAGCGAGAGGCTCCGGCGCATCCCCGGGGGCAGCTGGTGGATGAAGCAGAACGGGCAGTGGTTGTCACAGGTGCGGACCCGGTCGAAGACCGGTCCGCCGAGCACCAGGCCGAGCGGCACCCCGGCGTCCTTGTCGACGGTCACGAGGCGCTCCATCCCCCCGCGCCGCACCTCGAGCTCCACCCGGGCCTCGTCGGCCTGGAGCTGGTAGCGGATGACGTCGCGCACGGCCTCGCCGTTCACGGCGAGAAGCTCGTCACCGGGGCGGAGCCCCACCGCCGCCGCAGGTGAGTCGGGCGCGACGGCCTCGATCCGGGCCGTCGGCATCGGGAGAGTCTACGAGCCGATCCGCGCCCGGCCCGTCCGGACCGGGCGGCGGTGCGACCGGGCCTGGGTACCCTGGGGCGATGGAACATCTCCGGGTCGAGCGCGTGCTGCTCGCCGAGCCGCGCGGCTTCTGCGCCGGCGTCGAGATGGCGATCAAGGCCCTCGTCTGGATGGTGCGGGTGTTCGAGCCGCCCGTCTACTGCTACCACGAGATCGTCCACAACCGACTGGTGGTCGAGCGGTTCCGGGCCCAGGGCGTGGAGTTCGTGGCCTCGGTCGACGACGTGCCCGCCGGGGCGCCCCTGATGCTCTCGGCCCACGGCAGCGCCCCGGCCGTCGTCGCCGCGGCCCGCGCGCACGGTCGCTTCGTGGTCAACGCGGTGTGTCCGCTCGTTACCAAGGTGCACCACGAGGCCAAGGTCCGGGCCCAGAAGGGCTACACGATCCTCTACGTCGGGCACGCCGGCCACGACGAGGCCGAGGGGACCCTGGCCGTCGCCCCCGACGCCATGCGCCTGGTCGAGCACGAGGCCGACCTCGACCGGATCCTCCCCGAGGTGGCCGACCGCCCCGTCGCCGTGCTGGCCCAGACCACGCTGGCCCTGCACGACTGGGAGGGGGTGGTCGAGCGGACCCGGGCCGAGCACCCCGACCTCTGGACCGCGGCGCGGGGTGACCTGTGCTTCGCGACCACCAACCGCCAGGCCGCCCTCCGGGTCGTGGCCGAGCGGGCCGAGGCCATCGTGGTGATCGGCAGCGCGAACTCGTCGAACACCCTCGCGCTGGTCGAGGTGGCCCGCACCGCCGGCTGTCCGCGCGTGGTCCGGGTCGACGGGCCCGACGAGCTCGACGCCGACCAGCTCGGGGGTGCCCGGGTCGTCGGCGTCACCGCCGGCGCGAGCGCCCCCGACGACCTCGTCCGGTCCGTGATCACCCGGCTCGACCCCTCCGACGGGATCGAGCCGGTGTTCGTGACCGACGAGGACGAGTACTTCCCCCCGCCACGCGAGCTGCGTGAGCTGCTTCCCGCCCTCGACGCGACCGCCGCCCTGCTCCTCGGCGGGGACCCCGACCGGGCGCGCGCTCTCGGGGGCGCGTTCACCGACGACCGCGCGGTCGACGCCTCAGACGCCCTCGCCGGCCTGGTCGGACGCCCGCCGACCCGCTGACCGCTGGGCCGACCGGACCTCGGCCTCGTCGAACACCGCCTGGAGCCGCACGCGCAACGTGGCGTCGAGCTCGGTGATGGCCGACCGCTTCACCGCCCCGTCGACCCGCTCCACCACGATCGGTGGCCCCACGACCACGGTGACCCGCGACAGCCGGGGCACGCCGCGCCGGCGGACCACCAGCGTCCCGGTCCCGCCGATGCCGACCGGCACCACCGACACGCCGGCCTTGAGGGCCACGTACGCCGTCCCCGAGGCGATGGGCCCGAGCTCGGGTCCCTGGTGGCGGGTGCCCTCCGGGAAGATCACCACCGGCTCCCCCTCGAGCAGCGCACCCTCGACCGCCTTGAGCGCCGCGCGGTCGGTCCCGGCCCGGTCCACCGGCACTGCGCCGACCGCGTGGAAGATCCAGATCCAGACCGGGCCGTTGAAGATCTCCTGCTTGGCCATGAACCGCAGCCGGCGCCGGGTCACGGCCGCGGCGAGCGGGATGTCGAGCGTCGACCGGTGCGAGGGCGCGACGATGTACACGCCGGTGGGGGGCAGGTGCTCGCGGCCCCGCACCTCGGTCCCGAACAGCAACGCAGCGAGCCCCACCAGGAACGCGCGCCAGAACCGGTAGAACATCAGGCCGCCGGACCGAGGTGGCGGTGGGCCAGTTCCACGACGTGGGCGACGACCTCCTCACGCGTCATCGCCGTCGTGTCGACCACCACCGCGTCGGCCGCGGCGGTCAGCGGTGACGCGGCCCGGGTCGCGTCCATGCGGTCGCGCCGGGCCAGGTCTGCGGCGACGGTCCTGACGTCGGCGGTCCGGTCGGCCGCGGTCTCGTCGCGTTGGCGCCGGCGGGCCCGCTCGACCTCGTCGGCGGTGAGGTAGATCTTGAGCGGCGCGTCGGGGAACACCACCGTCCCGATGTCGCGCCCCTCCACCACGCCACCTCCACGCGTGGTCGCCCACTCCCGCTGCCGGGCGACGAGCACCTCGCGCACGGCGGGGTGCGCCGACACCCGCGACACCGCTGCGGTCACCTCCGGGCCCCGGATCGCGTCGCGCACGTCGCGGCCGTCGAGGCGCACGCCGCCGTCGAGGTCCAGCGCGGCCGTCCGGGCGAGGTCCCCGAGGGCCGCGCCGTCGTCGAGGTCGACGCCGGCCTCGAGCGCGGCCAACGTGACCACGCGGTACATCGCGCCGGTGTCGAGCACCGCGAGCCCGAGCGCGGTCGCGACAGCCTGGGAGACCGTGGACTTCCCGGACCCGGCGGGACCGTCGACGGCCACGACCCGGATCACCCGACCACTCCCCCGAGCCGGGCCAGATCGGCATCGAACCCCGGGTACGACACGGCGACCGCGTCCCAGCCGCGGATCTCGGAGCGCCCCGTCCCGGCCGCGGCCGCCACCGCCGCCGCCATCGCGATGCGGTGGTCCCCGTGGCTCTCGAACACCGGGGCCTCCGCCGGGCGCGCGGCCCGACCGCCGATCACGAGCCCGTCGGGCCGGGCCTCGACCGCCACGCCCAGGCGGGCCAGCTCGGTCGCCAACGTGGTGATCCGGTCGCTCTCCTTCACCCGCAGCTCGGCCGCGTCGACGATCTCGGTGGGGCCATCGGCGAACGCGGCGGCCACGGCCAGCACGGGCAGCTCGTCGACGATCCCCTCGTGACTGCGGATCCGGGTCCCCCGCAGCGATCGGGCTGCGACCTCGACGTCGACGACGGGCTCCCCCGCCCGCTCCCCCCGGTCGTGGACGGTCACCGCCGCCCCCATCTCGGCCAGCACGTCGAGGTAGCCGATCCGGCCGGGGTTGCCCAGCACGCCCTCGAGCACGACGTGGGACCCGGGGACGACGGCCGCCGCCACCGCGAAGAACGCCGCCGACGACGGGTCGCCGGGGACCTCGAGGTCGAACGCGGTCACGCCGCCGGCCCGGACCTGGGTGGTTCGGGGGTCGACCGTCTCGACCGGGGCGCCGAGCGCGCGCAGGAGCCGCTCCGTGTGGTCGCGGCTCGGCGCGGGCTCGACGATCTCGGTCACCCCGTCGGCCTGCAGGCCCGCGAACACGAGAGCGGTCTTCACCTGGCCGCTGGCGACCTCGAGCTCGTGGCGCACGCCCCGCAATCCGCCGCCCCGGACGACGAGGGGCGCGAAGCGTCCGCCGTCGCGTCCGTCGACGTGGGCGCCCATCGCCCGGAGGGGCCCGACCACGCGGGCCATCGGCCGCCGGGTCAGGGAGTCGTCGCCGGCCAGGACACTCAGGAACGGTCGGCCCGCTGCGAGCCCGGCGACGACCCGCATGGTCGTGCCGGAGTTCCCGCAGTCGAGCACGCCGGTCGGCTCGCCGAGGCCGTCGGGACCCCGTCCGGTGATCCGGACCCGACCCGGACCCGCGTCGGCGACCGTCACCCCGAGCGCGCGCAGGACCGCGAGCGTGCACGCAACGTCCTGGCCCGGCGCGAGGTTCGCAATCTCGCTCGTGCCGTCGGCCAGGGCCGCGGCGACCGCGGCCCGATGGGAGACCCCCTTGCACCCGGGCAGCCGCACCGTCCCCGTGAGGGGCGCGCCGCCCCGGATGCCGATCCGGTCGCTCACGTCAGCCGCCGCCGGGCGTGGTGGTAGCCCCGTTCGTCGAGCGCGGCCTCGAACGCGGCGGCGCTGGCCTCGGGCACGACGAGCACGAGGACACCGCCCGCACCCTCACCGGAGTGGGCGATCTCGAGGTCGACGATGTTGACGCCGAGCACGCCGGCGGCGGTGGTGACCTCGGCCAACACACCGGGGCGGTCGGGCACGGGGATGCGCAGCTCGACCAGCACGGCGTCGGTCGGGGTCCCCACGGGCAGGTTGCGCCGGGCCCGCCGACCCCGCTCGAGGAGCTCCAGCAGGCCGGTGCGGTCGGCGTCGTCGACCAGCGCCCGCACCGCGCCGAGCGCGTCCAGGTAGTCGTCGAGCGCGGCGACGATCGCAGCGCGGTTCGCGACGCAGATGTCGGGCCAGATCGCCGGATGGCTCGCGGCGATCCGGGTCATGTCGCGGAACCCCCCGGCCGCGAGGCGCAGCAGGGTCGCGTGCTCCTCGCCCCGCTGGGCGGCGACGTCCATCAGCGTCGTCGCCGCGAGCTGGGGCACGTGGCTCACGACCGCCACCAGCGCGTCGTGGTGGCGCGGGCTCACGGCGATGACCTCGGCGCCGAGCCCGACGGCGAAGTCGCGCACCACTCCGAAGACCTGCGGGTCGGTCGTCGGCGTCGGGGTCAGCACCCAGGTGGCCCCGGTGAACATGTCGGCGTCGGCCCCGTCGAGGCCGTCCTGCTCGGAGCCCGCCATCGGGTGGCCCCCGACGAAGCGGTCGGCCGCGCCGGGCCGGGCCGCCTCCACCGCCTCAACCACGCCGGCCTTCACCGACCCGACGTCGGTCACCACCGGCGCGCCGGCGTCGAAGGCCGCGGTCGCGACCTCGGCGGCCCGCCCCACCGGCACCGCCACCACCACGAGTTCGGACCCGGCCACCGCGCCGGCCAGATCGGCTGCGACCGCGTCGACGGCCCCGAGGGACTGCGCCCGCGCCGCGCGGACCGGGTCGAGGTCGAACCCGGTGACGTGGTGCCCGCGGGCGCGCGCGGCGAGCCCGACCGACCCCCCCACCAGCCCCGTCCCGAGGACGGTCACCCGACTCATGCGGTGCGCCGGGTCACTCGGGGAGGTCGGCGCGCAGCGCACGCGCCCCCTCCAGGTAGACGTGGCGGACCTCGGCTCTCCTCCGCGAGCTGTAGCAGTGGACCAGGACCCGGATGCAGCGGGGCAGGCCCCCCGGCACCGGCACCTCGAGGGCGCCGAGCAGCGGGACGTCCCCGAAGCCGAGCGCCCGCACCGCCGCCGACGGGAAGGCGGCGGTCAGGTCGGCGGTGGACGTCACGATGACGCTCACGAGGTCGTCGTCGGCCACCTGGTTGCGTCGGAGCATCTCCCCGATCAGGCGCTGGGTCTGGGCCTCGATCTCGGCGGCGCTGTCCTCGGCGCAAGTGATGGCCCCGCGCAGGCCGACGAGTCTCACGGGCTGGAGGTTACTGCGGGGTCACCGTCGGTCCCGGGGCACAGGCGGCCTCGTACAGGGCCCGGACCTCGGCCGGGATGAGCACCCGCCACGCACCGGGCTCGAGCCGGGTCTCGCGCACCGGGCCGATCCGGGTGCGCACCAGACGGCGGACCGGATGGCCGACCTCGTCGCACATCCGCCGGACCTGACGGTTGCGCCCCTCGTGGATCGTGACCTCGAGCGCGCTGGTCGCGTGCGGTCCGGTCCCCGCCTGCACCAGCACCACCCGGGCGGGGGCGGTCGGGCCGTCGTCGAGGGTCACGCCCTCCCGGAGGCGCCGGATCGCGGCCGGAGTGGGGACGCCGACGACCTCGGCGAGATAGGTCTTCTCCACCCCGAAGCGGGGGTGGGTGAGGCGCTGGGCCAGCTCGCCGTCGTTGGTGAGCAGCAGCAGCCCCTCGGTCTCGTAGTCGAGCCGGCCGACCGGGAAGACCCGGGGCTCGGCGGGCACGAGATCCAGCACGGTGCGCCGCCCCTGGGGGTCGGACGCGGTCGTGACCACCCCGGCGGGCTTGTTGCACAGGTAGTGCACCAGGCCGGGCGCGGTGGGCACGGGCACCCCGTCGACGGCGAGGGCGGCCGCAGTGGGGTCCACCCGGTCACCCAGCGTGGCGGTGCGACCGTCGACGGTGACGCGCCCCTCGACGATGAGCACCTCGCACGCCCGCCGCGACCCGATTCCGGCCCGGGCCAGGACCTTCTGGACCCGCTCCCCCCGTGGGGCGTCGTCCGCCGCCACGGCCGATCAGACTCCGGCCGGGTCGCCGGGCTCGGGCGCGCCGGGCGCGGGCGGAGCGGGGGGGGCGTCGTCGGCCGGGGCCTTGAGGCGCGGGTCCTGGTCGGCCCGCAGCCCCCGCTCGAGCGCCTCGACCACCTCGGGCCCGGGCACGAAGTCGCCGAGTGCGGGGAGGTCGGCGAGCGAGGCGAGGCCGAGCCGCTCGAGGAAGTGGGGCGTGGTCCCGTACAGCGAGGCGAGACCGGGTCCCGGGTCGCGCCCGATCTCGTGCACGTAGCCCTTCTGGACCAGGGTCTGGAGGGTCGACTCCACGTTGACCCCGCGGATGGCCGACACCTGGCCCCGGGTGATGGGCTGCTTGTAGGCCACGATCGCGAGCGTCTCGAGCGCCGGGGCGGACAACCGCACGTGCTGGCCCTCCAGGACGAACTGCTCCACGTAGGGCGCGAGGTCCGGATGGGTCTGGTAGCGGTACCCGCCCGCAACCTCGGCGAGCACGAAGCCGCGCCCTTCGGCGACGTACTCGTCGGCGAGCTCGCGGCACAGCGCCGCCACCAGGTCGACCCCGCACTCCACCAGCTCGGCCAGGTCGCGGGCCGGCACCGGATCGGTCGCGGCCATCAGGACCGCCTCGATCGCGCGCCGGGCCTCACCCCGGACGTCACCCCCGGCCGCCGGCCCCACGACCCGGCGCACCGGGAACGTGGGCACGCCCGCGTCGGGTCCGACCGGGAACGCGGGCCGAGCGGCCCCATCGCGCGCGCGGGCGGGCGTCTCGCCGGTCATACGGTCTCCTCGTCGCTCGCCCGGGTCGCCCGGAGGGCAGCGTCGATCTCGGCGTCGAGCTCGGCGTCGAGCCGCGACCGCTCGTCCTCGGTGGGTCCGTCGATGTCGTGGTCCCAGTCGGCCAGGCTCGCCGCGTCGAGCGTGGCGGTGGCCTCGAGTCGGCGCACCCGCAGCTCGCCGAAGGTCTCGGTCTGGTCGAGATCGACCATCCCCTGCTTGAACAGCTCGAGCACGGCGAGGAACCGCACCACCGCCTCGACCCGGTCCCCTGCGCCGGCCACGAGGTCGCGCAGGCTGAGCGTGGCACCCGGGGCGAGGCGGTCGAGGACGACGACCACGGCGTCGGCGACGCTGGCCCGCACCGGTGCGACGTGCTCGGTGTCGACCACCGGCGCCGGCTTGGGGGTGAGGGCCCGGCGGGCGGCGGCCACGAACTGCCGGACGGTGATCCGGTCGAGTGCGTCGGGGACGAGCGAGCGGTACGGCTCCTCGGGCCCGGCGCCGCGGGCCACGCTGCGGTCGGCGGCGCCGATGAGGGCGGCCAGCGCCCCGGTCGCGTCCTTGAAGGTCTTGTACTCGAGCAGCCGCGCGAGCAGCAGGTCGCGGGCCTCGAACCGGAGGAGCTCGTCGTCGAGGTCGGTCCCGCCCGGATCGGGCAGCAGCCGCCGGGCCTTGAGCTCGACCAGCGTGGCGGCGATGAGCAAGAACTCGGTGGCGACGTCGAGGTCGAGCGACTGCATCCGCTCGATCTCGACGAGGTACTCGTCGACGATCTCGGCGAGCGGGAGGTCGAAGAGCTCGACCTCGCTGCGCAGGATCAGGTGCAGGAGGAGGTCGAACGGTCCCTCGTAGACCGGTGTCCGCACCTCGTAGCCCATCGGGGCCGAGGGTACCGCGCCACCTCCGTCGGACCCGGCAGCGCGGCCCGGGTCCCGGTCGGAACGGGCCCGGGGCCGGACGCACCGGCGGGTAGCGTGGCCGTTCGTGGCACGCGTCTTCTCGGGCATCCAGCCCACCGGGGACATGCACCTGGGCAACTACCTCGGGGCGGTCCGCCAGTGGGTGGCCGACCAGGACACCCACGACGCGCTCTACTGCGTGGTCGATCTCCACGCCATCACGCTCCCCCACGACCCCACCGCGCTGGCCGACCGGACCCGCCGGACCGCGATGCTCCTGCTCGCCGCCGGGCTCGACCCCACCCGCTGCACGCTGTTCGTCCAGAGCCACGTGCGGGCCCACACCGAGCTGACCTGGGTCCTCAACTGCGTCGCCACCATGGGCGAGCTGCGGCGGATGACCCAGTTCAAGGACAAGGGTCGGGGGCAGGAGTCGGTGAGCGTCGGCCTGTTCGACTACCCGGTGCTCATGGCCGCCGACATCCTGGCCTACGACACCCACCGGGTCCCCGTGGGCGACGACCAGCGCCAGCACCTCGAGCTCGCCCGCGACATCGCGCTGCGCTTCAACCACCGGTTCGGCGAGACCCTGGTCGTCCCCGAGGCCGCCATCCCGCCGGTCGGCGCGCGGATCATGGACCTCCAGCAGCCCACGGCCAAGATGTCGAAGTCCGCCGACTCACCCGCCGGGACCATCGCGCTGCTCGACGATCCCCGGACCATCACCAAGCGGATCAAGAGCGCGGTCACCGACTCCGACACGGTGGTGCGGTTCGATCCGGTCGACAAGCCCGGCGTGTCCAACCTGCTGCAGATCCTCGCCGCCACCTCGGACCGTCCGGTCGACGCGGTCGCGGCCGAGTTCGGGGGCGGCGGCTACGGCTCGCTCAAGACCGCGGCGGCCGAGGCCGTGGTGGCGTTCCTCGCGCCGCTGCAGGCCCGCTACGCCGAGCTCGCCGCCGATCCGGCTGGGGTCGACGCGGTCCTGGCCGCGGGCGCGGCCAAGGCCGAGGCGGTCGCCGACCAGGTCATGGCCCGGGTGCACGACGCCGTCGGCCTGCTACCCCGCTCGGCCTGATCCGCCGCCACCACCGTCGGGCGGCGGGCGCTCAGTCGTCGTCGGGCGGCGGGCGCTCAGTCGTCGTCAGCGGCGCAGAGGGCGTCGACCACCGGGCCCGGGAGACCGCAGGCGGCGTGACGGGCCGGTTCCTGGTGGGCGGCCGCCCAGGCCGCGGCCTCGGGGCTCCCGCCACAGCGGCGGATCTGGACCGCGCCCCGGTCGGGGTGGTCCAGGTAGCGCCCGATCCGGCCGCGGTACCCGGACCGGGGCGCCCACCCGGCGATGCGGGCCGGGCCACCGATCGCCGCCAGCACGGTGGCCACCACCCGACCGGGCACACCCAGGCCGGCGTCGAGCTTGCCCACGTCGTGGAGCAGTGCCGCCTCGATCCAGCGGGGGTCGTCGGCGAAGGCCGTCCCGGCCAGGCGGGCCTCCACCGCCCGGGCCACCGTCACGGCGTGGCGGCGGTCGTGGCGGGGCAGGCGGCGCCAGAGGGCGGCCTCGCACGGGGTGCACACCTGCGCCACCCACGCCCGGTCGACCGGTCCCGGCTCACCCCGGCCGAGCGTCCTGACGAAACGGCGGACCAGGTGCGCGACCCGCATCACCGGACCACGAAGGCGAGCAGCGCGTCGTAGAACGGCGCCACGATCCCGGTGATGACGCCGGGAACGAGGAACACGAGCAGCAGCACGACCAGCAGGCCGTAGGGCCGGAACCGGTACCAGCCGGGGAGCGCCCGCTCGGGCAGGAACCGCTCGAGCACCGCCGAGCCGTCGAGCGGCGGGATCGGCAGGAGGTTGAACAGCCCGAGCAGCAGGTTCACGACCGCGAACGAGAACACGACCTGGACCAGGAGGTCGTCACCCTGTCGGTCGATGGCCGACGCCAGGCCGCTGCCGGAGTGGAGGAGCCAGCGCGTGGCGAGCGCCGCCCCCGCCATCAGCACGAGGTTGCAGGCCGGGCCGGCCAGAGTGACCAGGAGCAGATCGCGTCGGGGGCGGCGCAGGCGGCCGGGATCGATGGGGACCGG
>VGBI01000061.1 GCA_016870595.1 Actinomycetota bacterium
GTGCACCCCGGCATCGGTGCGGCCGGCCCCGACGACATCGGCCACGTCGTCGCGCAGGTACTGCGCGAGCGCCTGCTGGAGCTCGCCCGCGACCGTGCGCTGGTCGGGTTGCGCGGCGAAGCCCCGAAACCCCGCGCCGTCGTACGCGACGGTCAGGGCGAGGTGCGTCCGCCCCGGGGGCGGCGCGTCCGACGCGGCGCCGGGGTCGATGCCCGGTTCCGCCGCGTCGAAGAGGGTCACACCAGCTCGACCCTCGCCATCGGCGCGTTGTCGCCGGGACGGGGCCCGAGCTTGAGGATGCGGAGGTAGCCGCCGGGCCGGTCCTGGTACCGGGGCGCGATGTCCGCGAACAGCTTGTGGGTGACGTCCTGGTCGTGGATGGTGGCGATGACCTGACGGCGCTGGTGCACGCCGCCCTTCTTGGCCTTGGTGATCAGCTTCTCCGCGTAGGGGCGGAGCGCCTTGGCCTTGGCCTCGGTGGTCACGATGACCTCGACCGAGAACAGGCTCGCAGCGAGGTTCGCCATGATCAGGCGCTGGTGGGCGGCGTCACGGCCGAACCGCGGCGCCTTCCGGGGGGTGGGCATCGCCTACTCCTTCACCCGCAGCGACAGGCCCCGCTCGTCGAGCTTCTGCAGCACCTCTTCGAGGCTCTTCGAGCCGAAGTTGGTGATGGCGAGCAGGTCGTCCTCGGTCTTCTGGACGAGCTGGCCGATGGTGTCGACCCGGGCCCGCTTGAGGCAGTTCCGCGGGCGCTCGGTGAGGTCGAGGTCCTCGATCGGCAGCTCGAGGTCGGGCGAGCCCGACGGCGGCACCGCGATCTCGCCGATCGGGATCCCGTGCGGCTCGTCGGACAGGTCGGCGACGAGGCCGAGCAGGTTCCGGAGCGTGTCGGCCGCCGACGCCAGGGCGTCGCGGGGCGTGATCGACCCGTCGGTCTCGATCTCGACGGTCAGGCGGTCGTAGTTGGTCGCCTGCTCGACCCGGGTGGGCTCGATCGAGAACGAGACCCGCCGCACCGGAGAGAAGATGGCGTCGATCGGGATCACGCCGATCTGGGCCGCCCGCTTCGTGCGGTCGGCGGAGAGGTAGCCCCGGCCCTGGTCGACCGTGAGGTCGGCGGCCAGGCGCCCCTTGGCGTTGATCGTGGCCAGGTGGAGCTCGGGGTTGAGGATCTCGACGTCGGCCGTGGTGAGGATGTTGCCGGCGGTGACGTCACCGGGCCCGCGGGCGTCGAGGCGGAGCGTCACCGGCTCCTCCGAGATCGACCGCAGCACGACGTCCTTGAGGTTCAAGATGAGGTCGGTGACGTCCTCCTTGACCCCCGGGATGGTGTCGAACTCGTGGAGCGCATCGTCGAAGCGCACCTGGGTGACGGCTGCGCCAGGGATCGACGAGAGGAGCGCCCGCCGCAACGAGTTGCCCAGGGTGTGGCCGAAGCCCGGCTCGAGTGGTGAGATGACGAACGACTGCGTGTTGCCGTCGACCTCGCCGGCCTCGACCTCGGGACGCTGGATGATGAGCATGAGGCGATCCTCGCTCGGAGATGATGCGGTGGACCCGCAGACGGCTCGGGCTACTTGGAGTACAGCTCGACGATGAGCTGCTCGCGCACGGGAACGTCGATCTGCTCCCGCAGGGGCAGGTCGCGCACGGTGACCTTGAGGGCCCCGGACTCGGTCTCGAGCCACATCGGCACCGCACGATCGATGGTGTCGGCGTTGTGGCGCACGACGATGAAGTTGCGGGCCTTCGGGCCGATCTCGACGACGTCGCCCCGGCGCACCATGAACGAGGGGATCGTCACCTTCTTGCCGTTGACGGTGACGTGGCCGTGGCGGACGAACTGACGGGCCTGGTTGCGGCTGGCCGCGAAATTGGCCCGGAACACCACGTTGTCGAGCCGTTGCTCGAGCATCCGGAGGAGGTTCTCACCGGTGATGCCGGTCTGGCGGTTCGCCTCGGCGTAGAGGTTGCGGAACTGCTTCTCGAGCACGCCGTAGATCCGGCGGGCCTTCTGCTTCTCGCGCAGCTGGAGCATGTACTCGCTCTCGCGGATCCGCCCCCGTCCGTGCTGACCCGGCGGGTAGGGCTTGCGCTCGATCGGGCACTTCATGGTGTCGCACTTGGCGCCCTTGAGGAAGAGCTTCATGCGCTCCCGGCGGCACAGACGGCACACGGCTTCGGTGTATCGGGCCATCGTCGACTCCTGCGCTCAGACCCGACGCCGCTTGGGGGGGCGGCAGCCGTTGTGGGGGATCGGGGTGACGTCCTTGATACCGACCACTTCGATCCCGGTGTTCTGGATCGTGCGGATGGCGGTCTCACGACCCGAGCCCGGGCCCTTGACCATCACATCGACCTTGCGGACCCCGTGCTCCATGGCCCGGCGGGCGACGGTCTCGGCCGCGAGCTGGGCCGCGAAGGGCGTGCTCTTGCGCGAGCCCTTGAAGCCCACGTTGCCCGCCGACGCCCAGGCGATGGTGTTGCCCTGCTGGTCGGTGATGGTGATGATCGTGTTGTTGAACGACGACTTGATGTGCGCGATGCCGTAGGCGATGTTCTTGCGCTCGCGACGCTTCGGTCGACGTCCCCCTGCGGACGGCTTGGCCATGTCCCTGCTCCGGTCGTCTTACTTCCGAGCCCGCTTCTTCCCGGCGACCGTCTTCTTCGGTCCCTTCCGGGTGCGAGCGTTGGTACGGGTGCGCTGACCGCGGACGGGCAGGCCCCGGCGGTGCCGGAGGCCCTGGTACGTCCCGATCTCCATCTTGCGCTTGATGTTCGCCGCGACCTCACGTCGGAGGTCACCCTCGACCTTGAGGTTCGCGTCGATGAAGGCCCGCAGGCGGGCCACCTCGTCCTCGGTGAGATCACGGACGCGGGTGTCGCGGGGCAGGTTGGTCTGGTCGCAGATCAACTGCGACGTCGACCGGCCGATCCCGAAGATGTAGGTCAACGAGATCTCGAGCCGCTTCTCTCGCGGGATGTCGACGCCGGCGATACGAGCCATCGGTCCTCTCAGCCTTGCCGCTGCTTGTGGCGCGGGTTCTCGCAGATGACCCGGACCCGGCCGTGCCGGCGGATCACCTTGCACTTCTCGCACATCTTCTTCACGGACGGACGGACCTTCATGACTTCTCGATCTCGAGTCGGCCGGGCGGGACTGCTTGTACGGGACTACTTGTAGCGGTACGTGATGCGACCACGACTGAGGTCGTAGGGGGTCAGCTCCACCTGGACGCGGTCCCCGGGCAGGATCCGGATGTAGTGCATCCGCATCTTCCCGGAGATGTGGGCGAGGACCTTGTGGCCGTTCTCAAGCTCGACGCGGAACATGGCGTTCGGCAACGGCTCGACCACGGTTCCCTCGACCAGGATCGTGTCGTCCTTGGGCTTCGCCAGGGCTCGCTCACCACCTACGGGATGCGGCGTGCTGAGGCGCGCGCCGCTGCTTCGGGGATTCCGTCCGGCGGAGTCCCGCCGGGGAACGGACCGGGGCCGGTGGCTGCCTCCCCGCAGGGGGCGCCGCCGGCCTTCGGGCCGAACGGAAAGGCTACATGAACCCTCCGGTAGGTGGAAATCGAACGGGCCCGGGCCCCCGGAGGGCCGATCCGCAGGGGACCTCAGGGCAGGGTCAGGACCTCGGGCCCGGCCTCGGTCACCGCGATGGTGTGCTCGAAGTGGGCCGAACGGCGGCCGTCCCGGGTGACCACGGTCCACCCGTCGTCGAGGACCTCGGTCTCGGGGCCCCCGGCGTTGACCATGGGCTCGATCGCCAGGACGATCCCCTCCCGGAGCTTGAAGCCCCTCCCGGCCGGGCCGTAGTTGGGGACCTGGGGCTCCTCGTGCATGGCCGTGCCGATGCCGTGGCCCACGTACTCCCGGACCACGGTGAAGCCGGCCGCCTCGGCCCGGCCCTCCACGGCGGCCCCGATGTCGCCGAGCCGGTTGCCCGCCACGACCTGGTCGATGGCCGCCCAGAGGGACTCCCGGGTGACGTCGATCAGCCGCTGCGACTCGGCATCGATCAGCCCGATCGGGACGGTCACGGCGGCGTCGGCGTGCCAGCCCTCGATGATCGCCCCGCAGTCGATGGACAAGATGTCGCCCTCCTCGAGCACCACCGTGTCGGACGGGATCCCGTGCACGATGACGTCGTTCGGGGATGTGCACACCACCGCCGGGAAGCCCCGGTAGCCGAGGAAGTTCGACCGGGCCCCACGGCGCTCGATGACCTCCCGGGCCACGCGGTCGATGTCGAGGGTGGTGGCGCCGGGCTTGGCCATCTCGGAGCACTTCTCGTGCATCTCGGCGACGACCTTGCCCGCCCGTCGCATCAGGGCGATCTGGTCGCGGTTCTTGCGGGTGATCATTCCGGGGCCTCCCGTCGAGCGTCGATGGCGGTGATGACCGCCGTGAACACCGACTCGCTGTCGGCCTCGCCGTTCACGCTGACCAGCTTGCCCGACCGCCGGTAATACTGAATCACCGGGAGCGTCTGGATCTCGTAGAGCTCGAGCCGCCGCATCACGGAGTCTTCCTGGTCGTCGTCACGCTGGAGCACGTGGCCCCCGCAGTGATCGCACCACCACGGGTCCCGGGGCGAGTGGTCGACGTGGTAGGTGGCCCCGCACTGCACGCAGACCCGACGGCCCGCGATCCGGGCCAGGACCACCTCGGTGGGGACGTCGAGGTTCACGACGATGTCCAGCCGTTCGTCCCCCAGGGACACGTCGAGCTCCTCGGCCTGCACGCGGGTGCGGGGGAAGCCGTCGAGGACGAAGCCGGAGGCGGCGAGCGCACCGTCGTGGTCGGTGAGGAACTCGCGCACGACGCCGATCACGATGTCGTCGGGGACGAGCTCGCCCCGGTCGATGTAGCGCCGGGCCTTCACCCCGAGCGGCGTGCCGTCGCGGGCGGCGGCGCGGAAGAGATCGCCGGTGGCGAGGTGGGCCACCGCGTAGTGCTCGGCGACCCGGGTCACCTGGGTGCCCTTGCCGGCACCCTGCTTCCCGAGGAGCACGACCCGCGGGCCTCGAACGGTCACGACTGCGCCCTCAGCTCAGGAACCCCTCGTAGTTGCGCATCATGAGCTGGCTGTCGATCTGCTTCATGGTCTCGAGGGCGACCCCGACCGTGATCAGCAGCGACGTCCCGCCGAAGGGGAACTGGCTGATGTCCCAGAGCGCAAAGACGAGGAGCGGGGTGATGGCGATCACGGCGAGGAACAGGGAGCCGGGCAGGGTGATCCGGTTCAGCACCTTGGCGAGATAGCGCTCGGTGGGGGGTCCGGGTCGGATCCCCGGGATGAAGCCGCCCTGCTTGCGGATGATGTCGGCCTGTTGCTGCGGATTGAAGGCAATGGCGGTGTAGAAGTACGAGAAGAAGATGATCAAGAGGGTGTAGAAGGTGATGTAGAACCACCCCTGGCCCTCCACCAGGTTCGAGTTGATCCATTCCTGGACCCCGGTGGCGCTGTTCCCGAGCGCCGAGGCGATGAGGGCGGGGAAGGCCAGGATCGAGCTCGCGAAGATCACCGGGATGACACCCGACTGGTTGACCTTCAGCGGGATGTAGGTGCTCTGGCCGCCGTACATGCGGCGGCCGACGACGCGCTTGGCGAACTGGACCGGGATCCGGCGCTGCCCCGACTCCACGAACACGATCCCCACGATCATCGCCAGGCCGATCAGCAGGATCACGACGAACTGGGCCCGGGAGCCCTCGGCCCAGAGCGCGCCGCCCTGGGCAGGGAGGCGAGACACCACCGAGGCAAAGATGAGGATCGACATGCCGTTGCCGATCCCCCGCTGGGTGATGAGCTCGGCCAGCCACATCACCAGTGCGGTGCCGGCCGTCCAGGTGAGGATGATGGTCAGGGCGACGCCGAGCGACCAGTCGGGGATGAGATCGCGGCCCTCGAAGCCCGAGAACCCGAGGGCGCTGTTCCCGTTGTGCAACGCGAAGGCGAACCCGGTGGACTGGAGGATGGCCAGGCCGATGGTCAGGTAGCGGGTCCACTGGGTGATCTTCTTCTGCCCGACCTGGCCCTCCTGGCGCCACTGCTCGAGCTTCGGGATCACGACCCCGAGGAGCTGCATGATGATCGATGCCGTGATGTACGGCATGATCCCGAGGAAGAAGATCGCCACGTTGGTGATCGCACCACCGGCGAAGAGGTCGAGCAGGCCCACGACGCCGCCGGTCTGCTCGGCGTTGTTCTGCAGATCCTTGATCGCGGAGAAGTCCACGTACGGCACGGGCAGGTGCGCGCCGACCCGGTAGATCGCGATGATCAGGATCGTGAAAAGGATCTTGTTCCGGAGGTCGGGGGCCCGGAACATGTTCCGGAGGCGGGACAGCATGGCGCGTGCAGCTCCAGCGGGTTTCCCGGGTCGATGGGGACAATGAGCCTACCCGATGCCCGGCGGCACCGGTCCGGCCGCGGAGCCCGGGCTCCGTGGTCCAGGGCCTCAGCGGTTGGTCAGTGCGTTGTTCGAGCCCGCCGGCGGTCGGCGGTCACCCCACGGCGCCGGGATCACCTCGACGGTGCCCCCCGCCGCGGTGATGGCGTCCCGGGCCGACTGCGAGAAGGCGTGGGCGCGCACGGTGAGCGCAGCGCCCACCTCGCCCCGACCCAGCACCTTGACCAGCCCACGCTTGGCCACGAGCCCCCGGGCCCGCAGGGAGTCGGGATCGACCGTCGACCCGGCGGGGAACCCCTCCAGGGTGTCGAGGTTGACCACGTGGTACTCGACCCGGAAGGGGTTGCGGAAGCCCTTGCCCTTCGGGACCCGCCGGTGCAGGGGGGTCTGGCCGCCCTCGAAGCCCGGCGGGACGTTGTTGCGGGCTCCCTGGCCCTTCGTGCCCCGCCCGGCGGTCTTGCCGCGCTTGCCCGCGATGCCCCGCCCGACGCGCTTGGCGTCGCGGCGGGAGCCCGGGGCCGGCTTCAGGTCGTGGATCTTGATCGTCATCGGATTCCCTCTCGCGACGCGTCGGACTCGCTCAGGCCTCGTCGACCCGGACGAGATGCGGCACCTTGGCGATCATGCCGCGGATCTCGGGGCGGTCGGGCAGCTCCACGGTCTGGTCGATGCGGCGCAGCCCGAGGGCGCGCAGCGTGCCCCGCTGCTTCGGCTTGATGCCGATGCGGGACCGGACCAGGGTGACACGCACGGTGCCGGCCATGGTCACGCCACCTCCACCGGAGCGCCGTGCCGTGCGGCGGCCTTACGCTCGTTGTACGCGCGCAGCATGCCGCCGGTGGCGACCTCCTCGGGGGACTTGCCCCGCAGGGCCGCGACCTCCTCGGGGCGCCGCAGCGAGCGCAGGCCGTCGATGGTGGCCCGCGAGACGTTGATGGCGTTGGTCGAGCCGAGCGACTTTGCGAGCACGTCGTGCACGCCGGCGGCCTCGAGGATCGCCCGGGCCGCACCGCCGGCGATGACCCCGGTACCGGGGGCGGCCGGCTTCAGCAGCACCCGGGCGGCGTCGTGCTCGCCGATGATCTGGTGGGTGATGGTCGAACCGGCGAGGGGCACGGCGAAGAGGTTCTTGCGGGCCTCCTCCATCCCCTTCTGGATGGCGGCGGGCACCTCCTTGGCCTTGCCGTAGCCGAGCCCGACGTTGCCGTCGCCGTCGCCCACCACCACCAGTGCGGTGAAGGAGAAGCGACGACCACCCTTGACCACCTTGGCGACCCGGTTGATCGAGATGACCCGCTCTTCGAGCTGTCCGTCAGCCATGTCAGTGTCCTCGTCTCGTCTGCTCGTCGCGCCGGGTGCTCAGAACTCGAGCCCGGCGGCCCGGGCTGCGTCGGCGACCGCCGCGACCCGTCCGTGGTAGCGGAACCCGCCCCGGTCGAATACCGCGGTGGTGATCCCGGCGGCGGTGGCCCGCTCACCGAGCCGGGCGCCGACGCCGGTCGCGGCGGCGACCGTGGCCCCCGAGCCGGACAGGCCCTTCTCGGTGGTCGACGCCGACGCCAGGGTGACCCCGGCGACGTCGTCGATCAGCTGGGCGTAGATGTGCTTGTTGGAGCGGAACACCGCGAGCCGCGGCCGCGCTGCGGTGCCCCGGACCTTCTTGCGGACCCGGCGGTGCCGGCGCTCGCGGGCTTCGACCTTGTGGAGTGTCATCGCGGGTTCCTCGTCACTTCGCCGACTTGCCCGCCTTGCGCAGGACGCGCTCGTCGGAGTAGCGGATCCCCTTGCCCTTGTAGGGCTCGGGCTTGCGGAGCTTGCGGATGTCGGCCGCGACCTGGCCGACGAGCTGCTTGTCGGCGCCCTTCACGGTGATGCGGGTGGGCTGGGGCACCTCGAAGGTGACGCCGTCGGGCGCCTCCACGAACACCGGGTGCGAGTAGCCGAGCTGGAGCTCGATCTTGGTCGGCCCCTGGGCCAGGACCCGGTAGCCGACGCCGACGATGTCGAGGTCGCGGGTGAAGCCCTGGGAGACCCCGGTGACCATGTTCGACACCAGGGTGCGGGTGAGCCCGTGCAGCGAGCGGTGCATCCGCTCGTCGTCGGGCCGGGTGACCACGAGGACATCACCGTCGCGAGCGACGGTGATGGCGTCGGGCACCCGGTGCTCGAGCGTGCCGTTGGGTCCCTTCACGACCACCCGGCCCGCGTCGATGGAGACCTCGACGCCGGCGGGGACGGGGATGGGCTGCTTGCCGATTCGCGACATCTCGGCCTACCAGACGTGGCAGAGGATCTCACCGCCGACCCGGCGCTGCCGCGCCTCACGGTCGGTCATGAGCCCCTGGTTGGTCGACAGGATGGCGATCCCCATGCCCCCGAGCACACGCGGGACGTCGGTGGACTTGGAGTAGACGCGCAGGCCCGGCTTCGACACCCGACGCAGGCCCGAGATCGTCCGCTTCCGCTCGGGGGTGTACTTGAGCGTGATGCGCAGACGGGGCGACGGGCGGGCGGGGTCCTGCTCCACGGCGTAGCCCTCGACGTAGCCCTCGCTCACGAGGATCTTGGCCAGGGCCTCCTTGACCTTGGAGCTGGGCATCACGACGTCGTCGTGGAACGCCGTGTTGGCGTTGCGCAGCCGGGTCAGCATGTCGGCGATCGGATCGGTCATGGTCATCGACGGACCCCTCTCACCACGAGGCCTTGGTCACGCCCGGGATCTCCCCGGCGTGCGCCATCTCCCGGAAGCACACCCGGCACAGACCGAACTTCCGGTAGACCGACCGGGGCCGACCGCACCGGCGACACCGCGTGTACTCGCGCACCTTGAACTTCGGAGCGCTCTGCTGCTTCTGGATCAGTGCCTTCTTGGCCATCGAATACCCCTACTGGTTGTCGCGACGGAACGGGAAGCCGAGCGCACGGAGCAGCGCACGTCCCTGTTCGTCGGTCTCCGCCGTCGTCACGATCGTCACGTCCATGCCGCGGACCGTATCGATCTTGTCGTAGTCGATCTCGGGGAAGATCAGCTGCTCGGTCACCCCGAACGTGTAGTTGCCCCGGCCGTCGAAGGACCGCGGGTCGAGTCCCCGGAAGTCACGGACGCGGGGGATCGCCACGCTCACGAGGCGGTCGTAGAACTCCCACATCCGGGCCCCCCGCAGGGTGACCTTGGCCCCGATCGCGTTGCCCTCCCGCAGCTTGAAGCCGGCGATCGACTTCTTCGCCTTGGTGACGAGGGGCTTCTGCCCGGTGATCAGGGTCAGGTCGGTGACCGCACCGTCGAGCAGGGACGCCTGCTGGGTGGCACGACCGACCCCGCAGTTGCAGACGATCTTGACCAGCCGGGGCACTTCCATCACGTTGCCGAGGCCGAGCTCCTCGCGCAGCGCGGGGCGCAGCTCGGTCTCGTACTTCGCCTTGAGGCGGGGTCCGGTCGCGATCGGCATCACAGCTCCGTCCCGCACTTGCGGCAGACCCGGACCTTGTCGCTGCCGGCGAGGCGGTACCCCACGCGGGTCGGCCCACAGCTGCCGCACACCACGGCGACGTTGGAGACGTGGACCGGCATGTCCTTGTCGATGATCCCGCCCTGCATCGTGGCCTTGGTGGCCTTCTGGTGCCGCTTGGCGACGTTCACACCCTCGACAATCACCATGTTGCGCTCGCGCAGGACGCGGGTGACCTCACCCTGCTTGCCGACGTCCTTGCCTGCGATCACCTGGACCTTGTCGCCCTTCTTGAGCTTCACGGTCAGATCACCTCCGGAGCGAGGGACACGATGCGCATGAACTTCCGGTCGCGCAGCTCCCGGCCCACCGGGCCGAAGATGCGCGTCCCCCGGGGCTGCATCTGGTCGTTGATGAGCACCGCAGCGTTCTCGTCGAAGCGGATGTAGCTGCCGTCGGGACGGCGGCGCTCCTTCTTGGTGCGCACGACGACGCACTTGACGACGTCGCCCTTCTTCACCGCGGCGCCGGGCACGGCGTCCTTGACCGTGGCCACGAAGACGTCGCCGATGCCCGCGTAGCGCCGGCGGCTGCCGCCCAGCACCTTGATGCACAGGACCTCGCGGGCCCCGGAGTTGTCGGCCACCCGGAGGCGGCTCTCCTGCTGGATCATCGGATCACCGGGCCCGCTCGAGGACTTCCACGACCCGCCAGCGCTTCTGCTTGGAGACCGGCCGCGTCTCGGTCACCCGGACCCGGTCGCCTTCGCGCGCGTCGTTGGCGTCGTCGTGGGCGTACAGCCGCTTGGTCCGCTGCAGCGTCTTGCCGTAGCGGCGGTGCTGCACGCGGTCGACCACGGCGACCACGATCGTCTTGTCCATCTTCGCCGAGACCACGATCCCCTCACGGACCTTGCGTCCGTTGGGGCGAGGCTCGGTCGCCTGCTCGTCGGCCATGGTCACCCTTCCTCGGCGGCCTCGGCCGCCGCGATCTCCCGGGCCCGCAGCAGGGTCTCGCACCGGGCGATGGCCCGACGGACCTGCGGGATCCGTGCCGTGTTCTCGAGCTGGCCGGTGGCGTTCTGGAAGCGCAGGTTGAACAGCTCTTCCTTGAACGTCCGCAGCTGCTGGACCAGCTCGGCGTCGTTCAGCTCAGCGATCTCGCTCGCCTTCATCGGATCCTCAACTCCCCTCGCCGCCGGAGGCGGTGCGGGTCACTCGGGCGCCGGTCATCGGGCTCACCCCTCGTCCTGGCGGACGATGAACCGGGTCTTGATCGGCAGCTTGTGCTGGGCGAGGCGCATGGCCTCGCGGGCGGTCGCCTCGGGCACCCCCGACAGCTCGAACATCACCCGACCGGGCTTGACCACCGCGACCCACCGCTCGGGGTTGCCCTTCCCCGACCCCATGCGGGTCTCGGCGGGCTTTTGGGTGATGGGCTTGTCGGGGAAGATGTTGATCCAGACCTTCCCACCCCGTCGGATGTAGCGGGTCATGGCGATACGGGCGGCCTCGATCTGACGGTTGGTGATCCACCCCGGCTCGAGCGCCTGGATCCCGAAGTCCCCGAAGGTGATCTTGGTCCCGCCCTTGGCGGCCCCGGTCATGCGGCCCCGCTGCACCTTGCGGTGGCGGACCTTCCTCGGCATCAGCATCGGTCGACCTCAGTCCTCGTCGCCGTGGAACTTCGGCGCCTCGTGATGCTGGCGGGTCCGGCGCTCGATCTCCTCCTCCTCGGCGAGGAGACGCTCGAGCTCGGGGTCGGCCTCCTTCACCAGGGGCGTGGCGTCCTCGACCGGCTCGTCGGACGCCGACTCGACCGGCACCTCGACCGCGTCCTCGGCCCGGCGACGGCCACCGCCGGCGCTGACGACCCGCCGCTTCGCCGGGGCCCCGGCGGCCTCCCCGACGGCCATGGCCGCCTCCCGGGAGATCTTGTCCTCGGCCGCCGACTTGTACGGGAGGATCTCACCCTTGTAGATCCAGACCTTCACGCCGATGCGACCGAAGGTGGTCCGGGCCTCGGCCTGGCCGTAGTCGATGTCGGCCCGCAGCGTGTGCAGCGGCACCCGGCCCTCGCGGTACCACTCGCGCCGGGACATCTCGGCGCCACCGAGGCGGCCGCCGCACTGGACCCGGATCCCCTGGGCCCCGGCCTTCATCGCCGTCTGGACGGCCCGCTTCATCGCCCGCCGGAACGACACCCGGCCGGCGAGCTGGTCGGCCACACCCTGGGCGATCAGGGTGGCGTCGAGCTCGGGCTGCTTGATCTCCTGGATGTTGAAGTGGACCTTGGGGTTGCCGGTGATCTTGAGGAGCCCGGCCCGGAGCCGGTCGGCCTCGGCGCCGCGGCGGCCGATGACGATGCCGGGGCGGGCGGTGTAGACGTCGACCCGCAGCCGGTCGCGGGTGCGCTCGATCTCCACCCGGCTCACCGCGGCGTGGGGGAGCTGGCGCCGGAGGTAGTCCCGGATGCGCCAGTCCTCGATGAGGCTGTCCTTGTACTCCTGCCCGTCGGCGAACCACCGCGACTTCCAGTCGGTGGTGACGCCGAGGCGGAACCCGTAGGGGTTGACCTTCTGGCCCATGTCAGTCCTGCTTCCCGGGGTCGTCCGCGGCCGAGGCCTCGGCCACCGGATCGGGGGCGTCGACCACCTCGTCGTGCGCGGCGGCCCGCTCCCGGCGGGGGCGCCGGGGCCGACGGGTCGGGCGACCCCGCCCGGGGCCGGCGGCGAGCGCCTTCTGGCGGCGGCGCTCCAGCTCGTCGTCGTCGAAGCGGGCGACCACGATCGTGATGTGGCTCGTGCGCTTGCGGATGCGGGTGCCCCGACCCCGGGCCCGGGGCCGGAAGCGCTTCCCGGTGGGACCCTCGTCGGCGAACGCCCGGCTCACGAAGAGGTCGTCGGCGGGGATCTGGTCGTTGTGCTCGGCGTTGGCCACGGCCGAGTCGAGCAGCTTGGCCAGGTCGTCGGCGATGCCCTTCTCGCAGAGGGCGAGGGTGGCGCGCGCAGTCTCGATGTCCTGGCCCTGGATGAGCTGGAGCACCTGGCGCACCTTCGGGGCGGAGGTGCGGACGTAGCGGAGGCGGGCGGCGGTGCCGGTGCTGCTCATCGCCGGGACGACCTCTCCTGGCCCGCGTGGTACTTGAACGTCCGCGTGGGGGCGAACTCGCCGAGCTTGTGCCCGACCATCGCCTCGCTGATGTACACGGGCACGTGCTTGCGCCCGTCGTGGACGGCGATGGTGTGGCCGACCATGTCCGGGGTGACGGTGGATCGGCGCGACCAGGTCTTGATGACCTTGCGCTCCCCGGCGGCGTTCTGCGCGTCCACCTTCTTGGCCAGGTGGTCGTCGACGAACGGGCCCTTCTTCAGACTCCGCGGCATCCCAGTTACCTCCGGCTGCCGCGGGTACGGCGGCGGCGCACGATCATCTCGTCGGACTTCTTGCCCTTCTTGCGGGTCCGCCCTTCGGGCTTGCCCCACGGCGACACCGGGTGGCGTCCACCCGAGCTCTTGCCTTCACCACCACCGAGGGGGTGGTCGACCGGGTTCATGGCCACACCCCGGACGTGGGGGCGCTTGCCCTGCCACCGGGCCCGGCCGGCCTTGCCGATCTTGACCAGTGCCGCCTCGGCGTTGCCCACGGCGCCGACGGTGGCCCGGCAGTCGATGGGCACCCGGCGCATCTCGGTGGACGGGAGCCGCAGGGTGGCGAACTGGCCCTCCTTGGCGACGAGCTGGATCGCCGCTCCGGCGCCCCGGCCCATCTTCCCGCCCGCACCCGGCTTCATCTCGACGTTGTGCACCACGGTCCCGACCGGGATGTAGCGCAACGGCAGGGCGTTGCCGGGCCGGATCTCCGAGCCGTGCCCGCTCTGCAGCATGTCGCCGACCTCGATCAGCGCCGGGGCGAGGATGTAGCGCTTCTCGCCGTCGCGGTAGTGGAGGAGCGCGATGCGGGCGTTGCGGTTCGGGTCGTACTCGATCGCCGCGACCTTGGCCGGGACCCCGTCCTTGTCGCGCTTGAAGTCGATGACCCGGTACTTCTGCTTGTGCCCACCACCGCGGTGCCGTGAGGTCATCCGCCCGTGGGCGTTGCGGCCACCGGTCTTGGGCTTGGGCTTCGTCAGCGACCGCTCCGGGCGGTCGCGCGTGATGTCGGAGAAGTCGGAGACGGTCTGGAACCGTCGACCGGGACTCGTGGGCTTGCGCTTGCGAATGGCCACCGTCAGCTCCCGAAGATCTCGATCCGGTCGCCCTCGGCGAGGGTGACGATCGCCCGCTTGGTGCCGGCCCGCTTCCCGAAGGTCCCGTTGCGGCGGTTGCGCTTGCGCTTGCCGTTGCGGTTGAGCGTGTTCACGTTCGTGACCCGCACGTCGAAGATCGACTCGACCGCCTGGCGGATCTCCACCTTGTTGGCGTCGGGGGCGACGACGAAGGTGTAGACGTTGCCGTCGTACGCGGCGTAGGACTTCTCGGAGACCACCGGGCGGATGATCACGTCGCGCGGATCCCGACCGTTCACGACGCCACCTCCGTCACGTCGGCGGCCGTCGAGGAGTAGCGGGCGATGGCCTCGTCCAGGGTGGCCTTCGAGAACACGACGTAGTCGTTGACGAGCACGTCGTAGACGTTGAGCTCCTCGGGCAGCACGATCTGGACGTAGCGGCCCAGGTTGCGGAACGAGCGCCAGGCCGCGTCGTCGCTCCGGGCGAGGACGAGGAGGACCCGGGGAACCCGCTCCCCCTTCGGCCGCAGCCCCAGCTGCTCGAGGACGGCGATGCCGGCCTTGGTGCGGGGCTCGGCGATGCCCCAGTCGTCGACGACCTTGACCCGACCCTCCGACGCCCGGTCGGAGAGGGCCGAGCGCAGCGCCAGGCGGATCATCTTCTTGGGCGTGCGCTGGCTGTAGTCCCGGGGCTTGGGGCCGTGGGCGACGCCACCGCCGCGCCACTGGGGCGCACGGATGGAGCCCTGCCGGGCCCGGCCGGTGCCCTTCTGGCGCCAGGGCTTGGCCCCGCCGCCGGCGACCTCGGCCCGGGTCTTGGTGGAGTGGGTCCCGGCGCGTCGGTGGGCGAGCTGCGCCGTGACGACCTGGTGCATCACCGGCCCGTTCGGCTCGATGCCGAAGAGGTCCTCGGGCACCTCGACCGATCCGGCGGACGCGCCGGCCGCGGTGGTCACGTCGATCTTCATTCGGCACCGCCTTCCGCGTCGCCGACGGTGGCTTCGACCCCGTCGTCGGACGCCGCGGCCTCGACCGGCTCGGGGGCGGCGGCGGCCCGGGCGCCGAAGTCGGGAGCGGCCACGGCCGGGCCCTTGGCCGCGTTCCGGATGAAGACCACGCCGCCGTTGGGGCCGGGCACGGAGCCCTTGACGAGCAGCAGGCCCCGCTCGGCGTCGCCCTCGACGACCTCGAGGTTGAGGGTGGTGGTCCGGACGTTGCCGTACTGGCCGGCCATCCGCATGCCCTTGAAGACCCGGGCGGGAGTGGCGCAGGCCCCGATGGAGCCCGGGGCCCGGTGCTTCTTGTGGTTGCCGTGGCTGGCGCCCTGGCCCTTGAAGTTGTGGCGGACCATGACGCCGGAGAAGCCCTTGCCCTTGGACACGGCCGTGACGTCGACCCGCTCGCCGGTGGCGAAGACGTCGGCGCTGATCACGGTGCCGAGCGCGTAGGCCGAGAGGTCGTCGACCCGGATCTCGGCGAGGTGCTTGCTCGGCGCCGCCCCGTTCTTCTGGAGGTGCCCGAGCTCGGGCTTGCTCAGCCGGCGCTCCTTCACGGTCCCGAAGGCGATCTGCACGGCCGAGTAGCCGTCACGCTCCGGCGTCTTGAGCTGGACGACGCGGCAAGGCCCGGCCTCGATCACCGTCACCGGGACGACCCGGTTCTCGGCGTCCCAGACCTGGGTCATGCCGAGCTTTCGCCCGAGGATCCCCTTCACCGCAGCCATGGGTCAGCTTCCTCACCTGTTCTCCCGGGCCCACCGGGGTGGGTCCGGACGACGTCTCGGTGCCTCACGCGAACGCTCCCCCGGCCCGGTGGCCGACGGAGCGTCCCCTGGTTGTGCTGCGTGGTTCCCCTCCGACCGGGGCCGACGGGCCTGCGCAGACTTCGATTGGCGGACTGGATGCCACCTCCGCTCCGCTCGGTGGCCCCTCGGGGCCTCCGCCGGCGCTCGGGTGACGACGACAGGGAAGCCTACCGGCTCCCGTCCCGATCCGACCACTCGGCCCCTGGGGCCTCGGGGTCGGAGGCGGCCCGGTTCAGGCCTGCTGGATCTTGATCTCGATGTCGACGCCGGCGGGCAGGTCGAGCCGCTGGAGCGACTCCACCGTCTTGCCGGTCGGCTCCACGATGTCGAGGAGGCGCTTGTGGATGCGCATCTCGAAGTGCTCCCGGGAGTCCTTGTCGACGTGGGGCGAGCGCACCACGCAGAACCGCCGGATCTCGGTGGGCAGGGGTACGGGACCCCGGACCTTGGCCTGGGTCCGCACGACCGTCTCCACGATCTTCTTCGTGGACTGGTCGATGATCTCGTGGTCGTACGCCTTGAGGCGGATCCGGATCTTCTGACCCTTCGCGTCTGCCATGGTTCGTCCCGTCTCCGAATCCTGCGCTCGTGGGTTACTTGAGGATCTTGGTGACCTGACCCGCACCCACGGTCCGACCACCCTCACGGATCGCGAACCGCAACCCATCCTCCATCGCGATCGGCGCGATC
>VGBI01000062.1 GCA_016870595.1 Actinomycetota bacterium
AACGCCTCGGTGGGGGTGGCGTCTTCCCGCGGGGCGACCTCC
This sequence comes from Actinomycetota bacterium, assembly GCA_016870595.1. Classification (GTDB taxonomy): domain Bacteria; phylum Actinomycetota; class Acidimicrobiia; order IMCC26256; family PALSA-555; genus CAIUKV01. The sequence continues at coordinate 43 of VGBI01000062.1, forward strand.
GGGGCGAACGCGCCCGTGTCGCCCCGCACCATCTCCTCGGGGAACGGGTCGATGTACGAGTGGGCAAAGGCGATCACCGGCTCGGGGATCTCCACGGCGAGGCCGGCCGCGGCGGCGATGTCCCAGCCGTGCACGTAGAGGTCGATCGCGGGGAAGGCCAGGCGGTCGGCCACGGTGCGCGGGCCCATGGGGGTGTCTATCACCAGTGCGAGGTCGGCGCCCTCGAGGGCCGCCGTGGCCTCGCCGGCGATGGTGCCCCACCAGTCGACGGGGTCGCCCTCCACGAGGTCGCCCGGACGCTCGGCGTCGGGCCACGTGGGCTGCTCGCCCCGGAGCAGGCTGATGCCCATCTGCATCGACGTCCCCAGGTGGCCGAGGGTGTTGCGGGCGGTCCACCTGGCGTTGGGGCTGGGGTGGTCCCAGTCGTCGGGCTCGAGGCGGGCCACGATCGACCCGAGGAAGTCCATCCCGGCGTCGAAGAGCTCGTCGGAACGGGGGCCGGGGTCTGCGGTAATCATGCCGGGACCGTACCCGGGACCTTCGTGCGGCTCGGGGGTCGAAATCGCTGACCTGGGCGCGCAGTTCGATGTCAGGATCACCTCGTAATCGTGCCCGACGACAAGAGCTGGACCTGGGTCCTCGACCGGCCCTGCCCGGACTGCGGCTTCGACGCCAGCACGTGCCCGGCCAAGTCCGTTTCCGCGCTCGTCGTCGACAACACGACCACCTGGGAGCGATTGCTCGCCGACGGGAGGATCCGCGCGGGTCGGCCCAACCCCTCCATGTGGTCGTCGCTCGAGTACGCATGCCACGTCCGCGACGTCTATCGGCGCTCCGATCAGCGGATCGAGCTCATGCAGACGCATGGCGATCCGCAGGTCCCGAACTGGGGTCAGGACGCGTCGGCGACCGACGACCGCTACGACGAACAGGATCCCCAACGAGTAGTCGCCGAGCTCGGCGCCGCCGCAGGAGCCCTGGCCTCACGACTCGCGTCGATCACCGGCGAGACGTGGAACCGGCCGGGCCGGCGCAGCGACGGAGCCTCGTTCACGATCGCAACGATCGCCCGCCGCTCCTTCGCCTTGGCGAACGCGCCGGGGTCGTAGCCCTTGGACTCGGCCATCAGTGCGCGCTCACGCGTCCCACACTGCGGGCACCGCGGTGGGGCCGCGCTCATACATCCCGATGATCCGGCCCGACTCGGCGTCGGGGTTGCGGCGCAGTCCCGGCAGGCGGTCGAGCAGCGCACCCACGCCGGTGTTGATCTCGGCCCGGGCCACGTGCATCCCCACGCAGACGTGCGGACCACTCCCGAACGCCAAGTGCGTGCGCGGGGTCCGGCGCGGGTCGAACGTGTCGGGGTCGTCCCAGCGGGCCGGGTCGCGGTTGGCTGCGGCGTAGCACTGATGGGTGACCGATCCCACGGGCATGGTCACGCCGTGGATCGTGGTCTCCTCCCACAAAAAGCGGGAGAACACCGGGTCGGTGGGCATCCAGCGGACCCCCTCCTCGACTACCGCCGGGAGCAGCGACCGGTCGGCCCGCACTGCGTCGGTGAGCTCGGGCCGGTCGAGCAGCGCGGTGAGGGTGATCCCCATCTGCTTCCAGGTGGTGCCCGAGCCCGCGGCCATCAGCAGATAGGCGAACGAGAGGATCTCGGGGTCGGAGAGCGTGTGCGTCTCGCCGCCCTCGGTGAGCTCGGCCTGTACGAGCACGCTGATGAGATCGTCGGCCGGCCGGCTGCGCCGGGCCGCCACGATCGGGTGCACGATCTGCATGAACCGGTCGACGGCCTGGCCGCCGGAGGTCACCGACTCGCGGATGTCGAGCGCGTCCTCCACCGACACGCCCATGCTCCCGCAGATGGTGAGCAGCGGGATGGCCGCGCAGAAGTCGACGTTGAGGTCGGCCGTGCCGGCGGACTCGATGTTGTCGATCAGCGCGTGCACGGTGGTCTCGATCCAGCTGCGGATCCACCACTGGGCCTTGCCGGGCACGAACGACGGCTGCACGAGCGCGCGGTAGCGTCGATGCCGGTCGCCGTCCATGTACAGGATGCTGGTCTTGTGCAGGAGCCGCTCGCCCTCGTCGGGGTCGGGCGGCGCCATGCGGAAGACCTCGGGGTTGCGCACGATCGCGTCGCACGTCTCGAAGTCGAACACCGAGAAGTGCTCGCGGTCGGGCTCTGGGAGCCCGTGGAAGAACTCCGTACCCTGGAAGCCGATGAGTCGCCCGGGCGTGCCCGGGTGCACCGGGCCGGTCTCGCGCAGCCGGTGGAACGCGGGGTACGGGTCCTCCTCGAACGACCCGCCCATCCGGTCGTAGACGTGGCTGCGCAGGTCGAACAGCTCGCGGATGCGGGCCGGGTCGAGCCGCAGGCGCTCGGTGGTCACGGGTCAGCTCCGCCCGAGGACCACGACGGGGATGACCCGGTCGGTGCGCGTCACGTACTCGTCGTAGTTCGGCCACACCGAGGTCGCGATCGCCCAGCAGGCCGCCCGCTCGTCGGGGTCCTCCACGGTGCGGGCGGTGGCGGTGAACCGGTCGTCCTTGATCTGCACCTGCACGGTGGGGTTGGCCGCCAGGTTCTTGTACCAGTGCGGGTGATCGGGCGCGCCGCCCTTGGACGCAATGAGGATCTGGCGGTCGCCGTCGGGCCCGAAGATGAGCGGGACCGTGCGCTCCTTGCCGGTCTTGTGGCCCACGGTGGTGAGCAGCAGGCACGGCGCGCCGTTCCACTCGTATCCGATCTCGCCGTCGGTCGCAAGGTACTTTTCGACGTGCGCGTCGCCGAACATCGACAGGTCGGGCTGGACGTAGTCGGTCATGGCGGGTCCCCCTCGGGCAGTGGTGGTCGTGGCGGTGGTGGTCGGGTGGTGGCGGGTCGGTCTACTTGGCGACGTACCCGCCGTCGACGGGCAGGAGTACGCCGGTGATGTTGTACGCGTCGTCCGACGCGAGGAACAGCGCGGCGGCCGCGCAGTCCTCGGCGGTGATGTAGCGGCCGTTGGGCTGGAACGTCTTCGCGAACTCCAGGCGCTCGTCGGATGGCACGGTGAACGGCTTGTCGGGGTCGGCCATGATGAAGTTCGTCAGCGGCATCGTGCCCGGGCAGATCGCGTTCACCCGGATGTCGAACGGTGCGCACTCGATGGCCAGGCCCTTGGTGATCTGGTTCACGGCGCCCTTGGTCGCGCCGTAGACCACGCTGCCGAAGCCGACCATCCCGGCCACCGACCCGGTGTTGACGATCACGCCGCCGTCGCCCTGGGCCTTGAACCGGATCACGGCGTGCTTGCAACCGAAGAACACGCCCTTGAAGTTGATGGTGGTGAGCCGCTCGAAGTCGGCCTCGGTGGCGTCCTCGAACATCGCACCGGGGCGGGTCATCCCGGTGACGCCGACGTTGTTGAACATCACGTCGAGCCGGCCGAAGTGCGCGACCGCCGCGTCGACGGCGGCGGCGACGTCGGCCTCCACCGTCACGTCGCAGTGCTGGGCGATCGCGGTGCCGTCGGCCTCGTTGACGAGACGAACGGTCTCGGCGGCCCAGTCGTCCATCACGTCGGCGACGAGGACGCGGGCGCCCTCCTCGGCGAACCGCAGCGCCGAGGCCCGGCCCACGCCCGAGCCCGCGCCGGTGATGAGCACCGTCTTGTCCTGCAGTTTCCCTGCCATCGTGTCGAACGGCTCCTCTAGTTGACGACGTCGCCGAGCTTGAGCTCGACGATCCGGTCCCAGTCGTAGCCCAGCTCCTGGAGCACCTCGTCGGTGTGCTGGCCGTGCTCGGGAGCGCGCCGCAGCGTCGTCGGTTGCTCGTCGAACTGCACTGCACCGGTGGGGAGCACGAACGACACCTCGCCGTCGGCGACGGTGCCGAGGTAGCCGTTGGCCACCACCTGGCGGTCGTCGGCCATCTCGGTGACCGCCTGGAACGGCTCCCACGGGAACCGCTCGTCGGCGAAGGCCTCCCGCCACTCGGCCAGCGTGCGGGAGCCGAAGATCTCGTCGAGCAGCGCCATGCACTCCTCCTTGTGCTCGGCCCGCACCCGGATGTCGACGAACCGGGGGTCGTCGGCGAGGCCCGGTCGACCGACCGCCCGGCACAGGTCGGCCCAGTAGCGATCGGGCTGGAGGAAGCACAGCGACACGAAGCGGCCGTCGGCGCAGCGGTAGCTGGCGGTGAGCGGGTTGGGGGCGGGGTAGCGCGACCCGGGATCGGCGAGCCGGGCCTTCTGGAACGTGCCCTGCTGGGCCGACATCACGTCGGAGGCGAGCATCCACATCGCGGTGGCGAGGAGCGACACGTCGACCACCGACCCCTCGCCGGTGCGTTCCTTGCGGAACAGTGCGGCGGCGATGCCGAACGCGAGCTGCACCGCGCCGTTGCGGTCGCCGAGCGCCCCGCGCTGCGTGATCGGCTCGTCGAGCCCGATCGGCGTGAGCGTGTCGCCCAGGCCACCGCGGGCCCAGAACGCAGTGGCGTCGTACGCGGGCTTGTCGGCGTCGGGCCCGCGCGCGCCGTAGCCATGGCCGCGCGCGTACACGAGCGACGGGTTGACCTCTCGCAGCGCGTCGACGCCCAGGTCGAGGCGATCGAGGCTCGACGGGAGCATGTTCGTGAGGAACACGTCGGCGGTGCGGAGCAGGTCGAGGAGGATCTCCCGACCGGTCTCGGTCTTGAGGTCGAGGCCCACACTGCGCTTGCCCCGGTTGGCCATCTCCCACGACACGTTGACCGAGCCGGCCGATGCGCCGATGCCCTGGGTGACGAGGCCGCGGTAGCCGTCGCCGGTCACCGGGTGCTCGATCTTGATCACGTCGGCACCCCAGTCGGCGAGCAACGCGCCGGTCACCGGCACGAACACGAACTGGGCCAGCTCCACCACCCGCACGCCGTCGAACATGGGCACCGACGGGCTGGGGACGGGTGTGGCGCTCGTGCCCTCGGGTCGCTCGGTCGCCTCACTCATGGGGTGACGGGCGGCTCGGCCGGGGTGAAGCGGTAGAGCTTCTCGGCGTTGCCCCGGAGGATCTTGTACTGCGTGTCGGCCGGGAGGCCGGCGTCGTCGAGCAGCTTGCGGGCCACGCCGATGCAGTCGGGCCAGGTGGTGTCGCTGTGCGGGTAGTCGGTCTCGCACATCACGTTGTCCTCGCCGATGATGTCGAGCGACCGCAGCCCCGACGACTCCTCGATGAAGCAGCCGAAAATGTGCTTCCGGATCGTCTCGCGCACGTCGAGCGTGTCGAGGTCGGCCATCACCTGCTCGGTCTGCACCTCGTTGTTGTAGAACGACGTCGACATCTGCTTCGCCCAGTGCCGCTGCTTGTCGATGACCTGCTCGGCCCGCTCGATGAAGTACGGCATCCAGCCGATGTTCCCCTCGGACAGCGCGATCTTCAGATCGGGGAAGCGTTCGAACATGTCGGAGAACAGCCAGGCGAGCATCGTGCCCGCCGCGCGGATGGCGCCGAAGGTGAGGTTGGCGAGGCCCGGCGCGTCCTTCGAGATCACCGGCATCGTCGACGACGACCCCACGTGCATCGACACGACCATGCCGAGGTCGTTGGCCGCGGCCATCACCGGGTCCCAGTAGCGGTTGGGGTCGTGGATGGTGGGGAGGCCGAGCGGCTCGGGGTTCTCGGAGAACGCGAACGACGTCGCGCCCTTCGCCGCGCAGCGTTCCATCTCCTTCGCCGCCGCGGTCGGGTCCCAGAGCGGGATGATGATCAGCGGGATGAAGCGGCCGGGTGCGGCCGCGCACCACTCGTCGATCATCCAGTCGTTGTAGGCCTGGATGCAGAGGTGGGCGAGCTCCTTGTCGTCGGCCTCGTAGAAGAGCTGCCCGCAGAAGCGGGGGAGCGACGGGAAGTTGAGTGAGCCCAGGATCCCGGCCCGGTCCATGTCGGCGACGCGGGCGATCGGGTCGTAGGCCGCGGGGTGCATCTCGGAGTAGCTCACCGGCGCGGGCGTGAACTCCTCCTTGCGCTTGCCCCGGGTGACCGAGAGGCCCGAGGTGGGGAGGCGCTTCCCCTCGTAGCTCCAGGCGTCGTCGTCGAGGAGCCGGGGGCCGATGTCGCGGTACTTCGCCGGGAGGCGGTCGACCCACACGTGGGCGGGTTCGATGACGTGGTCGTCGACCGAGACGAGCCAGTCGAGGCGGGGGTCGTCGAGCTGCATGGTCCCTCGGTTCCCGGCCGGTGCGCGCGGCTGCCGGCCGACTCGTTGGTGGCGCATCATCGCCGAGCGAGTGGGGTGCTCGTATTTCAGCGACCATCGTGAGATGCGAGCACGAACCTAGTGTCGGTGCGGGGGCGGGTCAACCGACGTGCGATCATCCCGGGCCACCGCCCACCGCCCGAGCCAGAGGAGCCACCGTGCTGCGGATCGAGGACGTCGAACGGGTCCGGGTGATCACCCTGGACCGCCCCGAGGCGCTCAACGCCTTCAACGAGGCGCTGTACGACGCCACCGCCGAGGCGCTCATCGACGCCGCCGTCGACCCGGGCGTGGCCGTGGTCGTGATCACCGGGGGTGGGGAGCGGGCGTTCTCCGCCGGCACCGACGTGATCGAGATGGCCGCCCGCACCACCGGTGGGGTGGAGAACGGGCGCTACGGGTTCCCCGGGATGGTCGACGTGCTCGCCGCGTTCCCCAAGCCGCTCATCTGCGCGGTCAACGGGATGGCGCTCGGCATCGGCGCCACGATCATCGGCTTCGCCGACCTCGCGCTGATGTCGACGGCGGCGCGGCTGCGTTGCCCGTTCACCGACCTCGCCGTTGCGCCCGAGGCGGCGAGCAGCTACACGTTCCCGTTGCTGCTCGGTCGCCAGCAGGCCACCTGGGTGCTCATGAGCTCCGAGTGGTTCAGCGGCGCCGAGTGCGTGGAGATGGGCCTGGCCTGGAAGCTCTGCGAGCCCGACGACCTGATGCCCGAGACGCTGCGGGTGGCGACCGTGCTGGCCCGGAAGTCGATCGCGTCGCTCGTGGAGTCGAAGCGCACCATCGTGGAGGGCCAGCGCGAGGCGATCGCCGCGGCCCGCCAGCGGGAGAACGCAGCGTTCCAGGTGCTGCTCGGCGCACCCGCGAGCATGGAGGCGTTCGCCGCACTCGGCGCGCGGCGTGCACCCGACTTCGTGTCGGTCGACGACGCGAACCCGGTCGACCTCTCCGAGTTCGAGGCCCTGCGCCGGTAGCCGGGGGCTACAGGTCGGGCGTCTCGTCGAGGAGCACCGCGCCGAGCGCGCCGCCGTCGACCTCGATGAGCTTGCCCGTAACCCACGCGGCCGCAAGGGACGACAGGTAGAGCACGGCGGCGGCGATGTCGTCGGGCGTGTCGTTGCGCCGCATCGGCGTGTTGGCGGCCATCACCTCGCGGGCGCCCGACGCCTTCTCGTCGAGCCACCAACGCAGCGACTCGGTTGCGATCGCGCCCGGGAGCACGGCGTTCACGCGCACCCGCGGCGCGAGGTCGCTCGCCATCACGCGCGTCATCTGCGCCAGCGCTCCCTTCGTGACGCTGTGGGTGAGTGACCCCCGGTTCGCGTTCACGCCTGCGACGGAGCCGATGTTCACGACGGCGCCGCCGTCGCGCTCGAGCATGTGGGGCACCGCCCGGCGCACGAGCTCGAGCGGTGCGGTCACGTTGAAGTGGAACGACGCCTCGATCTTGCGGGGCTCGGTGTCGAGGTTGGGCTGCGACATCGAGCCACCCGCGTTGTTCACCACCAGGTCCACTCGGCCGAGCTCGGCGATCGTGCGGTCGACCAGCGCGACGAGGAAGTCGAGATCGTTCACGTCGCCGGGCGCCACTACGGCGCGCTGGCCGTGGGCGCGCACCGCGGTGGCGACCTCGTCGAGCGCGGCCTCAGTGTGTGCGGTCAGGACGACGTCGGCGCCGGCCTCTGCGTACGCCGTCGCAATGGCGGCGCCGATCCCGCGCCCCGCGCCCGTGATGATCGCGACCTGACCGTCCAGTCGGAACTTCTCCAGTATGCGGCCACGCTAGGTTGCGCGCATGAAGCTGAACGGACTGGGTGTGTGGTCGGGGGAGCTGCGCTACGGCGACCCCACCGAGGCGGCGGCCGACGCGGTCGCGCTGGAGGCGATGGGCTACACGGCGGCGTGGATCCCCGACGTGGGCGGCCCGCTGTTCGAGGCCTTCGACAACCTGCTCGCGGCCACGTCGACGATCGTCATCGCCTCGGGCATCTGCAACGTCTGGTACCACCCGCCGACCGAGGTGGGGGAGTGGTTCGCCGGCCTCCCCGCCGACCAGCGCGACCGGGTGATGCTCGGGATCGGGATCAGTCACGGCCCGCTAATCGGCGATCAGTACGGGCGGCCGCTCGCCACCATGCGCGAGTACCTCGACGGGCTCGACGCCGTCGGCTTCCCGGTGGACCAGCGCTGCATCGCCGCGCTGGGCCCGAAGATGCTGGAGCTCGCCCGGGACCGTACCGCCGGGAGTCACCCCTACCTGGTGACACCGAAGCATACTGCGTTCGCCCGCGAGACCCTCGGTCCCGACAAGGGGCTGTTCGTGGAGCAGGGCGTGGTCCTCGAGACCGACCCTGCGGCGGCGCGCGAGGTCGCGAAGGCGTCGGTGGCGTTCTACCTCGGGCTGCCGAACTACGTGAACAACTGGAAGCGGGTCGGCTTCACCGACGACGAGATCCAGGGGTGCGCCGACCGGTTCATCGACGAGGTGTTCGTGTGGGGCGACGCCGACACGATCCGCGCGCGCATCGACCAGCACCATGCGGCCGGCGCCGACCACGTATGCATTCAGGTCCTCGGTGCGTCACAGGCGCCGGGGGGCAACCGGGCGGTGTGGGAGACCCTCGCCCCCTGAGCCGGCGGTTGCCGGATCAGGGAGATGGCGACGGTGACGATCGCGCTGACGCCGCAGGGCTCAGGCGTCGGGGAGGGCCCACATGATCGCGGCCCAGGCCGCGGGCTCGTCGCCCACCACCCACCAGCGGTGGTTGGTGCCCCGTTGCACGACCGACTCGCCCGGCCCCAGCTCCACCGTGATGCCGCCGTCGAGCTCCATGGCGACCCGGCCGGAGAGGATGAGGTCGATGTCGATCGTGGGCGTGGCGTGCCAGCCGGATTCCGTCGGCGGTCCCGGCGGCATCGTGACGAGTCGCAGGGCCACGCTGCCCGCCGGGGTGGGGAGCGCCCACGGTCCCTCCGGGTCGCCGCCCTGATCGACGGTCCGCAGCGGAGCTCCGGTCTGCCAGACGTCGTAGACGATGCCGCTGCCGACCGACGCCGGGCACTCGAGCACCCCGTCGCCACCGGTGACGAATCGCCGGCCGAGGTCGCCGGCGCGAGGCCCGAGCGCTGCGGCCGCCGCATCCGGTGCGCCGGGCGTCGGGCGCAGCATGGTTACCCAGTACGTGCACGGCCCGTCGCCGCCCACCCGCCAGCGGTGGGCGGTGCCCCGCTGCACCACGGCGTCGCCGGCCCGCACCACGGTCTCCGATCCGTCGGCCATGCCGAGGACGATCTCGCCGTCGAGTACCACCATGAGGTCGAGGGTGTCGGTCGCGTGCATGCCGGGTGCGGTGTCGTCGTCGCCGTCGACTCGCAGCCACTCGCCGGTGTGGGGCATGCGGATCAGGCGGGACGACGCCCCACCGGGCGGCGGCTCCAGGGGGAAGCCGCCGTCGGTGCGGTCGGCGCCGTCATCGACCGTCCGCACCGGGCCGTCGAGCCACAGCAGCTCCGACACCCCGAAGCTGCCGTCGAGGTCGACGGTCAGCGGGGCGGGCCCGTCGCTCGTGATGCCCGTGGGCCCCGTGACCACCCGTCGTCCGAACCTCATCGCCGTCCCCTTCCGCCTCGAGGAGCCCCGTCGTCCGTTCACGCCCGGGGCCTCCGTCGTGATAGCACAGGGACCGCACAACCGACCGCAGACGAGGTGGAGGACCGCCGTGGGTGTCAACCAGCGTGCCCAGATCGTGATGAGCGAGGAGGAGGTCACCCGCTTCGTCGAGCAGAGCCGCATGGTGACGATGGCGACCGTGGGCAAGGAGGGCTACCCGCACCTCGTGGCCATGTGGTACGGCGTGATCGACGGGAAGATCTACTTCGAGACGAAGATGAAGTCGCAGAAGGTACAGAACCTGCTGCGCGACCCGAAGATCACCTGCATGATCGAGGCGGGCGTCACCTACGACGAGCTGCGGGGCGTCGCCATCGAGGGCAGCGCGCACATCATCGATGACACCGAGGACCCCGAGTACTGGGCCGCCGCGGTCAGCGTGTTCGAGCGCTACAACGGTGCGTACACCGACGAGATGCGGCCGATCGTCGAGATGATGATGAACAAGCGCGTGATCGTGCGGGTCGACCCCGTGCGCGTGCGGTCCTGGGACCACCGCAAGCTCGGCATGGACGCGATGCAGGTGGCCGGCAGCACCGCCGAGTTCATCGGCAGCGAAGGCTGAGGCGGTCTGCCCGACGACGGGTCAGCGGCCGGTCCAGCGGGGTGGCCGCTTCTCGAAGAAGGCGCTGACGCCCTCGCGGGTGTCGTCGGCGGTGTAGATCACCTGCTCGGCGACGGCGGTGAGCTCCCAGCCGCGCGCCTCGCCGTCGGCGCGCCGGCCGTTGAGGAACGTCATCGTCTCCCGCACGGCGACCGGCCCGTTCACGCAGATGCGCTGCGCGAGCGTGAGCGCGCCGTCGAGCGCGCCACCCGGCTCGGTGACCTGGTTGACGAAGCCGAGGCGCTCGGCCCGCGCCGCGTCGATCGGGTCACCGGTGAGCAGCAGCTGGTGGGCCACGTTGCGGGGGAGCGCGTCCGGTGCCCGGAACATGCCTGCACACGTGGGCACGAGGCTGCGCTTCACCTCGGGCAGGCCGAACTGGGCCGTGGTCGACGCCACGACGAGGTCGCACGCGAGCACGACCTCCATGCCGCCGCCGAACGCCGGGCCCTCCACCGCGGCGATGAGCGGCTTGCTCCGCACCCGCTTGATCACGCCGTACTGACCGCCCCGCTCGGTCTCGCTCATCCCGGCCCGCATGTCGGTGCCGGCCGAGAAGCACGCGGTGGTGCCGGTGAGGATGCCGACCCAGAGCTCGGGATCGTCTTCCAGCTCGTCGAGCGCGGCGCCGATCCCGGCGGTCACCGACGGGTCGATGGCGTTGCGCTTGGCCTCGCGGTCGATCTGCACGACCAGGACGCGGTCGTGGCGCTGCGTGTGCACGGTCTCCGACATGGCCGCGGAGGCTAGCCAGCCGTCGCTCCTCTCGGCCTCAGAGCGTGCCGACCACCACGTGCTTCACCTGCTGGAAAGCCCGGATGCCCGGCACGCCGCGCTCGCGGCCGATGCCGCTGTGCTTGTAGCCGCCCATCGGCGTAAACGCGTTGGCCGCTCCGGTGTTGACCTGCACGGTGCCGGTGCGGATGCGACCCGCCAGGTCGAGGCCCACGGCGAGGTCGCTCGTGTAGACGCCGGCCGACAGGTCGTACTGCGTGTCGTTGGTGATCGCCACCGCTTCGTCGAGGTCGGTGTAGCCCTGCACCGTGATCACCGGGCCGAACACCTCGGTCTGGGCGAGCGGGTTGGCGTTGTCGTCGATGTCGACCACCGTCGCCTCGTAGTAGTAGCCCCGGTCGCGCGACGCCGGCCGCGCCCCGCCGACGACGACCCGTCCCCCCGCGTCGACCCCCCGGGCGACGAGCCCCTCGATGCGGTCGCGCGACGCTGCCGACACCACCGGGCCGAGCATCGTCGCCGGGTCGCGGGTGTCGCCGATCGCGAGCGAGGCCGCGGCCGCGGCGACCGCGTCGAGGACAGTGGCCTTGTGCTCCCGGGGCACGAGCATCCGGGTCTGCAACGAGCAGCCCTGGCCCGCGTGGGCGAAGAACACCGAGAACGCGCCCATCGCGGCGCGGGCGGGCCCGCCCGCCAGCGCGTCGGGCAGGTAGAGCTGCACGCTCTTGCCGCCCAGCTCGAGGATCTGGCGCTTCATCGTGGCCCCGGCCTGCGCGCCGATCTTCCGACCCACCGCGCTCGACCCGGTGAAGCTCACGAGGTCGACGTCGGGGTGGGTGGTGAGCAGCTCGGCGCCCTCGGGGCCCGACTCCAGCACCACGTTGAGCACACCGAGCGGGAAGCCGGCGTCGACCGCCGCCTCGCCGAGGATCGTGGCCTCGAGCGGCGTGGCCGGGCTGGGGCGCAGCACCACCGTGCAGCCGGTCGCGAGTGCGGGGACGATCTTCCACATGTTGGTGGTGAACGGGAAGTTCGACGGCGTGATCGCCGCCACCACGCCCACCGGCTCGTAGCGGCGGATCGACAGCTTCACCTTGTTGCCGGTCACGTACTCCGACAGCGGCATCTCGTTGTGCTCCCACTCGGGGAGCGTGCGGGCCAGGCCCACGAGGTCGCGGCTCGACGCCAGCCCCATGCCCACCTGCATCATCTGGGTGAACCCGAGCGGGCACCCGGCCTCGGCGATGACGGTGTCGGTGAGCACGCCACGGCGGGCCTCGAGCGCGTCGGCGAAGCGCAGCAGCGCGTCGCACCGCTCGTCGACCGTCATGCGCGGCCACGGGCCGGTGTCGAACGCGCGGCGGGCCGTACCGATCGCGGCCTCCACCTGCGCGAGCGAGGCGCCCTCCACCGTGCCGACGGTCTCCTCGGTGCCCGGGTCGGTGATGGTGAACGGCGCGCCGTCCCCCTTCACGAACGTGCCGTCGATGAACGGGCTGCGGCTGGCGACGAGGTCGGTCATGGGGACTCCGGATCGGCGGTGCGCCTGCCGAGGGCAGCAGGCTGCTCGCATTTCAGCGAGGGTCATGGCAATCTAGCGACGGTCCCGCGGCCGGGCAACGGTGCCGAGGGCGGGGCGACGAGGACGCACATGCCCATCAACCCGTCACCCGCGGTGCTGCGGGCCGCCGACGTGCTCGAGCACCTCGCGGCCCGTCCGGGTGAGGCGTTCTCCGTGTCGGAGCTGGCCCGCGAGGTGGGGATGCCCCGGGCCACGTGCGACGCGGTGCTGCTCGCGCTGGCCGAGCGGGCGCTGGTCGACCGCCGGGAGCCCGACCTCCGCTACGTGCTCGGCCCGGCCTGCATCGGCCTGGGCGACGCCGCCCGGGACGCCGGGGCCCTCCTCGCCCGGGTCGCGCCCGTCGCCGAGGCCCTCGCCCGCGACACCGCCGCGTGCGTCGCGCTCTCCACGATCGACGGCACCGACCAGCGGGTGGAGCAGGTCTTCGACCACGGGCCCGCCTTCGGCCTGCGGGCGCGCGCCGGTGAGGCGGTGCCGTTCGCCGCACCGTTCGGCGCGGTGTTCGTGGCCTGGGCGCCCCGGGGGGAGGTCGATGCCTGGCTCGACCAGGCCGGGGACCTCTCGGCCGACGAGCGGGCGCGCTACGTCGCCGCACTGGCCGCCGTGCGGGCCCGCGGCTACGCGCTCGCGGTCGCCAACGTGCGCCCCAGCCTCCAGGTGATCCTCGAGCGGCTCGTCGACCGGCCCGACGCGGAGCACGACCTCCGCGAGCGCGACGCCGTCATCCGCGAGATCAGCCACAGTGAGTACCTGCCGCTCGAGATCGCCGACGACGCGTCGCAGCGGGTCAACCAGATGTCGGCCGCGGTGTTCGACGCCGCCGGTCGCGCGGTCGTGCAGGTGATGGTCCTCGGTCCCACCTACGACCTCACCCGTGGCGAGATCGACGCGCTCGGCGCCCGGCTCGTCGCCGCCGCGGCCGAGGCCACCGAGCGGATCGGCGGTCGTCACCCGGGGCGGGCCACGTGACCCCGGAGGCCGCGCCGGTGCACAAGCCCGTGCCCGTGCCCGACCCGACGAGCGAGGCCTACTGGGCCGCCGCCGCCGAGCACCGGCTCGCGCTCGCTCGCTGCGGGCACTGCGGACGGCTCACGCACCCCCCCGACGTCGTGTGCCCCCACTGCCTGAGCACCGATCCGGGGTTCACCTTCGAACCGGTCGACGGCCGGGGGACCGTCCGGTCGTGGACCGTGCTGCGCGACTCGTTCCTCCCCGGCTTCGCCGAGGACATCCCGTTCGTCCTCGTCGACGTGGAGCTCGACGTGCAGGCCGACCTCCGGCTGATTGGTCGGCTGGTCGACGGGCCCGACACGCCGCTGCGGCTGGGTGACCGGGTCGTGACCGTGTTTGATGCCCGCGACGACGGGCCGCCCGTTCCCGCCTTCTCCCTCGACCCGACCGCGGAGGGGGCGCGATGAGCGACCGATTCGCCGCGCGCTCGCAGGTCGCCGTCGTGGGCTACGCGCACAGCCCGGTACGCCGCCACCACGACGTCCCGCTCGGCGCGCTGGCGCTCGACACCGCCCTCGCCGCGATCGCCGACGCCGGCCTCACCAAGGATGACATCGACGGCTTCACCACCGGCTCGCTGCTGCCCACCTCGGGCGGGCACGCGAGCGTCGATGGCGTCTCTGTCGTCACCGCGAACTGGCTGGCCGAGCACCTCGGCGTCAACCCGCGGTTCTGCGCCGGCTTCCAGGGCTTCGGGCAGATCCCCGGGTCGGTGACGATGGCGGTCAACGCGCTCGCGACCGGCGCGGCCGACTACGTGGTGCTCCATCGCGCGCTGCACAACCCGCCCCGCGGCCGGTACCACGCGAACCCGATGACGCGCGCCGCGGGGCCGATGCAGTGGGTGGCCCCCCAGGGCTACTTCGGTCCACTGTCGATGATCGCCCTGCCGTACAACGAGTACCTGCAGCGCTTCAGCGCGTCGCGCGACGCGATGGCGGCCGTGCTCGTGGAGGCCCGGGCCAACGGCGCCCGCATCCCCTGGTCGTACTGGCACGAGAAGCCGATCACCCCGCAGGACTACCTCGACGCCCGGGTCATCGCCGAGCCGATCGGCGTGCTCGACTGCGACATCCCCGTCGACGGCGTGGCCGCGTTCGTCCTCACCCGTGCCGATCGCGCGCGGGACCTGCCGCACAAGCCGGTGTACGTGGCCGGGTACGCCATGGGGTCGCCGAAGCGCACACGCCTCCCCACCCACTGGCCCCTCGACGACATCATGGAGGCCGGGTTCGAGATCCGCCGCCGGCTCGAGGACGCCACCGGCGTGACCGTCGACGTGATCGACGTCCCCCAGCTCTACGACGGGTTCTCGCCGTTCGTCTACTTCTGGCTCGAGTCGCTGGGGCTGTGCCCGGTCGGGGAGGCCCACCGGTTCGTGCAGGAGGGCATCGACGCCGCCGCCGGTGGCCTGCCGATCCTCTCGGGTGGTGGCGCCCTCGGCAACGGCCGCATGCACGGCGTGCCGCAGATGCTCGAGTGCTACCTCCAGCTGTCGCAGCGGGCCGGCGATCGCCAGCTGGCCTCGGCCACCGTGGGCCTCGCCTGCCACTCGTCCCCCCACTTCGGCGGTGCCGTGATGTACACCGCCGAGCCGCTGTGACCCCGGGAGCCGGCACCTCGACCTCGGCCCCGTCCCCCGCGTCGGTCACGCACATGGAGCGCCCGTCGCCGGCGTCGTTGCGACGGCGTGGTCTGACGCTCAGGCCGCCAGCGTGGCCGCCAGCTCCTGGATCAGGGCACCGGGCGCGCGGGTGACCTTGTCCCAGGTCGCGAAGACGAGTCGGTAGCCGAAGCGCCCGGGGACCGACCACTTCTCCTGGCCGCGCTCGTAGTCGCTCGCGTCGTCGTGCCAGCGCCGACCGTTGATCTCGAGGATCGTGCGCCGCGCCGGGAACGCGAAGTCGTACCGGTACGTCCGACCGTTCCACGTCAGCGGGAGCTCGCGGACGAAGTCGGTGAGCCCGTGGGCGACCAGCACGCGGCGGGTGAGGACCTCGAGCCTCGATCGCGCCGGATGGTCGGGGTCGAGTACGTCGAGGAGCGCGCGCATCGTGGCCACTCCGGGCCGTCCCCGACGACCGAAGATGTCGAGGTACCGCTGCATCGAGGGGATCGTGACGAGCCGGCGCCGCCGCGCGTCCTCGAACGCGACCTCAGCGCCGGCCGCGTCGAAGGAGTGCGCGAACCACAGCAGCGTGTACGCAGGCCCGGTGACGGGAATGCCGCCGAGCCGCTGCACCCGCATCGCCGCCACGTTGCTCGCGTGGCGCACGATGAGTCGGTCGGTACGGGCGCGAACGTCCCGGGGTACCGCGATCTCCGGGAGCCCCGGCCTGACGTCGGCCAACCGGTACGCAACGGCTGCGGAGGTCCCAGGCGCCGCCGCGCGGGGACCGGTCCACAGCAGTCCGGCCCGGAGGCGTTGCGCACGCGACGGCGCCGCCGCAGTGAGCCGGTAGACGTCGGGATGGAGACGCTCG
>VGBI01000063.1 GCA_016870595.1 Actinomycetota bacterium
TGTGGGGGTAGACCGCGGCCGAGACCGCGTCGGCGACCGCGCCCCCCGCCTCGACCAGGGAGATGAGCCGGGCGACCGCGCGGCGGTCGCCCCCGGTCGCGGCGCGGACCAGGCCGGTGACGCCGGTGACGTCGTCGGCGACCGGCGGCGCCGGATCGACGGGGCTCAGTCGGGATCTTCCTCGACGGCGGTGATCCCCGGGACGCGGTCCATGATGATCCGCTCCACGCCGGCCTTGAGGGTCATGGTGGAGACGGCGCAGGTGCCGCACGCACCCACGAGCTGGACGCGCACGACGCCGTCGGGGTCGATGCGCTTGAACACGATGTCACCCCCGTCGGCCTGCAGGGCCGGGCGGATCGCGTCGATGGCGGCGAGGACACCCGGCTCGAGCGCGGCCAGGTCGAGGTGGTCGGGGCCTGCGGTGTCGGTCGTCATGGCCCAAGTATCGCAGGAGCGACGGGGGGTCCGGGTCCGACTCCGGCCCGGTCCTCCGGTCAGGTGGAGGTCCGGGCGACGTCGGCGCCCAGGGCGGCCAGTTTCCCGGCCAGGTCGGGGTAGCCCCGGTCGATGTGGCGGGCGTCGTGGACCACGGTCTCGCCCTCGGCGACCAGCCCGGCCAGGACCAGCGCGGCCCCCGCCCGCACGTCGAGGGCCCGGACCGGGGCGCCGGTCAGGCGCCGGGCCCCCCGGACCACGGCGTGGCGGCCCTCGGTGTGCACCGACGCGCCCATCCGGTTGAGCTCGGCGGTGAAGGCCAGGCGGTTGTCGAAGACGTTCTCGGTCACGATCCCGGTGCCGTCGGCGGTGGCGAGGGCGACGACGGCAAAGGGCATGAAGTCGGTGGCGAACCCCGGGAAGGGCAGGGTCTGCACGTCGGTGGACCGGGGCCGATCGTCCATCCGGATCCGGACGCCGTCGAGGGTCGACTCCACCACCGCGCCGAGGTCGACCAGCTTGTCGGCCGCGACCCCGAGCTGTGCGGTGGTGATGCCGGCGACGGTCACGTCGCCCCCGACAACCAGCGCGGCGAAGCAGAGGGTGCCACCCTCGATCCGGTCCCCGATCACCGCGTGGTCGGCCGGATGCAGCTCGGTGACCCCCTCAACGGTGATCGTCGGCGTGCCGGCGCCCTCGACCCGCGCGCCCATCGCGACGAGGAAGGCGGCCAGGTCGGAGATCTCGGGCTCGCGGGCCGCGTTGTCGATCACGGTCTCGCCCTTGGCCAGCACCGCTGTAGTCAGCAGCGTCTCGGTGGCGCCCACGCTCGGGAAGTCGAGCACGATGCGTGCGCCGCTCAGCGCGTTGACCTGCGCGTCGATGAAGCCGTGAGCCACCTCGAGCTCGACCCCCATCGCCTGCAGGCCACGCACGTGGAGGTCGAGCTTGCGGCTGCCGATGTTGTCGCCGCCGGGCATCGCGACCCGGGCCCGACCGTGGCGGGCGAGGAGGGGACCGAGCACGTTGATGGACGCGCGCATCCGGCTCACGAGCTCGTAGGGGGCCTCGGGGACCAGCGGTCCCGACGCGTCGACCGCGAGGGTGTCGTCGGCGACCCAGGTGACGTCGGCCCCGATCGCCCGCAGCAGCTCGCCCATCACCTCGAGGTCGGCGACGGGGTGGAGGTTGCCCACGGTCGACGTCCCCGGGCACAGCAGGGCCGCAGCCAGCTGCTTGCAGCCGGCGTTCTTGGTCATCCCCGCGGCCCGGACGGTGCCGACGAGTGGTCCGGACGGCCGGGCGTGGTAGCGCACCACCGGCTCGCTCACCGCTGCCTCCCCATCGCCCGATCCTACGGTCGCCCGGGGTCAGCGGCCCGAGTACCGGGGCGGGCGCCCCTCGACGAACGCGGTGATCGCCTCGCCGAAGTCGGCCGAGCCGATGCACACCGCCTGGCCCTCCGCCTCGACCACGAGCCCGTCGCCCAGCGACCGCCCGTCGAGCGCCGCGTGCACCGCACGCTTGGCGCCTCGGACCGCGAGCGGGGGCTGCGCCGCGATCGTCGCCGCGAGTTCGGCCGCCGCGGTCTCGAGGTCGGCGTCGTCGACCACGCGCTCGACCAGGCCGATGCGCAGGGCCTCGTCGGCGTCGATCCGGGCCGCGGTGGTGATGAGCTCGATCGCCTTGCCCGGCCCGACGAGGCGGGGCAGCCGCTGCGTGCCGCCGAGGTCCGGGAGGATCCCGTACTTGTGCTCGAGCAGCCCGAGGGACGCACCTCGCGCGCACACGCGGATGTCGCAGGCCAGCGCGGTCTGCAGTCCGGCGCCGAGGGCGAAGCCGCGGATCGCGGCGATCGTCACGAACGGTGCGTCCTGCAGCCAGTTGTAGGCCTCCTGCGCGTGCAGGATCGTGTTGACCTTCGGGTCGGGATGCCGATCGGGCGCGCCCGGCCCGATGCTGTCGAACCCACCCTCGGCGAACACCGAGGTGTCGAGGCCACTCGAGAACGCCCGGCCCTCGCCCCGAACGACCATGGCCCGGATGTCACCCGGATCGTCGACCAGCGACCGCCCGAGCGCGCGCATCTCGTCCCACATCCGAATGGTGAAGGCATTGAGTCGCTCGGGCCGGTCGAGCACGAGGGTCGCGACGTGGTCGTGCACCTCCAAGCGGAGCGTCTCGAACTCAGGGACGGTCTCGGGCACGGGGCTCCTCCTCGGGCAGGGCGACGACCCACTCGACCACGGCGGCGGCGACCGCGGCGAGGACGTCGTCGAGGCTACGGCCGCTGGACTTGAGCGGGGCGAAGCCGTGGTCGGCCGACTCCAGCCAGCACCAGGTGACGGGACCCCGCACCCGCCGGGCCGCCCGCTTCAGGTCGGGTGTGGCGGCGAGGGCGTCACGGGTGCCGCTGACGAAGCACACCGGAACGTTCAGCCTCCGGAAGTGCTCGTCACGGCGCACCTCGGGCCGGCCGGCCGGGTGCAGCGGGTAGCCGAGCAGCAGTAGCCCCCGCACCGGGACCGGATCGTCGCGGTCGCCCACGACCTGCGAGCAGTACCGCCCACCCATCGAGCGCCCGCCGACCACCAGGGCCTCGGTGGGGAGCCGGGTGCGCCGGGCCAGCTCGGCGACGGCCGCGCGGGTCGCGGCGTCGAGCACCGCCGGACGGTCGGGCGCCCGACGGCCGGCGTCGCGGTACGGGTAGTTGAAGCGCAGCGACGGCACCCGGGCGTCGGCGAGCGCATCGGCCACGGCCCGCAGGGCTGGGGCCTCGAGGTCGGCGCCGGCGCCGTGCGCGAGCAGCACGGCGCGGTCGAACCCCCGGCGGGGGCCCTGGTACACGAACGTCGTCACGCGAGGACCGTCCGGCGCAGGAACTCGTCGGTGCGGACCAGCGCGTCGGCCGCCACCGCCGGGCGCGACCACCCGTGGCCCTCGTCGGGGTAGACGTGCAGCTCGGCCCGGCCCCCGGCGGCGTTGACCGCGTCGACGAAGGCGGCGCTCTGGTCGGGCGCCACGACCCGGTCGGCGCCGCCCTGGAGCACGAGCACCGGACAGCGCAGCGCCGCGGCATGGGTGATCGGCGAGCGGTCGCGCCAGACGTCGGCGGCGGCGGGGAGCGGCCCGATCAGGGTGTCGTGGGCGTGACGCTCGAACCGCCACGTGGTCGCGGCGAGCGCGTGGAGATCGGTCACCGGGTAGGCGGCGACGACGGCCCGCACGCCCTCGGGTGCGCGCACGGCGGCGAGCAGCGCGGTGAAGCCCCCGGCGCTGCCCCCGACGAGCCCGACCCGGGTCGGGTCCCCCCAGCCCCGCGCCCCGGCCACCGCCAGCCCGGCGAGCACGTCGTCGACGTCGCGCGCGCCCCACCCGCCGACGAGCGCCCGGGTGAAGGTCCGCCCGTACCCGGTGGACCCGCGCGGGTTCGGAGCCAGGACCGACCAGCCCCGCGCGACGAAGTACTGGAGGCGCAGCGCCCACTCCACCCGGGTCTGGTCGGTCGGGCCGCCGTGGAGGTGGACGAGCAGGGGCGCGCCCCCGGCTCCGCCCGGCGGGGCGAACCACAGGCCGTGGACCTCGGCGCCGTCGGGGGCGGCCCAGGTGACCGGCGTGGGCTCGACGAAGCCGTCGGACGCCACCGCGTCGGCGCCGACCGCCACCTCCCGGACCGAACGGGTCGGAGGGTCCCCTGCGTAGACCACGACCGTGGGCGGCGTGCGCGCCCCGGAGCGGACCGCGGCGAGCCCCTGCGGGCCCCAGTCGAGCCCGTGGTGCCAGCCCTTCCCCCACTCGACGGTCGGACCCCCCGGCGCCGCGGTGACGAGGCGACCGAACCCGGATTCGTTGCGGCACCACGCCAACGCGGCGCCGTCGGGCGACCAGGCGAAGGACCGCTGGCCCGGGCCCCAGGTGGGCTCGGCGTGCTCGGCCGCCTCGGCGAACACCGTGGCGACCGCCCCCGTCGGGGTCACGACCGTACAGTTCGCCCACCCGTCGCGGTCGGACACGAGGGCGAGGCGGACCGGACCCGCCGGGGCGAAGCGGGGCTGGCCCACGGCCACCCCCGGTCCGCCCGCCACCACGGTGGTCTCCCCCGCCCCGAGGTCGGCGACGACGATCCGGGAGCCGTCGCCGGGCATGTCGGGCTCGTCCCACTCGTGCCAGGCGAGCAGGCGGCCGTCGGGCGACCAGGCCGGATCGAACGCCCAGCCCGCGGTCGACACCGCCCGCGGCCCCCGGGTCCCGTCGAGCGGCGCGACCACGACGCGGCAGGTCTCGTCGGTCTCGTCGACGTAGGCGACCAGGCCCGTCCCGACGGCCGGCGCGAGCGCCCGGCCCGCCGCCGGGGCCAGGAGGGTGCCGGGCCCGGCCCCGTCGGCCCGGACGGTGACGAGGCCCCCGGGGCCGGCGACGACCAGGCGCTCGTCCCCCCACCAGCAGGAGGCCGCCCCCCGGGTACCGGCCGGGACGAGGTCGGGCACCGGCCGCCCGTCGACCACCAGGGCGGTGCCGAGCGGCGTGGCCCGGATCCAGGCCAGGCGCCCACCCCCCGGGGACCAGCGGGGCTCGGCCACGGTGCCCACGGTGGCGACGGCCGGAGCGTCGAGCAGCGGGGCCACCGCCGCAGGGTAGCGACGCGGGGGCGCCACTAGCATCTCCCCTTCATGCCTGCGCCCGGCCCCCACCCCCGCCCCTCCGGCGCCGACGACCGCCCCCTGCGGATCGCCTGGCTCATCTACCGCGGCAACCCGCACTGCGGCGGCCAGGGCGTGTACACCCGCTACGTCGCCAAGGAGGTCGAGGAGCTCGGCCACGAGGTGACCGTGTTCGCCGGTCCGCCCTACCCCGAGCTCGTCGATCCGACCCGGCTGGTCGAGATCCCGAGCCTCGACCTCTACCACTCGTCGCATCCGTTCCGGGTCCCGTTCCCCCACGAGATCCGCGACTCCGTCGATCTGCGCGAGTTCCTCCTCATGTGCGGCGCCGGCTTCCCCGAGCCCTACACGTTCAGCCTGCGGGCCCGGCGGGCCCTGCGCCACCGGCGGGCCGACTTCGACCTGGTCCACGACAACCAGTGCCTGGGCCGGGGCCTCGTCCCGATGATGGAGGAGGACGGGTGGCCGGTCATGGCCACGCTCCACCACCCGATCACGGTGGACCGCGACCTCGACTTCGCCCACACCAACAGCTTCTGGCGCACGCTCACCCTGCGCCGCTGGTATGGCTTCCTCGGGATGCAGATGGAGGTGGCCCGCCGCATCCCCCGGCTCGTCACGGTGTCGGAGTCGTCCAAACGCGACATCACCGCCCAGATGGGCGTGGCGGCCGAGCGGCTCCACATCGTGCCCGTCGGGGTCGATCCCACGATCTTCCGGCCGCTCCCCCACATCGCCCGGGTGCCCGGCCGACTCATGACCACCGCCAGCGCCGACGTGCCCATGAAGGGCCTCGCCCCGCTGCTCGAGGGACTGGCCAAGGTCCGGGCCGAGCGGCCCGACGCCCACCTCGTGGTCATCGGGCGGCCGAAGGAGCGCAGCCGCATCCCGGCGCTGATCGACCGGCTCGGCCTGACCGACGCCGTCCGGTTCGTCTCGGGGGTCACCACCGAGCACATCGTCGAGCTCTACGCCGAGACCGAGGTCGCCTGCGTGCCGTCGCTCTACGAAGGCTTCTCGCTCCCCGCGGTCGAGGCGATGGCCTGCGGCGTGCCGCTCGTCGCCACCACGGGTGGGGCGGTCCCCGAGGTCGTGGGCCGCGACGGCGAGACCGGGCTGCTCGTTCCTCCCGGCGACCCCGGTGCGCTCGCCGACGGCATCCTGCGGGCGCTCGGCGACGCCGACCTGCGGGCCCGCATCGGCGCCGCCGGCCGGGACCGGGCGCTCACCCGCTTCACGTGGCGCCAGACCGCCGTCGGCACGGTCGAGCAGTGGCGCATCCTGCTCGAGGAGCACGATCGGGCCGCCCACGACGCCGGGAGGCGCTGACGTGCTCACCGTGGACTTCGAGCGGCTCGGCGTGCGCGACGGCGTGCGGCTGCTCGACATGGGCTGCGGGGGTGGCCGCCACGCCTACGAGGCCTGGCGGCGCGGCGCCACCGTCGTCGCGCTCGACCTCGACGAGCAGGAGCTCAAGGGCGTGGGCTACGTGGTCGGGCAGATGCTCGACGTCGGCGAGCTGCCCCACGGCGCAGTCGGCGGGCCGACCCGGGCCAGCGCCCTCGCCCTCCCCTTCCCCGACGCCACCTTCGACGCCGTGATCACCTCCGAGGTGCTCGAGCACATCTGGGACGACCGCAGCGCGATCCGCGAGCTCGTCCGGGTCCTGCGGCCCGGCGGGCGCATGGCGGTGACCGTGCCCACCCGGTGGCCCGAACGCGTCAGCTGGGCGATCGACCAGCGGTACCACGACCGTCCCGGCGGGCACGTGCGCATCTACCGCCAGCACGAGCTCGAGCTGCGGCTCGAGGAGGCCGGCCTGCTCATGCGCGGGTCGCACCACGCCCACGCCCTGCACTCGCCCTACTGGTGGCTCAAGTGCGCCGTGGGCGTCGACGACGACGCTGCGTCGCTCGTGCGGCGCTACCACGACCTCCTCGCCCACCAGATCGTGCACCAGCCGGCGTGGCTGAACCGGCTGGAGCGGGCCCTGAACCCGGTGCTGGGCAAGAGCCTCGTGGTCTACACGGAGAAGGCGTGATGCGCGCGCCCCTCCCCGAGGTCCCCGGGATCATCACCGCCGACGAGATCGCCGAGACCGTCGACGCCATCGCCGCGATCCAGGAGCCCGACGGCAACATCCCCTGGACGCCGGGGCACCACACCGACCCCTGGAACATGGTGGAGGCGGCGATGGCCCTCGACGTGGGCGGCCGCGCCGCCGACGCCGAGCGGGCCTACGAGTGGCTGGCGTCGATGCAGCGCCCCGACGGCTGCTGGCACGCGTACACGGTCGGGCGCGAAGTCTCGGACCCCACGCTCGACACGAACGTCACCGGCTACATCGCCAACGGCGTCTGGCACCACTACCTCTCCACCGGTGACACCGGGTTCCTCGAGCACTTCTGGGAGGTCGTGGAGCCGGCGGTCGACTACGTGCTCTCGCAACAGCGGGAGTCGGGCGAGGTGGCGTGGCGGGGCGACGACCCCGCCGACGGCGCCCTCCTCACCGGATCGTCGAGCCTCCACGCGAGCCTGCGCTGTGCCGTCGCCGTGGCCGAGCGGCTGGGGCGCGAGCGCCCCGACTGGGAGCTCTCCCTCGGCAGCCTGGCCATCGCCATCGCCCACCGGCCCCACGTGTTCCTCGACAAGGACCGCTGGGCCATGGACTGGTACTACCCGATCCTGGGTGGCGCGCTCCGGGGCCCGGCCGCCCAGGCCCGCGTCGCCGCCGGGTGGGACCGGTTCGTGGTGGAGGGTCGGGGCGTGCGCTGCGTGGCCGACCGGCCCTGGGTCACCGCCGCCGAGACCTGCGAGTTCGTGATGGCCCTCGACGCCATCGGCGACGACCGTGCCGCCCGCGACCTCTTCACCTGGGTCCAGTTCCTGCGAGCCGAGGGCGGCGGCTACTGGACCGGCGCCAACTTCGAGGACGAGGCGTTCCACGTCGACGGGCAGCTGTACCCGGTGGAGCAGCCCACATGGAACTCCGCGGCCGTGGTCCTCGCCGCCAACGCCCTCGGCGGGGACGGGCCCACCGCCGGCCTGTTCCGGGGCGAGGGCCTCCCGGTCGGGCTGACCCCGGCTGAGCTCATCGCCGCCGGCGAGGTGATCGAGGCCGAGCGCGCGGCCCGACGACGCCTCGGCGAGCTCTCCTGACCGTCGCCCTCGCCGACACGCACGCCGACGGGTCCCGCCGGTCGCCGTGCCGTGAGGGTCAGCGCACGACGTCGGCGACGTTGCCCCGGAGACCGCTGAGGTCCACGAAGGGCTCGTCCTTCGGCAGCGAGCGGTAGTACTCGATCCGGGGCCGGTCGTCGGTGAGCAGCGGACCCTTGCCTGCGAACCGCCGCAGCTCGGCGGGGCCGGCGGTGTAGAGCCCGAGCAGCGCGTCCACCGACGTGATCCCCGCAGCGGCCCGGGCCTCGGCGAACCGGGGGTCGGCCAGGGTCCGACGCAGGGTGGCACGGTCGAGCTGCAGTGGCCCCTCGGTGCCCACGAGGAGCTGCCCGTTCGCCCAGGCGGTCGCGTTCGGGAACACCTCGAGGAAGGTCCGGACGATCATCTTGTAGACGGAGTCGGGTCGGTCGGCGCCGCCCACCCACTGCAGCATGATGCCGTCGTCGGTCAGGTGATCGCGGGCGAGCTGCCAGTACTGCTTCGACCACACCTTGCCGGCGCCGGCGTGCTGGGGCTGGATGATGTCGGCGGTGATCACGTCGTACTTCTCGTCGGTGATCAGCATGTAGTTGCGACCGTCGTCGACGCGGAAGTCCACGTTGTCGCGCGAGGTCACGCGGTAGTTGACGTCGTCGAAGTAGGCAGCGCCGTCGATCACCTCGTCGGACAGCTCCACCACGTGCACCTGGGCGTCACCGGCCGCCGCCGCGGCGCCCGCGGTGACCCCACCGCCCAGACCCACGACCAGCGCGTTCTTCGGGTCGGGATGGAGCACGATCGGCAGGGTGCCGATGATGCGGTGGAGGTTCACGACGTCGGGTGCCGTGCTGGCCTGGGGCAGCCCGTCGAGGTACATCCGGCGGGACCCGTCGGGCTCGACCTGGACCGACACCGTGGTCTGGACCCCCTCCTTCGACCACTCCACCGTGGACCCCGGGTGCCGGTTGGCCAGCGCGGCCGCATAGGGATCGGGGACGAAGGCCACGGCCACCACGACGAACGCCACCGAGGCCACCCCGGCGGCGGTGAGGCGGGCCCGGTCGGGAGCCATGGCCACGAGGAGCAGGGCCGACCCGAGCACCAGGGCCGCACAGAAGATGACGCTGCCCTGCATCCCGATCAGGGGGACCAGGACGAAACCGGCGACGAGCGAACCCGCGATGGCCCCGATCAGGTTGCCCGCGTAGAACAGGCCGACCCGACGCCCGGTGTCGCCGGCGTCGGCGTCGCCGGTGTTGCCCCAGAGCAGCACGCCGATCGGGAAGGCCACCCCCATGAGGAACGCCGACGGGAACACGGTGAGGAGACTGGCGACGACGGTGAACCGACCGCTCGGCTGGGTGAACGGGTCGTAGGCGGGGCCCACGAGGTCGATCACCCGGTAGGCCTCGGCGAGCACGGCGAGCGATCCCAGCGCCACGACGGCGAGCAGACCCTCGAGCACGATCAGCACCGTGTACCAGTCGGCCCGGCGGCGCAGGAACGGGGTGACCACCGCGCTCCCCAGCGCGATGCCGAACAGCACGGTGGCGAGCATCGCGCTGAATGCGTACGTGTTGGACTCGAGGTACAGCACGAGCACCCGGAACCAGACGATCTCGAGGGCCAGCGTCGCGAAGCCCGACACCATGAACACCGCGAGGACCGCCCGCTGGGCGCCCACGCCGAGCCGGGGCAGCCACGGCGTGGACGCGGCATCGGACGCCGGGGCGGCCACCTCGTCGAGGCCGGGCTCGCGGACGCCGATCCGCCCGCTCACGGCCATCGAGATCACACCGACCACGACGTTGCCGGTCGCCGCGATCACGAAGGTCGTCCAGACCCCGAACTCGCCGATGAAGTAGAAGCCGGCTGCGAGCGTGCCCACGATCGCGCCGGTGGTGTTGACCGCGTAGAGGAGGGCGGTACGCGAGCCGAGCTCGTCGGAGTGCGACACCGCCGCACGGATGACCACCGGCATGCTCGCCCCCATCAGCGTGGCGGGGAGCAGCAGGACCGTGAACCCGAGGACGAGCCGCAGCACGGTCAGCACCGCGAGCGGGGTGTCGGGACCGCCCGAGAGGCCCACGTAGAGGTCCTCGATCAGGCGCAGGGCGGCCGGGGTCACGAGGGCGACCGCGCCGACCGCGAACTCGCAGAGCCCGAACCACAGCAGTGGCCGACGGGCCCGGTCGATCAGGCGCCCGGCGAGCCAGCTGCCGAGGGCGAGGCCGGCCATGAACGCGGCGAGCACGGTCGCAGCGGCATACACGGTGACCCCGAAGACGAGCGAGAGCTCCCGGAGCCAGAGCTGCTGGTAGACGAGCCCGCACGCACCGGTGACGAACAGCGCCGCGGCCAGGAGCGGCAACAGCACCGGGACCCGGCGAGCCGGACCGGGCGGGTCGCCCGGGGTTGCCGGTGCCTCAGTGACCTCGATCGCCATGGCGGGACCCCCGATGCGACGTGATCCGGCGCCGAGGGTGTAGCGACCCGGATTTCCGGACGTTCCGGTCGTGCTCCGGCGGGGAATTCTAGGGGCGGGCGCGCCCGGCTTCCGGGCAGCGCAGGACCCGCAGGCTGCCGGTGGTGGACACCGGCACGAAGCCCTCGGCGACGGCGGTCCGCCAGACCCGGAACGGGGCCTGGCCCCCGGCGGCGGGATCCTCGAAGACGTCGTGGAAGACGAGGAGACCGCCGGGCGCGACCCACGGCGACCAGGCCTCGTAGTCGGCCCGGGCGACGGCCTCGGCGTGCCCGCCGTCGATGAAGCAGAGGCCGAGCGGGGTGCGCCAGTACCGGGCCACCGTGGGCGAGTCGCCGATCACCCCCACGACGGCGTCCTCGAGTCCGGCCGCCTCGATCGTGCGCCGGAACCACCCGAGGGTGTCGATCCGCCCCGTCCGGGGGTCCACGATCCGGGGGTCGTGGTGCGCCCAGCCGGCCTGGTTCTCCTCGGAGCCACGGTGGTGGTCGACCGTGAAGCACACGCTGCCCGCCGCCCGGGCGGCTGCGCCGAGGTACACCGCCGACTTCCCGCAGTAGGTCCCGACCTCGAGCAGGGGCCCGACCCGGCCGCCGACGAGGCCGGCGTCGTGGAGGGCGAGTCCCTCGTCGTCGGGCATGAAGCCCTCGGCGGCGCGGGCCGCGGCGAGCAGGTCGGGATCCACGGGCGGATCGGTGTCCCGGGACGGTCGGGGTCAGAGCCCGGGCCGGGCGAGTCCAGCGGGCACGAACTGCCCGGTCCCGGCGGTCACCCCGCCGTCGACCGGGAGCAGCACCCCGGTGATGAACGACGCGTCCTCGGAGAGCAGGAAGGCGTGGGCGGCCGCGACCTCCTCGGGCCGGCCCCAGCGCTGGAGCGGGAGATGGCGCCGCATCGCCTCGTAGGTCTCGGGCCGGCCCTGCTCCAGCGGGGTGGTCATGCCGGTCCCCCCGATCGGGCCCGGGCACACGCCGTTGACCCGGACGCCGTCGGGCCCGAGGTCGAAGGCGGCGGTGCGCACCAGGTTGACCGCGCCCCCCTTGGTGGTGTTGTAGGCCCACATGTCGGGGTCGGCGAAGAGACCCGAGACCGAGCAGGTCACGGTGACCGCGCCGCGCGCCTCCCGCAGGGCCGGCAGCGCGACCTGGATGCCCAGGACCACCGCGCGCACGTTCACGGCCCACATCCGGTCGAGGTCGGCGACCGGGCTGTCGCCGAGCCGGCCCTGCCCGGCGACCCCGGCGTTGCAGACGAGCCCGTCGAGCCGCCCGAACGCGCCGAGGGCCGCATCGACCATCGCCCGGTTCCCGGCCTCGTCGGTGACGTCGGCAACACAGGCGACCGCCCCGTCGATCCCGGCGGCCACCGCGGCCACTGCGTCGACCCGGTCGACCGCCACCACCGACCAGCCGTCGGCCCCCAGGCGCCGGGCGGTGGCCGCCCCGATGCCCGAGCCCGCCCCCGTCACGATCGCTGCCTTCGCTGCCGCCATGGCTCCTCCCCCGGTCCGGGCCGCAACCTAGCCGCAAGGTGGCGCGCCGGCGCCGGGGGTGGACGCCCCGGCCCCGGCCGGCCCGGCGGGGCTAGGGTCCTCCCCGTGGATCTCGAGCAGGCCCCCGACCGCAACCTCGCCATGGACCTGGCCCGGGTGACCGAGGCGGCCGCCCTCGCGGCCGGCCGGTGGCTCGGCCGGGGCGACAAGAACTCGGCCGACGGCGCCGCCGTCGACGCCATGCGCCTCGTGCTCAACACCGTGACGATGGACGGCATCGTCGTCATCGGTGAGGGCGAGAAGGACGAGGCGCCGATGCTCTTCAACGGCGAGGAGATCGGGGCGGGCGGACCCGCCTGCGACATCGCCGTGGACCCCATCGACGGGACCACCCTCACCTCGCTCGGGCGCAACGGCGCGATCTCGGTGATCTCGGTGGCCGAGCGGGGCACCATGTTCGACCCCGGCCCCTGCGTCTACATGGAGAAGATCGCCGTCGGCCCCGAGGCGGCCGGGGTGATCGACTTCGACGCCACCGTGACCGCCAACCTCGAGGCGGTGGCCAAGGCCAAGGGCGAGCAGGTCCGCGACGTCACCGCCGTGGTGCTCGACCGCGACCGCCACGCCGACATCGTGCGCGAATGCCGCGAGGCCGGGGCCCGGGTCAAGTTGATCCCCGACGGCGACGTGGCCGGCGCCATCGCCACCGCCTGGCCCGGCAGCGGCTCCGACATCCTGTTCGGGATCGGCGGCACCCCCGAGGGGGTCATCGCGGCCTCCGCCCTGAAGGCCCTGGGCGGCGCGATCCTCGGTCGGCTGTTCCCGCGCAACGAGGAGGAGCGCCGCGCCGCCCTCGACGGCGGGTACGACGTCGACCGGGTGCTCCTCACCGACGACCTCGTGTCGAGCGACGACGTCTTCTTCGCCGCCACCGGCATCTCCGACGGCGAGCTGGTGAAGGGCGTGCGCTACTTCGCCGACGGCGCCGCGACCCAGACCATCGTGATGCGGTCGAAGTCGGGCACGATCCGCACGATCGACGCCACCCACCGCTGGACCAAGCTCAACCAGTACTCCGCCCTCAAGTACTGAGCCACTCCGGCAGGTCGGCCACGCCGAGCGCCCGCAGCTGCCGGGCCAGTCGGGCGTTGGGCGCCACGAAGCGCTCGGCCGCCGCGGCCCGCTCGGCCGGGGTCACCGTCGTACGCACGGCCCGCCCGTTCACCCGCAGGTAGGCCGAGCGCAGCCGCTCCTTCAGGCCGTGGTGGCGGCGCAGGAACGGCTCGAAGCGGTCGTTGATCCCGAGGGCGACCCGTTGCAGGACCGGGTTGCGGAACCCCGCCGTGCGGTTCTCCGAGCCGAGGCCGTCGGTGGGCAGTCGCGCGGGGTCCACGCCGAGGAACCCGGCCACCCGGGCCACGGTCGCCGTCGGGTCGCCGACGAGGTCCTCGAAGAAGAACACGCCGACGTCGGCACCGAACTCGCCGGTCCAGTCGGGCAGCGCGTCGGCGTACATCCCGCCCCGGGCCCCGAACCACACCTCGTGCTCGGGGTCGCGGAAGTCGGCGGCGCTCAGCGCGTCGGCCCGGGCCAGGTACTCGGTGAGGGTCATGGTGGCGGGGAGGCGCAGCCGCATCTGCTGGAAGGTGAAGTACGAGACCAGGCGGGCCACCGGCTCGCGCAGCACCACGACGATCTTCGGGGCCCCGCACACCCGGCGCACGGCCGCGACCAGGTCGGGGCCCCCCGAGAAGTACCCGGGGGTCGCCTCCAGCCGCACCGGCGCAGGACCGGCCCCGGCCCAGTACGCCTCGTAGACCGACCGGGGCTCGAGCGGACGTCCCCAGCGGGCGGGCAGGAAGTACCGGGTCTCCTTGACCGACGCCGGGGCGATGTCGGGATGCCCGGCCAGCGTCACGAACAGCGACGTGGTCCCGGCCTTGTTGACGCCGGCGATCAGCGCGTTCGCAACCGCTGCGGCCACCGTGGTCAGCCGGTGGCGCCCGCCACCTGGAGCCGGACCCGGGCCCGGGCGAGGGCGGCCTTCGCCTCGGCGTCACCCTCGTCGCGGCGCAGGGCCTCCTCGGCCCGGGTGGCGGCGTCGCGGGCCCGCTCGACGTCGATCTGCTCGGGCAGCTCGGCGACGTCGCTGAGGACGATCACGCGGTCGTCGCTCACGTTGACGAAGCCTCCGTGCACCGCGGCGGCCTGCTCGCCGTCCTGGGGCAGGAGCACTCGCACCGCGGCGACCCCGAGCGAGCCGATGTAGGGGGCGTGGCCCGGGAGGAACGCGATGTCGCCCGACTCGGCGCGCGCCACCACCATGTCGCCCTCGCCCGAGTAGAGCACCCGCTCGGGCGACACGATCTCCACGTGGAGGGGCACCGCGCCGACCTCAGCCTTCCTGGAGCTGCTTGGCCTTGGCCAGCACGCTCTCGACCCCGCCGACGTTGAAGAACGCCTGCTCGGGTGCGTCGTCCAGCTCGCCGTCGCACAGCGCCTCGAAGCTCTGCACCGTCTCCTCGATCGGCACGTAGATGCCGGGCAGACCGGTGAACACCTCACCGACGAAGAACGGCTGCGACAGGAACCGCTGGATCTTGCGGGCCCGGGAGACGATGACCTTGTCCTCCTCGGAGAGCTCGTCGAGACCGAGGATGGCGATGATGTCCTGGAGCTCCTTGTAGCGCTGCAGGATCTCCTGGGTGCGCCGGGCCACGGTGTAGTGCCGGTCACCCACCACCTCGGGAGCCAGGATGTTCGAGGTCGAGGCGAGCGGGTCCACCGCCGGGTAGATGCCGAGGGCCGCGATCTGGCGGGAGAGCTCGGTGGTGGCGTCGAGGTGGGTGAAGGTCGTGAACGGCGCCGGGTCCGTGTAGTCGTCGGCCGGGACGTACACCGCCTGCATCGAGGTGATCGACCGGCCCTTGGTCGAGGTGATCCGCTCCTGGAGCTCGCCCATCTCGTCGGCGAGGGTGGGCTGGTAGCCCACGGCCGAGGGCATGCGGCCCAGCAGGGTCGACACCTCGGAGCCGGCCTGGACGAACCGGAAGATGTTGTCGATGAACAGCAGCACGTCCTGACCCTTGACGTCGCGGAAGTACTCGGCGACGGTGAGGGCCGAGAGGGCGACCCGCAGCCGGACCCCGGGCGGCTCGTCCATCTGGCCGTAGACCAGGGCGGTCTTCTCGATCACGCCCGACTCGGTCATCTCGAGCCAGAGGTCGGTGCCCTCACGGGTCCGCTCGCCCACGCCCGCGAACACCGAGACGCCACCGTGCTGGGTCGCGACCCGCTGGATCATCTCCTGGATGAGCACGGTCTTGCCCACGCCCGCGCCGCCGAACAGGCCGATCTTGCCGCCCTGGACGTAGGGCTCGAGCAGGTCGATGACCTTGATGCCGGTCTCGAACATCTGGGCCTTGGGCTCGAGCTCGGAGAACGGCGGCGGGTCGCGGTGGATCTCCCACCGGTCGTCGATGCCCGACAGCTCGGACTCCGAGATGTCGAGCGGCTGCCCGACGACGTTGAACACGTGCCCGAGCACCCCGTCGCCCACCGGCATCGAGATGCCCCGGCCGGTGTTGCGCACCGCGGTGCCCCGGCGGAGACCGTCGGTCGGCTTCATGCAGATGGCGCGGCACCGGCCCTCGCCGATCTGCTGGGCCACCTCGGCGACGATCGTGATCGTCGTGCCCTCGAGCTCCGCGTCCA
>VGBI01000064.1 GCA_016870595.1 Actinomycetota bacterium
GACCCCGACGCCTACGACTGGCTCGAGATCACCGGTGACCCGGCCGGTTCGTACCCCGTGCACCACGACATCGCCGTCCTCGGGTGGGACCGCGACGCCGGCACCATCGACCTGGTGATCCGGTTCGACGACCGCGGCGGACACTGTCAGGCCCACCGGCACGTGTCGGCCACCTCGGTCCTGGTGCTCGCGGGCGAGCAGCACCTCGAGGAGCTGCGGCCCGACGGCACCCGGGTGCACAAGGTCCGGACCGCCGGGGTCCACCACCTGACCCCGGGCGACCCGTACCCGCACCTGGAGCGGGGCGGACCCGACGGCGCGGTGGTGTTCTTCAGCCACCACAGCCCCGACGGGCGGTTGTACGAGATCGTCGACGAGGCCGGCGCCGTGCAGGCCACCGTCACGATCGACTCGCTGATCGCGATGTGGGAGGGCCGGTGAGCGCGACCGTCGACTTCGATCCCGACCGGCTGCGGGCGCGGTACCGCGAGGAGCGCGACAAGCGGCTCCGCGCCGACGGCAACGACCAGTACCGGGCGCTCACCGGCGACCTCGCCCGCTACCTCGAGGACCCCGACGGGGGGCCGCCCGAGCCGCGGGCGCCGCTGACCGACCACGTCGACGTCGTCGTGGTGGGCGCCGGGTTCAGCGGGCTGCTCGCCGGGGCCCGCCTGCGCGAGGCGGGGATCGGGCGCATCCGGCTGATCGAGACCGGCGCCGACGTCGGGGGCACGTGGTACTGGAACCGGTATCCCGGGGTGCAGTGCGACATCGAGTCGTACATCTACCTGCCGCTCCTCGAGGAGCTCGGCTCCATGCCGACGGAGAAGTACTCCCACGGCCCCGAGATCTGGGACCACAGCCGCGCGGTGGCCGAGCACTTCGACCTCTACCGGGACGCCTGCTTCCGGACCCGGGTGACGGGCATGGAGTGGGACGAGCCGACGGCCCGCTGGACCGTCCGCACCGACCGGGGCGACCGCATGACCGCGACCTACGTCGTGATGGCCATCGGGCCCCTGAGCCGCCC
Source organism: Actinomycetota bacterium (assembly GCA_016870595.1). GTDB lineage: Bacteria > Actinomycetota > Acidimicrobiia > IMCC26256 > PALSA-555 > CAIUKV01. The sequence goes on from VGBI01000064.1 coordinate 1,031, forward strand.
CAAGCTCCCGGGCATCCCCGGGGTCGAGGACTTCCGCGGCCACTCGTTCCACTCGAGCCGCTGGGACTACGCCTACACCGGGGGTGACACCACCGGCGGCCTGGTCGGTCTGCGCAACAAGCGCGTCGGCATCATCGGCACCGGGGCCACGGCGGTGCAGTGCATCCCGCACCTGGGCGAGTGGGCCGAGCACCTCTACGTGTTCCAGCGCACGCCGTCGTCGATCGACGTCCGGGGCAACCGGCCCACCGACCCGGAGTGGGCGGCGTCGCTCCCGCCGGGCTGGCAGCAGGACCGCATCGACAACTTCGGGGCGCTCGTGTCGGGCGGGTTCGCCGAGGAGGACCTCGTCAGCGACGGCTGGACCGAGATCATCCGCAACCTCACCAGCCTCGGGATGCTCGACCTCATCGCCCGAGGTGCGAGCCCGGCGGAGATCGCCGAACGGATGGAGCTGGCCGACTTCCAGAAGATGGAGCAGATCCGGGCCCGGGTCGACGCGATCGTCGAGGACCCCGCCACGGCCGAGGCGCTCAAGCCGTACTACCGGCAGTTCTGCAAGCGGCCCTGCTTCCACGACGACTACCTGCCCACGTTCAACCGTCCGAACGTCACCCTCGTCGACACCGGCGGCAAGGGAGTCGAGCGCGTCACCGAGCGGGGCGTGGTCGTGGCCGGGGTCGAGTACGAGGTCGACTGCTTGGTCTTCGCGACCGGCTTCGAGGTGGGCACCGCGTACACGCAGCGGGCCGGGTTCGACATCACCGGGCGCGACGGCGAGACGCTGGGCGAGACGTGGGGACGGCAGGTCGCCACCTTCCACGGCTTCTGCAGCCACGGGTTCCCGAACCTGTTCCACATGGGCGGGGTGCAGTCGGGGGTGTCGCCCAACTTCACCGAGCTCTACAACGAGCAGAGCCGCCACGTGGCCTACGTCATCGGCGCGGCCGAGGCGGCCGGCGCCCGGACGGTGGAGCCGACCGCCGAGGCGGAGGCCGAGTGGGTGGCGGTGATCACGGCCTCGGCCGGGAGCCGGGCGGAGTTCCAGGAGTCGTGCACGCCCGGCTACTACAACAACGAAGGCCGTCCGGGGGAGGGCCCGGGGTGGTTCGGCGGCAACTACGGCGGCGGCGCCCCGGCGTTCTTCCGGCTGCTGCGCGAGTGGCGCGACGCCGGGACCCTCGAGGGCCTCGTCCTCGGGTGAGCGACCGGGCCCGGGCGGCGACGCCGACCCCGGGGGTCAGGCGCCGATCGGGTACTGCGGGTCGGCCCGGCGCAGGATGACGTCGGCCCGGGCCTGGACGAGGTCCTCGAACCGGCCCTCCTCGACCATCCAGAACCGGTTGGCCCGCAGGCCGTCGATCATCGTGTCGGCCACCTCGGAGAGCGGGGTGAACTGCACCGGGTCGCCGGCCTGCTTCTTCATGTCGATCCACATCTGCATCTTCGACGTGGTGTCGATCGGGGCGTCCGACTCGTAGCCGGGCGGCCGCTCGCGCGGGGTCCAGATCCCGGTGTTCAGGATGCCCTCGGTGCGGCCCGAGGGGAACAGCACCGACACCCCGATGTTCGAGCCGATCTCCCGCAACTGCCCGAACAGGCACTCGGAGATCGTCACGACCGCGGCCTTGCACGTGGCGTAGGTCGGGGCCGCGTGGACGGGGGCGAAGCCGCCGTTGTGTGATGACGTGTTCACGATGTGGCCGTCGTCGTTGTGCTCGAGCAGCCACGGCACGAACGCGTTGATCCCGTTGATCACGCCGTAGACGTGGACGCTCATCGCGTAGCGCCAGTCGTTGATCTCGTGCTCCCACAGGCGCCCGTGCGCCCCCGAGGCGACCCCGGCGTTGTTGCAGACGACGTCGATGCGCCCGAAGCGGTCGACGGTGGCGTCGCGCAGAGCCTCGACCGACTCGAGCTTGGAGACGTCGGTCAGCACCCCGACGGCGTCGGCGCCCCCGGCCCGCAGCTCCTCGACCGCGGCATCGAGCGACGGCTGGTGCACGTCGGACAGCACGACCTTCCCGCCCTCGCGGGCGAACGCAGCACCCATCGCCTTGCCGATGCCGCCGCCACCCCCGGTGATGACGGCGACGCGGTCGGTGAAGTCGTTCACGAGCGAGTCGACGCCTTCGGGTCGGGCACACCCACGGGCATGCCCTCGTGGTACTCGATCAGCTCGAGGATGTAGCCGTCGGGGTCCTTCACGAAGGCGACGGTGACGGGCCAGCGGTCGAGGCGGGTCGGCTCCATGTCGACCGCGCACCCGTAGGCCACGGCCTTCTCGAACAGGGCCTGCACGTCGGAGGTGTTCACGTAGATCTTCCACATCGAGGTGCCCATGTCGATGGGGCCCTCGCGCTCGAGCCACTGGGCGAGCTGGATCCGGGAGCCACCCTCGGGGGCCTGGTGGACCGCCTCGAGCACGCCGGGGATCTCGGTCCGGCTCTGCAGCGGGATCCCCATCACGTTGGCCCAGAAGTCGATCGACCGCTCGATGTCGGTCACGTTGAAACAGATCTGGCCGATGATCTGCGGCATCGGTCCCCCTTTTTCCGTCCGGTGGTCGCGGGACTGTAACCGCGTCACGGGGACGGGCGGGCGGCCCGCTCAGCGCTTGGCGGCCCGCAGCCCGTCGGCCTCGGCGGCGGCGGCGTCGGCGTAGCAGCGGTCGGGCACGGTGCGGTCGTGGAACTCGCCGCCGGGAACGTGGAAGATCCCGCTGCGCAGCTTCGCCTTGACCGGGTGAGTGGCGGGGCACGTGCCGTCGGTCGGGGCGACCCAGGTCGGGGGTCCCAGGGGCTCCGGGGCCGCGGGGACGGGAACCGGCTGCGGCGCGAGCGGGAACGGCCGGGGCTGCCACTCGAGGGTGCGGTCGGGACGGTCGAGCCGACGCCAGAGCGCCCAGGCCACGCCGGCGACCACGCCCGCGCCCAGGATCCGCCGGGTCCACCTCACGGCCGGGTCCACCTCACGGCCGGGTCGGCTCCCCGGTGGGGTGGCGACGACGGGACGGACCGGCGGGACGCATCGCCCCATGGTGGCACCGTCGCCGCCCACGTCGGTAGCATTACAAGCTCATGGACCTGGACCTGCGCTCCGCCCCGACCCGCGGCCTCCTCCTTACGTAGGCGCGAGCACCCCCGGTGCTCGCGGACGCCTCCTCGTGCCTTCGGGCCGGGGAGGTTTTTCGTTGGCCCCGGGGTTCATCCCCCCGAACCCCTCCCGAATCCGGATCCCCCTCCCGACACCCCGAGCGAAACGAGCGGCGACGATGGACACCGTCAGGATCTTCGACACCACCCTGCGCGACGGCGAGCAGTCACCGGGCATCTCCCTCGACGTGGGCGAGAAGCTCGAGATCGCCGAGCAGCTGGCCCGGCTCGGGGTCGACGTGATCGAGGCCGGGTTCCCCATCGCGAGCCAGGGCGACTTCGAGGCGGTCGAGGCGATCGCCCGGGCCGTGCAGGGGCCGGTGGTCGCCGGGCTCTCGCGGACCGGCTTCAAGGACGTCGACCGGGCCTGGGAGGCGGTGCGTCACGCCGCCCGTCCCCGCATCCACGTCTTCATCGCGACCTCGCCCATCCACATGCAGAAGAAGCTGCGGATGACCGAGGACCAGGTGAAGGCCGAGGCCGCCGCCGGCGTGGCCCGGGCCGCGTCGTACACGCCCGACGTCGAGTTCTCGCCCGAGGACGGCAGTCGCTCCGACGTCGACTTCATGTGCGAGGTGCTCCAGATCGCGGTCGACAACGGGGCGACCACCCTGAACATCCCCGACACCGTGGGCTTCGGCGTCCCCGAGGAGTATGGCAAGCTCATCCGCTACGTGATCGACCACGTGACGGGCGACTACGTCGTGTCGACCCACTGCCACGACGACCTCGGCCTGGCGGTCGCCAACTCGCTGGCCGGGGTGGCCGCCGGTGCGCGTCAGGTGGAGTGCGCGATCAACGGTCTGGGCGAGCGCGCCGGCAACGCCGCGCTCGAGGAGATCGTGATGGCCATCCGCACCCGCAGCGACTACTTCGGCGACATCGGGGTCAACGTGCGCACCGAGGAGCTGGCCCGGACGTCGCGCATGGTGTCGCGGCTCACCGGGTACAGCGTGCAGCACAACAAGGCGGTGGTCGGGCGCAATGCGTTCGCGCACGAGTCGGGCATCCACCAGCACGGGGTGCTGGCCGACCGGGAGACCTACGAGATCATCGACGCCGCGGCGGTGGGGCAGGAAGCGGCCCAGATCGTGCTGGGCAAGCACTCGGGTCGCCACGCGTTCGCCGACACGCTGGAGAAGATGGGCCTGAAGCTCCAGGGCGACGCGCTGAACCAGGCGTTCGTCCGGTTCAAGGAGCTGGCCGACCGCAAGGTCGAGATCACCGAGGCCGACCTCGAGGCGATCGTGGCCGAGGAGCTGGGGACGGGCGCGGTGCACCGCTTCGAGCTGGTCGACCTGGTGGTGCACGGCGGGACGCAGACGATGCCGAGCGCGCACGTGGTGCTGGCCGACGGCCCCACCAAGGTCGAGGCCGACGGCACCGGCAACGGCATGGTCGATGCCGCCTGCGCGGCGATCGCGGCCGCGTGCGGGGTGCCGGGCAAGGTCCTCGACTTCAAGGTGTCGTCGGTGACGAGTGGGCGCGACGCGCTGGGCGACGTGGTGATCCAGCTCGAGGCCGACGGGCGCAAGGCGTCGGGCCGCGGCGTGTCGACCGACATCGTCGAGGCGTCGGCCCGGGCCTACCTCAGCGCCGTCAACAAGATCGTCCGCTCCCAGGACGCCGAGCCGCGTGAGCGCACGGTCGGGCCGTGACCGGTCCGTCCGCGACCGATCCGTCCGCCACCAACCGGTGGGTCGCCCCCGAGTGGGCGCAGCGCTACCTCGGCGAGCGGGCCACGATCCCGCACCGTGACGAGGGCATGGCCGCGCTCGTGGAGCTCCTGCCGCCCGCGCCGGAGCGGGTGCTCGACCTCGGGACCGGTGACGGGATCCTGATGGGTGCCATCCGGGCGGCCCGGGCGGGCGTGTCGGGGATCGCGTGCGACTTCTCCGACGAGATGCTCGACCGGGCCCGGGCCCGGTTCGGGACGTCGGCCGAGATCGAGGTGCTGCGCCACGAACTCGACGACCCGCTGCCGGTGGAATGGGGCGAGTTCGACCTCGTGGTCTCGTCGTTCGCGATCCACCACGTGTCCGACGAGCGCAAGCGTGCCCTCTACGGCGAGGTGCTCAACCGGCTCGTCCCGGGCGGGCGCTTCTACAACCTGGAGCACGTCGCGTCGCCCACCGAGGAGCTCCACGACGAGTTCCTCGTGTCGATCGGCAAGACCCGAGCCACCGACGACCCGTCGAACCGGCTCGCGTCGGTGGAGGACCAGCTCACCTGGCTGCGGGAGGCCGGCTTCGTCCAGGTCGACTGCCACTGGAAGTGGCTCGAGCTCGCCCTCCTCGCCGGCCGCAAGCCCTGACCGTTTGGTCGATCGTGCGTCGCATAGCGACGACGATCGACCAAACACGCGTCAGACCGAAGCGGTGGGGAGCCAGGCGGGGCGGGTGGGTTCGTAGGCGGCGATGGCGTCGGCCTTCTGCAACGTGAGGCCGATGTCGTCGAGACCGTTGACCAGCCGGTGGTGGTGGAACTCGTCGAGGTGGAAGGGCTCGTCGAAGTCGATGGCCGGCGCGGCGACGCGCAGGTTGGTGACGTCGACGACGATCTCGATCTCGGGGTCGTTCTCGATCGCCCGCATCAGCGTGGCGACCTCGGCCTCGGGCAGCTCGACCGGGACCAGGCCGATCTTCAGGCAGTTGTTTCGGAAGATGTCGGCGAAGCTCGGGGCGACGATGGCGTCGAACCCGTAGTCCTCGAGCGCCCACGGCGCGTGCTCGCGTGACGAGCCGCAGCCGAAGTTGGCCCCGGCCACCAGCACCCGGACGTCGTCGCCCTGGAACTCGGGCCGGTTGAGCACGAAGTCGGAGGACTCGCGCCACTCCGAGAACAGCCCGGCGCCGAAGCCGGTGCGCTCGACCCGCTTGAGCCAGTCGCTCGGGATGATCTGGTCGGTGTCGACGTCACGCCGGTCGAGCGGCACGGCGCGGCCCATGATGACGGTGACGGCGTCCATCAGGCGAGGTCCTCCGGGGCGGCGAAGCGGCCGACCACCGCGGTGGCGGCGGCGACGGCGGGGGAGACGAGGTGGGTCCGCCCACCCTTGCCCTGGCGGCCCTCGAAGTTGCGGTTCGACGTGGAGGCCGACCGCTCGCCCGGGGCGAGCTTGTCGGGGTTCATCGCCAGGCACATCGAGCAGCCCGGCTCGCGCCACTCGAACCCGGCGGCGGTGAACACCCGGTCGAGCCCCTCGGCCTCGGCCTGGCGCTTCACCGCGAACGATCCGGGAACGACCATGGCCCGCATCCCGGCGTGGACCCGGCGACCGTCGAGCACGGCGGCGGCAGCCCGGAGGTCCTCGATGCGCGAGTTGGTGCACGAGCCGATGAACACGGTGTCGACCGCGATCTCGCGCATCGGCGTTCCCGGGGTCAGCCCCATGTAGCGCAGGGCGTGCTCGGCGGCGTCACGCTGGCCGGCGTCGGGGAGCTCGTGGGGGTCGGGGACCACGCCGTCGATGGTGACGACCTGGGCCGGGTTCGTGCCCCAGCTCACCGACGGTCGCAGCGTGGCGGCGTCGATCAGGATCTCCTCGTCGAACACTGCGCCCGCGTCGGTGACCAGGCTGCGCCAGTCGTCGAGCGCAACCTCCCACGCCGGCCCGGTCGGCGCGAAGCGACGGCCCTCGAGGTACGCGAACGTGGTGTCGTCGGGGGCGATCATCCCCGCGCGGGCCCCGGCCTCGATCGACATGTTGCACACGGTCATCCGGCCTTCCATCGACAGCGCGCGGATGGCCGATCCGCGGTACTCGATGATCGAGCCGACGCCGCCGCCCGTGCCGATGCGGGCGATGATGGTCAAGACCACGTCCTTGGCCGTCACCCCGGCGGGCAGGTCGCCGTCGACGGTGATGGCGAGGCTACGGGGCCGGGCCTGGGGGAGGGTCTGGGTCGCGAGCACGTGCTCGACCTCGCTGGTGCCGATCCCGAACGCGAGTGCCCCGAAGGCCCCGTGCGTGGACGTGTGGCTGTCGCCGCACACGACGGTCATTCCCGGGAGGGTGAGGCCCTGCTCGGGTCCGATCACGTGCACGATGCCGCTGCCCGGGTCGCCCATCGGGTAGAGCCGGATCCCGAACTCGGCGCAGTTGCGGGCGAGCACCTCGACCTGGGTGCGCGAGATCGGATCGGCGATCGGCCGGTCGATGTCGGTCGTCGGCACGTTGTGGTCCATGGTGGCCACGGTGAGGTCGGGGCGACGGACGGTCCGGCCGTGCAGGCGCAGTCCGTCGAAGGCCTGGGGCGACGTGACCTCGTGCACGAGGTGGAGGTCGATGTAGAGCAGGTCGGGCTGGCCCGCCTCGCGGTGGACCACGTGGCGGTCCCAGACCTTCTCGGAGAGCGTCTTCGGCATGGCCCGATTCTGACAGCCCGGCCCGGGGATCAGAGTGCCCGAATCTCCACGACCTCGGCGGTCATGGTGCGGGTCCCCGAGCGGGACGCGATCTCGTAGGTGACCTCGGCGCCGACCGCCACCCCGAGGATCGCCTGGCCGAGGGGCGACGACACCGAGAGCACGTCGTAGGTGTCGTGGCGCTCCTCGATGGAGCCCACGAGGTACTCGATCGGCTCGTCGTCGCCGCCCACGAGCAGGCTGACCACGACCCCGGGGGCCACGACGTCGTCGGCGGTCCCCTCCACGATCACGGCGTTGCGCAGCAGGTGCTCGAGGTGGCGGACCCGGGCCTCGTTGTGGCCCTGCTCGTTCTTGGCCGCGTCGTAGTCGGCGTTCTCGCGGATGTCGCCGTGCTCCCGGGCCCGCTCGATCCACAGCGAGATCTCCTGGCGCCGCGGTCCGCTGCGCCAGGCCAGCTCCTCCTGGAGCCGGGTGTGGGCCTGCGGCGAGAGGTGCGTTCCGTCCATCGCGGGCGAGGCTAGCGGGACCGGGACACCGCCTCCCCCGGCGCCACACCGGCGCCATTGCGGCGCCGCCCCGCCCGACGACCCGACGCGGGACCCGGCGGGCGACCCGGGGATCCCGGTTGCCGCCGGGGCGGCTGACCTGCGAGAATGCTTGTGATGGACCGGCACCGCACCCCCCGCACCACCAGCCCCGTCATCATCGTCCCCTGACGAACGCCGACCCCCGGCGTTCGTGTGACCGTCCACCTCGGTGGGCGGTTTTTCTTGTCCGGCGAGAGGAACCTCCGTGGCGCACCGCATCGGCATCATCGGCGGCGACGGCATCGGCCCCGAGGTGGTGGCCGAGGCCCGCAAGGTGATCGACGCGGCCGGGGTCGCCTACGAGGCCGTGCCCTTCGACCTCGGCGGCGCCCGCTACCTGCGCGACGGCGTGGTCCTGCGCGACGAGGACGTCGAGGCGATCCGGGGCCTCGACGCCGTGCTGCTCGGCGCGGTCGGGACCCCCGACGTGCCCCCCGGGGTCATCGAGCGGGGCCTGCTGCTCCGCCTGCGCTTCGACCTCGACCTCTACGTCAACCAGCGTCCGTTCACGGCGGGGCCGAGCGCCCTCAACGACGGCGTCGACATGATCGTGATCCGCGAGAACACCGAGGGCACCTATGCGGGTGAGGGGGGCTTCCTGCGCAAGGGCACGCCCCACGAGGTGGCGACCCAGGGGTCGGTCAACACCCGGATGGGGGTCGAGCGGGTCGTTCGCCACGCCTTCGACCTCGCCCGGGGTCGGGAGCGGCGGCACCTGACGCTCGTGCACAAGACCAACGTGCTGACCTTCGCCGGGGACCTCTGGGAGCGGACCTTCGCCGCCGTGGCCGCCGAGTACCCCGACGTGGCCACCGCCTACCACCACGTCGACGCCGCCTGCATCTACTTCGTGCAGGACCCGGGTCGCTACGACGTCCTCGTGACCGACAACCTCTTCGGCGACATCCTCACCGACCTCGGTGGCGCGGTCTCCGGCGGCATCGGCCGGGCCGCCTCGGGCAACCTCAACCCGGCCCGGACCGGCCCGTCGCTGTTCGAGCCCGTCCACGGCTCGGCCCCCGACATCGCCGGGACCGCCACCGCCGACCCGCGTGCCGCGGTGCTCTCGGCGGTGATGATGCTCGACTTCCTCGGTGAGGCGACCGCCGCCGACCGCATCCGGGCCGCGCTCGCGGCCACCGACGCCGTCGTCGGCTCGACCCCCGCGGTCGGCGACGCCATCGCCGCCGCGCTCTGATCCCGTCCGCTCCCACTGCTCCCGACCCCCGAAAGGCGCTCCGATGCCCATCACCCCCACCGACAAGATCTGGATGGACGGCGAGCTCGTCGACTGGGACGCGGCGCAGATCCACGTCCTCACCCACACCCTCCACTACGGGGCCGGGGTGTTCGAGGGGATCCGGGCCTACGAGACCGACTCCGGCCCCGGGATCTTCCGGCTCGCCGAGCACGTCCACCGGCTGTTCGACTCGGCGAAGATCTTCCACATCGAGATCCCGTTCACCGAGGAGCAGATCCGCGACGCGATCCGCGAGACCGTGCGGGTCAACGGCCTTCCGGCGTGCTACATCCGCCCGATCGTGTACCTCGGCTACGGCGAGATGGGGCTGAACCCGCTCCCGTGCCCGGTCAAGGTCGCGGTGGCGGTGTGGCCGTGGGGCGCGTACCTCGGTGAGGAGGGCGTGAACCACGGGGTCCGCACGAAGATCTCCTCGTGGGTCCGCCACAACCCCAACACGATGCCGCCCGCCGCGAAGGGCACCGGCATGTACATCAACTCCCAGCTGGCCAAGGTCGAGGCGCTCCTCGCCGGGTACGACGAGGCGATCATGCTCTCGCCCCAGGGCTACCTGAGCGAGTGCACCGGCGAGAACCTCTTCGTGGTCCAGGACGGCGTGATCCGGACCCCGCCGACCGCGTCGGGCGCCCTCCAGGGCGTCACCCAGGACACCGTGCTCACGCTGGCTGCCGACCTCGGCATCCCGGTGCGGGTCGAGAACCTGCTGCGCTCCTGCGTCTACACCTGCGACGAGGCGTTCTGCACGGGGACCGCGGCCGAGGTCACCCCGATCCGCTCGGTCGACGACCGGGTCATCGGCGAGCCCGGTCCGATCACCCGCCAGATCCAGGCGGCCTACGCCGACGTCGTGCGCGGGCGCAACGCCAAGTACGACCACTGGGTGGACCGTGTCTAGCCCCGCGCCCCGCAAGGTCGAGATCTACGACACGACGCTGCGCGACGGCTCGCAGCTCGAGGGCATCTCGCTCACCGTCGACGACAAGCTGCGCATCGCCGAGCAGCTCGACTGGCTCGGGGTCGACTACATCGAGGCGGGCTGGCCCGGGGCCAACCCCAAGGACGACGAGATGTTCCGGAGGGCGGCCCGGGAGCTGACCCTCGGGACGAGCACGCTGGTGGCCTTCGGCTCGACCCGCCGCGTGGCGGGCAAGGTCGACCACGACGAGACCCTCCGCAACCTGCTCGACGCCGCCACCCCGGTGGTCTGCATCGTCGGCAAGTGCTGGGACTACCACGTGACCGAGGCGCTGCAGACCACGCTCGACGAGGGCGTGGCGATGGTCGCCGACTCCGTGGCCTTCCTGGCCGCGGCCGGACGCGAGGTGTTCTTCGACGCCGAGCACTTCTTCGACGGCTACAAGCGCAACCCCGAGTTCAGCCTGCGGGTGCTCGAGGCCGCGGCCCAGCAGGGCGCCACCCGGCTGGTGCTGTGCGACACCAACGGCGGCTCGCTGCCCCACGAGGTGGAGCGCATCGTGCGCGAGGTGGTCGGGTACTTCGGCGGCGACGTGGGCGTGGCGGTCCACCTCCACGACGACGCCGGCACCGGCGTCGCCAACGCGATTGCCGGGGTGCTCGGTGGGGCCGTGCAGGTCCAGGGGACCATCAACGGCTACGGCGAGCGCACCGGGAACTGCAACCTCACGACGATCATCCCCAACCTGACCCTCAAGCTCGGGTTCGAGACCGTCCCGGCCGACCGGCTCGAGCGGCTCACCCCGGTCGCCCACCACGTGGCCGAGCTGGTGAACATGGCGCTCAACCCGCAGGCGCCCTACGTGGGCGACTCCGCGTTCGCGCACAAGGCCGGCCTCCACGTCAGCGCCATCGCGAAGCGGCCCGACGCGTACGAGCACGTCAGCCCGGACTCGGTGGGCAACGGCACCCGGTTCCTCGTCTCCGAGCTCGCCGGGAAGTCGACCGTGGCGCTCAAGGCGAAGGAGCTCGGCGTCACCCTCGACGGGCCCCAGGTCAACGACGTCGTCAACCAGCTCAAGCGCATGGAGCACGAGGGCTATCACTTCGAGGTGGCCGACGCCTCGCTCGAGCTCCTCATGCGCCGGGCCACCGGCTGGCGCCAGCCGTGGTTCGAGGTCGAGTCGTTCCGGGTCATCACCGACGACCTCCAGGCCGCCGAGCCGGGGCAGGCCTCGGGGGTCTCGACCGAGGCCACCATCAAGGTGCACGTGGGCGGCGAGCGGGTCGTGGCCACCGCCGAGGGCAACGGCCCGGTCAACGCGCTCGACGGTGCGCTGCGCCGGGCCCTCGGGGCGCGGTTCCCCGGCCTCGACCGGCTCCACCTCATCGACTACAAGGTGCGCGTGCTCGACACCGCCAAGGGCACCGGCGCGGTCACGCGGGTCCTCATCGACTCCACCAACGGCGACCGCACCTGGACCACCATCGGGGTGAGCGAGAACATCATCGAGGCGTCGTGGCAGGCGATGTACGACTCGGTCGTCTTCGGTCTGCTGCTCGCTGCCGAGCCCGACCCGCCGCGCTGACCGACCGGTCGCCGAACCGAGGAGCCGCCGTGCCCACCGACCCCTTCGTCTCGTCCGACCCGCAGGTCGCCCCGCGCAACGAGCCGACCCTCGCCCCGGGCGTCACGCTCCCGCCGTCGCGGTCGTGGCGCACCGACCGGCCCGGGGACCTCGCCGCCGGGGTCCAGCCCCGGGGGGACCTGTTCGGCTCGCCCGGCCCCAACGTGGGGTACGCGCTCGGCCTGGTGCACCGGGCCTCGGCCACCTTCCGGCTGGCCCCGGGCGAGCACCGGGAGGACGCCGAGGCCGTGGTGGCCGCGCTGGCGATGAAGCGGGCGGCCTCGTTCGGGCGCGGACCGGTGGCGGCCGACGTCGAGCGGGCCGCCGCGCTGCTCGGGTACCGCGGCGGGGCCGACGACGACACCGCGGCCCGCCGGGCCGACGCGGTGGCGGGCGCCCACCACGACTACGGCCGGTGCCGTCACGTCGCCGACCAGGTCGACCTCGAGACGCTGCGCCGCCCCTGAGCCCGGCCCGCGCCCGCCGCGCGGCTGACGGCGGCGTCAGGATCCGGCACTACGATCTGGGGCGATGACACCCTTCGTCCTGTCCCGCGAGCACGAGGAACTGCGCGTCGCCCTCCGGCGCTTCGCCGAGGAGGGCATCGCCCCCAACGCCGCCGAGGCCGACGCCACCGCCGAGTACCCGTGGAAGTCGTTCGCGGCCTACCGGGACTCCGGCTTCATCCGCCTGCCCTACCCCGAGGAGTACGGCGGCGACGGTGGGGACTTCGTCGCCTACGCCATGCTCGTGGAGGAGGTGGCCCGGGTCTGCGCCTCGTCGTCGCTGTTCGTGATAATCCCGCGCCTCGCCATCGAGGCCGTTCTCATGTTCGGCAGCGACGAGATGAAGGCCCGGATCGTGCCGCGCCTCGCCACCGGGGAGTGGCAGGGGAGCTACTGCCTGTCGGAGTCCCACGCCGGGAGCGACGTCGCGTCGATGCGCACGCGGGCCGTGCGCGACGGCGACGACTACGTGCTCAACGGGTCGAAGGCGTGGATCACCAACGCCGGGGTCTCGGACTTCTACACCGTGTTCGCGAAGACCGACCCCGACGCCGGGTCGCGCGGCATCAGCGCCTTCGTGGTCGAGGCCGACCGGCCCGGCTTCTCGGTGGCGAAGCTCGAGTCGAAGATGGGCATGCGGGGCTCGCCCACCGGTGAGATCCGCTTCGACGACGTCCGGATCCCAGCCGAGAACCTCATCGGCGACGAGCACCGCGGCTTCCAGTACGCCATGGCCGCACTCGACGGCTCCCGTCCGCTCGTGGGCGCCCAGGCCGTGGGCATCGCCCAGGGTGCGCTCGACGCCGCCACCCGCTACGTCACCGAGCGCGAGCAGTTCGGCCAGCGGGTGTCGGAGTTCCAGGGCGTGCAGTTCATGCTCGCCGACATGGCGACCCGGGTCGAGGCGGCCCGGTTGCTCGTCTACAGCGCCTGTGCCCGGCTCGACGCCGGCCTGCCCGGAACGTCGAAGGCGTCGGCGATGGCGAAGCTGTTCGCGGCCGACACCGCGATGGCGGTGACCACCGATGCCGTCCAGCTCTTCGGCGGGGCGGGCTACACCACCGACTTCCCGGTCGAGCGCATGATGCGCGACGCCAAGGTCACCCAGATCTACGAGGGCACCAACCAGATCCAGCGGATGGTGATCGGCCGGCGGCTGCTCGACGAGGTCGGCCCTCCGGTCTGAGCCCGGGCCCCCGGCGCGGTCCCCGGTCGCGCCGAGTCGGGCTTCGTAGACTGCGGGGCCCATGACCGAGGCCCCCCGCGTCCGCTTCTCGCCCGCGCCCACCGGCTCGCTCCACGTCGGATCGGCCCGCACCGCGCTCTTCAACTGGCTCTACGCCCGCCACCACGGGGGCACGTTCTGCCTGCGGATCGAGGACACCGACCGGGCCCGGTCGAGCACCGAGTGGACCGTCGGCATCCAGGACACCCTGCGCTGGCTCGGGCTCGATTGGGACGAGGGCCCCGTGCTCCAGAGCGCCCGCACCCAGGAGTACCTCGCCGCGGCCGACGACCTGCTCGCCGCCGGGCGGGCCTACGAGTGCTTCTGCACCGGCGATGAGCTCGAGGCCCGGGCCGCCGCCGCCCGGGCCGCCGGCCGTCCGCCCGGCTACGACGGCCACTGTCGCGACCTGTCGGCGGCCCAGCGGGCGAGCCTCGCGGCCGAGGGGCGACCGCGGTCGCTGCGCTTCCGCACTCCCGACGACGGGGTCAGCCACTTCGTCGACGCCGTGCGCGGCGACGTGCGGGTGGAGTGGGCCCTGGTCCCCGACTTCGTGATCGTGCGGTCCGACGGCAACCCGATCTTCTTCCTCGCCAACGCAGTCGACGACATCGCCATGCGCATCACCCACGTGATCCGCGGCGAGGACCTCCTCGACTCGACCCATCGGGTCCTGGCGCTCCGGGCGGCCCTCGGGGTGACCGATCGCCCGGTCTACGCGCACCTGCCCCTGATCCTCGGGCCCGACCGGGCCAAGCTCTCGAAGCGCCACGGCGCGGTCGCGCTCGAGGAGTTCCGGGACCGCGGCTACCTGCCCGAGGCGCTCGTCAACTACCTGAGCCTGCTCGGTTGGGCGCCCGACGACGGGCGGGAGGTCATGGACCCCGAGGAGATCGCGGCCATGTTCGACCTCGACCGGGTCACCCACGCCGCGGCCGCGTTCGACCACGCCAAGCTCGACTGGATGAACGGCGAGTGGATCCGCCGGGTCGACCTGCCCCACCTCGGGGCCCGGGCGCTCCCGCTCGCCCGCGCGGCCTACGGCGACACCGTCGACGTCGCGCTCCTGGGGGAGGCGCTGCGGATCGGGCAGGAGCGGGCGGTGACCCTCGCCGACCTCGTCGGCCAGGCCGACTTCCTGCTCGCCGGGGACGCCGACTTCGCGATCGCCCCCGAGTCATGGGAGCGGGTGACCGGCGCCGAGCGGATCACCGAGGTGCTCGACGCGGTCGTCGCCCACCTC
>VGBI01000065.1 GCA_016870595.1 Actinomycetota bacterium
TCCCGGGCTGGTGGTGCGCGACGCCGACCCCGGCGCCGAGGCCCGGGCGTTCGAGGCGGTGGCGCGCGCGGTCGAGGCGGTCACCCCGCGGATGGTGCTCGAGCGGCCCGGACGCCTCGGGTTCCCGACCCGGGGCCCGTCGCGCTACTTCGGTGGCGACGCCGCGCTGGCCGAGCGGGTCGGCCGACTGGTCGCGGCCGCGGGGGTGCCCGACGCCCGGGTCGGCGTCGCCGACGGCGCGTTCGCGGCCCGGCTCGCGGCCCGGGTCGCCGCACCGGGGGGCGCGCACCTCGTCGGGCCCGGTGGGTCGCCCGCCTTCCTCGCCGACTGGCCGGTGACGGTGCTCGACGTCGACGACCCGCCCGGGCTCCCCGACCTGCTGGTCCGGCTGGGTCTGACCACCCTGGGGGCGTTCGCCGCCCTCCCCGCCCCGGCGGTCCTGGCCCGGTTCGGCCCGGCCGGGGCGGCGGCGCACCGCCGGGCGGGCGGCCGGGAGGACCACGCGGCCCCGACCGCCCCGGTGCCCCCCGACCTGGTGGAGACCGCCGAGCTCGACCCTCCGGCCACCCGGGTCGACGAGGCCGCGTTCGTGGCCAAGGGCCTGGCCGACCGCCTGCTCGAGCGGCTCGCGGCCCTCGGCTGCTCCTGCGCCCAGGTGGTGGTGGAGGCCGAGACCACCGACGGCGAGCACCTGGTCCGGCGCTGGCGTCACGACGGCGTCCTCACCGCCACCGCGCTGGCCGGGCGGGTCCGCTGGCAGCTCGACGGGTGGATCACCGGGCAGGCCGAGGTCGGCGCGGAGGCGTTCGTGACGGGGGGCCTCACCGTGCTGCGCCTGCGGCCCGAGCTGGTGGTGCCCGCCACCGGTCGCCAGCTCGGGCTCTGGGGTGGCGACGCCGCGGCCCGCGACCGGGCCGACCGGGCCCTGGCCCGGATCCAGGGGCTGCTCGGCCACGACGCCGTGGTGACCGCGTCTCCCGGGGGTGGGCGAACCCCGGCCGAGCGGGTGCGCTGGGTGCCCTGGGGCGACGCCCGCCCCGTGCCCGACCCGGAGCCGCCCTGGCCCGGGACGGTGCCGGGCCCGGCCCCGGCCCGGGTCTTCGTCCCCGGGGTGCCCGCGGAGCTGCGCGACCCGGCCGGGCGGCCCGTGACCGTGACCGGGCGGGGCGAGGCGACCGACCGCCCGGGCTGGCTGGCCTGCCCGGTCCTCCCCGGCGGTGGGGGACCGGTGCGCGACTGGGCCGGGCCCTGGATCCACGACGTGCGGTGGTGGGACCGCACCGGCCGGCGCCGCCGGGCGCTGTGGCACGTGGTGGTCGCCGACGCCCGGGTGGATGCCTCCACCGACACCATGGCGGACGCGCCCGCCGAGGCCATGGCCGACGCGCCCGCCGACGCCACGGTGGCCTGCCTGGTCGGCATCGAGGGGGGCCGGGCGGTGGTCGAGGCGCTCTACGACTGAGCCGGGGTCACCGGGCGTCCGGGTGTCCGGGCGCGCCCGGGGGTCGCCGGGCCATGATGCGGGCATGCTCCGTGCGCAACGCATCCTCGTGACCGGTGCCGCCGGCCGGGTCGGGTTCCCGATCGCCCGCGCGCTCGCGGCGCAGGGCAACACCGTGTTCGGGCTCGCCCGCTACCGCGATCCGACCCACCTCGACAAGGTGCTCGCCGCCGGGATCCACCCGGTGGTCGGCGACCTCCACGGCGCCGACTTCGCCGATCTCCCCGACGGGATCACCCACGTGTTCCACGCCGGCGCCGCGCTCGGGGCCGAGACCGCCGACTGGGAGTTCGCGCTGGAGGTGAACGCGCTGTCGACCGGTCGGTTGATGCGGGCGGTGGCGTCCACGTGTCGCGGCTTCGTGTACTGCTCGACCGGGTCGACCTACGCGTACCAGGGCCCCCGACCGCTGCGCGAGGACGACCCTCCCGGCATCCACACCACCGGCAACTACTCGTTCTCGAAGGTGGCGGGGGAGGCGGTGGTCCGGCACACGGCGCTCGAGCACTCCCTGCCCGCGACCATCATCCGGATCTGCTCGACCTACGGGCCGGAGGGGGGCGCGCCCTGGGACCGCATCGCGCGAATGCTGGCGGGGGAGGAGATCGCACTGCACCCCGACGCCCCCAACCGCTACCACCCGATCCACGAGGACGACTACGTCCGGCTCGGGATCCGTGCGCTCGAGGTGGCGACGGTGCCCGCGCTCGTCGTGAACTGGGGTGGCAGTGAGACCGTCTCGGCCGAGGAGTACCTCGCCTACGCGGGCGAGCTGTGCGGGGTGGAGCCGCGCGTCGTCTACCGGGCCGACGCGTGGACGCCGCTGTGGCCCGAAGTCACGAAGATGCACGCAGTGCTCGGCCGCTGCGAGGTGCCGTGGCGCGACGGGTTCCGGCGGATGCTCGAGGCCCGCTGCCCGGAGCGACTGGTGGGCTGAGCCGGGCGCCTTGCTGTATCGAACGTACGTTCGGTACAGTGTTCCCTCTCATGGGGTACGCCGAGCTGCACTGCCACACCAACTTCTCGTTCCTCGACGGGGCCAGCCACCCCGAGGAGCTGGTCGACGAGGCCGTCCGTCTCGGCCTGGCCGGCCTGGCCGTCACCGACCACGACGGCCTCTACGGCATCGTCCGCTTCGCCCTCGCCGCCCGTCCGGCGGGCCTGCCCACCGTCTTCGGGGCCGAGGTGGGCCTCGACGACGGCAGCCACCTCGTCGTGCTGGCCGAGGGCCCGGTGGGCCACGCCCGGCTGGCCCGGGCGATCAGCCGGGGCCAGCTCGCGGGAGCCAAGGGCGCTCCCCGGTTCTCCCTCGCCGCGCTGGCCGACGACGCCCGGGCCGCCGTCCACCTCACCCAGGGCCGGCCCGCCGGGGCCAACGACGCCTGGCACGTCCTCACCGGCTGCGGGCACGGCGCGGTGCCCCGGGCCCTGCTCGCCGACGGTCCCGCCGCGGCGGGGCACGCGCTCGACCGGCTCGTCGACGCGTTCGGGCGCGACCGGGTGCTCGTGGAGCTCTGGGACCACGGCGACCCGCTCGACCGGCACCGCAACGACGCCCTCGCGCGTCTGGCCGGACGGGCCGGCGTCGACGTCGTGGCCACCAACAACGTCCACTACGCCACCCCCCGGCAACGACCGCTGGCCACGGCCCTCGCCGCGATCCGGGCCGGTCGCTCGCTCGACGAGATGGACGGGCACCTCCCCGCCAGCCCGCTCGCGCACCTGCGCAGCCCCGACGAGCAGCTGCGTCGGTTCGCCCGCTGGCCGGGTGCGGTCGAGCGCACGGTCGAGGTGGCCCGGCGGTGCGCGTTCGACCTGCGGCTCGCCGCCCCGAACCTCCCCGACCTCGACGTGCCCGAGGGCCACACCGAGATGTCGTGGCTGCGCGTCCTCACCGACCGGGGTGCGGCGGTGCGCTATCCGCCCACGCATCCGCAGCACGCGCCGGCCCTCCGCCAGATCGACCACGAGCTCGCGGTGATCGAGACGCTGGGCTTCGCCGGGTACTTCCTCGTCCTCGTCGACATCGTCGACTTCTGCCGCCGTCACGACATCTACTGCCAGGGCCGGGGCAGCGCGGCCAACAGCGCGGTCTGCTACGCGCTCGGCGTCACCAAGGCCGACGCCGTCGCGCTCGGCCTGCTGTTCGAGCGGTTCCTCTCCCCGGAGCGCGACGGCCCCCCCGACATCGACCTCGACATCGAGCACCAGCGGCGCGAGGAGGTCATCCAGTACGTGTTCGCGCAGTACGGCCGCGACCGCGCGGCCCAGGTCGCCAACGTCATCACCTACCGGGCCCGCAGCGCGATCCGTGAGATGGCCAAGGTGGTGGGGTGCTCACCGGGTCAGGCCGACGCCGCGTCCCGGACGGTGGAGCGGTTCCGGGGCCCGGGCGACGACGCCTTCGCCGACGCACCGGTGCCGCCGCTCGCGGTGGACCTCGCGACCCAGGTGCTCGACTACCCGCGCCACCTCGGGATCCACTCCGGGGGGATGGTGATGGCCGACCGTCCGCTCGTGGAGTTCTGCCCGGTGGAGTGGGCCCGCCGGGAGGGGCGCTCGGTGCTCCAGTGGGACAAGGACGACTGCGCGGCGGCCGGCCTGGTGAAGTTCGACCTGCTCGGCCTGGGCATGCTCACGATGCTGCACCTCGCCGTGGACCTCGTGCGGACCCACGAGGGCACCGAGATCGACCTCGCCACCATCCCCCAGGAGGACGAGGTCTACGACCTGCTCTGCGCGGCCGACACCATCGGCGTCTTCCAGGTGGAGAGCCGGGCCCAGATGGGGACGCTGCCCCGGCTGCGGCCCCGCTGCTTCTACGACCTCGTGGTCGAGGTCGCGCTCATCCGGCCCGGCCCGATCCAGGGTGGCTCGGTCCACCCCTACCTGCGCCGCCGCACCGGCGAGGAGCCGGTCACCTACCCCCATCCGCTGCTCGAGCGGAGCCTGGCCAAGACCCTCGGCGTGCCGCTGTTCCAGGAGCAGCTCATGCAGATCGCGATCGACGCTGCCGGGTTCAGCCCCGGCGAGGCCGACCAGCTGCGCCAGGCCATGGGGTCCAAGCGCTCCCGGGCCCGGATGGCCGCGATGCGCGAGCGGCTCATGGCCGGGATGGCGGCGCGGGGGATCGAGGGAGCGGCGGCCGAGGAGATCGCGACGAAGCTCGAGGCGTTCGCCGACTTCGGCTTCCCGGAGAGCCACTCGGTCAGCTTCGCCTACCTCGTGTACGCCAGCGCCTGGATGAAGCTGCACCACCCGGCCGAGTTCGCGTGCGCGCTGCTCGAGGCGCAGCCCATGGGCTTCTACGCGCCCCACACCATCGTGCGCGACGCGCTGCGCCACGGGGTCGAGGTGCTCGGACCCTGCGTGGTGGCGTCCCGACGGCACACCACACTCGAGCCCCGGTCGGCGGCGGCCGGTCCGATCGGCCGGCCCCGGCCGGGTTGGCACGCCGACCCGTCGACCCATGCGGTGCGCCTCGGCCTGCGCGCCGTGCGGGGGTGCTCCGACGCGCTGCTCGCGCGCATCGACGCCGAGCGGGACCGGGCTCCGTTCACCGGGCTCGAGGACTTCACCCGCCGGACCGGGGCGCCGGTCGACGCGCTCGAGGCCCTGGCCACCGCCGGGGCGTTCACCGGCTTCGGGATCGGGCGC
The DNA here is from genome assembly GCA_016870595.1 of Actinomycetota bacterium. GTDB lineage: Bacteria > Actinomycetota > Acidimicrobiia > IMCC26256 > PALSA-555 > CAIUKV01. Next base: position 5,159 of record VGBI01000065.1, read on the forward strand.
CGTGACGCGCTCTGGGCCGCCGGGGCGCTGCGCGACGCCCGGCCCCGCCGCCGGGGCGCGGTCGAGGTGCAGGCGCTCCCGGGCGTGGTCACCGGGGTCGCGGCCCCGCCTCTCCCGGGCCTCGACCCGGTCGAGGAGACCGCCGCCGACCTCTGGGCGACGGGACTGTCGGCCGGGCGTCATCCCACCGAGTTCGTGCGCGACCGGCTCACCGCCCGGGGTGCGGTCACCGCCGAGGTGCTGCGCACGCTGCCCGACCGCACGGTGGTGGAGGTCGGTGGCGTCGTGACCCACCGCCAGCAGCCGGCCACGGCCAAGGGCGTGGTGTTCTGCAACCTCGAGGACGAGACCGGCCTCGTCAACGTCGTGTGCACCCCCGACGTGTGGGCCCGGTTCCGGCGGGTGGCCCGGGAGTCCCCGGCGCTGGTCGTGCGCGGCCTGCTCGAGCGCCGTCACGACGTGGTCAACGTGATCGCCCGGCGCATCGAGCCCCTGGCCCTCCCCGCCACCGGCGGCCCCGGGGCCCGCGACTTCCGCTGATTCGGCGATCCCGCGGGTGACCCCGCCGTCGATCCCGCTGCGCGGCCCCGGGGCCCGGGGCGGCCCCGGACCCCCGGGGCTACCCTGGGGGTTCCCCGGGCGTTCCCGGGCCTCCCCGAGCCTCCCCGAGCACCGGTCATGAGCGAGCCTCCGAGTCGGCGATGCCCCGCCTTCCCCGCTTCGTGCGGCGGTTCGTCGCGCTCGTCCGCGCCGACCCGACCGGTGTCCGCGACGGCTTCGTCGCGCACCTCCTCGCGACCGCGACCGGCCTGATCGCCGGCCTCGTCCTCGGGGCCATCACCGGCACCCTCGAGGTGCTCCCCGGGCTCCTCGTGCTCGTGCCCGCCGCAGTGGGTCTCCGGGGCAACGTCTTCGGCGCGCTGGGCAGTCGCCTCGGCACCCTCGTCGCGACCGGCGACTTCGAGGTGTCCCGCCGGCGCACCAGCCCGGTGGGCCAGAACCTGGAGGCCGCGGTCGCGCTGTCGATCGGGGCCTCGCTCCTGCTCGCCGTGGTCGCGAAGCTCGTCGCCGACGCGTTCGGGGTGCGCAACGCGATCTCGATCGTCGACTTCGTGGTGATCGCGGTCGTCGGGGCGCTGATCCCCACCCTGGTCGTGCTCGGCATCACGCTCGGGGTCGCCGCGCTCGGGGTCCGGCGCGAGTGGGACGTCGACAACGTGAGCGTGCCCGTGGTCACCGCCGCCGGCGACGTCGTGACGCTGCCCAGCCTGGTGCTCGCGACCCTGCTCGTGACCGACGTGCCCGCCGGGGTGACGGGCGCGGTGGCCGGGGCGGTGATGGTGGGCAGCCTCGTGCTCCTCGTGGCGGGCATCCGGTCGGGGCGCACCGTGACCCGGCGCATCGTGCGCGAGTCGCTGCCGTTCCTGCTGCTCGCCGGCCTCATCAGCACCCTGGCCGGGATCACCATCCAGGGTCGGCTGGGTGCGCTTGCGGCCGAGCCCGCGCTGCTCGTGGTGATCCCGCCGCTGCTGTCGCTGTCGGGCTCGCTCGCCGGGATCCTGTCGGCGCGCGTCGCGACCAAGCTCCACCTCGGGCTCGTCGACCCGACCCGGCTCGCGGTCGGCCCCATCGCGCCCGACCTCACGCTGGTGTTCCTCGTGGCGCTGCCGATCTACCTGGTGCTCGGTGGACTGGCCGACGGCCTCGCCGCGCTCATCGGCCTGGCCAGCCCCGGCGTGGTCGCGCTGCTCGGGGTCGTGGTGATCGCCGGGGTGCTGGCGACCGCGGTGACCAGCGTGGTCGCCTACGCCGCCGCGCTCGTCTCCTACCGCCTGGGCTGGGACCCCGACAACAACGGCGTGCCGCTCGTGTCGTCGTCGTCGGACTTCCTCGGGGCCGTCGCGTTCATGGTGACCCTGGTTATCCTGGGGATCTCCTAGCGGGTCGGGCCCCGACCCTCCTCTCCCGGGACCTCCGGAGCATCGATGGGCGACGACCGACCTCCACGGAATCTCAAGGCCATGCTGTCGGAGGCCAAGGACACCTCCGAGCTGATGGTCGACCTCGCCTACGCCGCACTCTTCTTCGACGACGAGGCGATGGCCAACGAGGTGCACGAGCTGGAGGAGCGGCTCCGGGAGCTGGTCCACGAGATGCGCGCGGTGTGCGTGCTCGCGGCCCGGGCGCCCCGCGAGGCCGAGCAGATGTCGAGCGTGCTGCACCTCGTGGCGGCGATCGAGCGGCTGGCGAACGCCGCCCTCGACGTCACCCGGGTCGTGACGCACCGCCTCGGGATCCCGCCCGACCTGGTGGCCGACCTCGCGGCGGCCGAGGAGATCTCGCACCGGGTGCGGGTCCGGCCCGACTCCGCACTGGCGCAGCGCCGTCTCGCCGACGTGGAGCTCCCGGTCGAGGTGGGCATGCGGGTCATGGCCATCCGGCGGGGCAAGGAGTGGCAGATCGATCCCGACGGCGACGACGTCGTCATGGCCGAGGACGTCCTGATCCTGCGGGGCGCGCCGAGCGGGATCGCCGAGCTGCGGACCCTCGCGGGTGCGCCCGAGTGGCGCCCGCCGGCCGTGGACCACGACCCCACGGTCACCGACCTCGACCGCGCGGTCGACGTGCTGGTCGAGATGAAGAACGTGTCGGAGGTCGCCGTCGGCCTGGCGTACTCCGCGTTGCTGTTCAACGACCCCAGCCTCGCCGCCGAGGTCAGCCAGCTCGAGGACCGGCTCGACGAGATGCGCGAGCGCCTCGAGATCTGGGTGCTGCGCAGCGCCGCCGACGAGGTCGACCCGTCACCCCTGCGGGGTCTGCTGCACCTGGGCGCGGCGGCCGAGGAGATCGGCGACGCCGCCCAGCAGATGGTGTGGCTGGTCGAGGAGGGCGAGGAGATGCACCCGATCGTGGCGCGGGCGCTCGGCGACGCCGACGAGGTGATCACCCGCCTGCCCGTCGCGGTCGGGAGCGCGCTCGACGGTGCCACCCTGCGCGATGCCCGGCTCGAGACCGAGACCGGCTTCTACCTCCTGGCCATCCGCCGGGCCGGCCGCTACCTCTACCGCCCGCGGGGCCAGGTGCGGGTCGCGGCCGGCGACGAGCTCATCGGGAGCGGCCCCGACGAAGGCCAGCCCCTCCTCGCCGAGCTCTGCGGCTACCAGCGGCTCGAGGACGACGCCACCGGCGAGATCGAGCTGGTCCCGGTCGCCGCCGGCGACGGTCCCGCCTGAGCGGGCGCCCACCGGTGGGGGCCGCGACCGCAGCGCGCTTCGGCACGCCCCGACCCGAGCTGGTCACGGGGAGCGCCGGGCTCACCGCCGCCGAGGTCGCCGACCGGGTCGCGCGCGGCGCCACCAACGACGCCGGCGACCGCACCAGCCGCACGTACGGCGAGATCGTCCGGGCCAACGTCCTCACCCGGTTCAACGCCATCCTCGGCACGATGCTCGTCATCATCCTCGCGGTGGGCGACATCCGGGACTCGCTCTTCGGGATCATCCTCGTGGCCAACTCGGCCATCGGGATCATCCAGGAGGTGCGGGCCAAGCGCACCCTCGACCGGCTAGCCGTGCTCGCCGCCCCCTTCGCCCGGGTGGTGCGCGACGGCAGCGTGACCGAGTGCGCGGTCGAGGCGGTGGTGCTCGACGACCTCGTCGACCTGCGCACCGGCGACCAGGTGCCCGCCGACGGCATCGTGGCCGAGTCGGCCGGGCTCGAGATCGACGAGTCGCTGCTGACCGGTGAGGCCGACCCGATCGACAAGCGGCCCGGCGACGAGGTGCTCTCCGGCGCGATCGTGGTGGCCGGGTCGGGCCGCTTCCAGGCCACCCGGGTCGGGGCCGAGGCCTACGCCCGCACCATCGCCACCGAGGCCCGGCGCTTCACCCTGGTCCGGTCCGAGCTCGTCGGCGGGATCAACCGGCTGCTGCGCTACATCCAGTTCGCCCTGTTCCCGGTCGCGGCGGTGCTGCTCGCCCGCCAGCTGGCCAAGACCGACCTCGACGACGCGCTCGTTGCGCTCGTGTCGGCGGTGGTCGGCATGGTGCCCGAGGGCCTCGTCCTGCTGACCAGCCTCGCCTTCGGGATCGCCGCGGTCACGCTCGCCCGGCGCAAGGTGCTGGTGCAGGAGCTCCCGGCGGTCGAGGGCCTGGCCCGGGTCGACGTCGTCTGCCTCGACAAGACCGGCACCCTGACCGAGGGCGACGTCGGCTTCGACCGGCTCGAGGTGCTCGACGGTGTCGACGCGGATGCGGTGGCCGCCGCGCTCGGCGCGCTCGCCGACGACGAGAACGCCAACGCGACCCTGCAGGCGGTGGGCGCGGCGTTCCCGCCGCCCGCCGGCTGGGTGCGCGACGGCGCGGTGCCGTTCTCGTCGGCCCGCAAGTGGTCGGCCGCCGGCTTCGGTGCCGCCGGGTGGTGGATCATCGGCGCTCCGGAGATGGTCTGCCCCGACGCCGCCGACCCGGCCCGGCGCCGCGCCGACACGATCGCTGCGACCGGGTGCCGGGTCCTGCTCCTCGCCCACGCCGGGGCCGCACCGACCGACGAGGCGCTGCCGGCCGGGGTGACGCCGCGCGCCCTGGTCCTGCTCGAGGAGCGGGTGCGCCCCGACGCGCGCGACACGCTCCGGTACTTCGCCGACCAGGGTGTGGCGCTGAAGGTGATCTCGGGCGACAACCCCCGCACCGTCGGTGCGGTCGCGGCCCGGGTGGGCCTCCCGGGCGCCGACGGCCCGGTGGACGCCCGCGAGCTGCCCGACGACCCCGAGGCGCTGGCCGACGTGGTGGAGCACCGCACCGTGTTCGGGCGGGTCACCCCGCAGCAGAAGCGGGCCATGGTCACCGCACTGCAGGCACGCGGCCACGTCGTGGCGATGACCGGTGACGGCGTCAACGACGCGCTCGCGCTGAAGGACGCCGACATCGGCGTGGCGATGGGTTCGGGGGCCGCGGCGACCCGCGCCGTCGCGCAGCTGGTGCTGCTCGACGGGCGCTTCGCGACGATGCCGGGAGTGGTGGCCGAGGGTCGGCGGGTGATCGCCAACATCGAGCGTTCGGCCAACCTGTTCGTCACCAAGACCGTGTACGCCATCCTCATCGCCGTGGTGGTCGCCGCCCTCGGCTGGAAGTACCCGTACCTGCCCCGCCAGCTCACGATCGTCAGCACCTTCACCATCGGCATCCCCGGGTTCTTCCTCGCCCTCGCCCCGAACACCCGCCGGTACGTCCCCGGGTTCCTCGAGCGGGTCATGGCCTTCACCCTCCCGGCCGGCGCGATCGCCGCCGCACTGTCGCTGTCGGCCTTCGGCCTCGCCTACTACGTGGAGGACCTGCCCCTGCGGACGGCCCGGACCTGCGCGACGGTCGCGTTGGTCGCGGTCGGGCTCTGGGTGCTCGTGTGCCTGGCCCGACCGTTCAACTGGTGGCGCACCCTGCTGGTGGCGGCCATGGCCGGGTCGGTGGGGGTGATCCTGGCCGTGCCCGCACTCCGCGCCTTCTACGCCCTGCGGATCCCCGACACCACGGTGCTGGCGGAGCTGGTCGTGATCGGCGTGGTCGCAGTGGTGGCCATCGAGATCGCCTGGCGGGCCAGTCGCCGGGTCATCGCCCGTCGCAATCCCGCGTACGTCGCGGCGGCGGCCCACATCGACTGAGCGGGTGACCGGGCGGCCGTCCCTGTCACCACGGACCCGGTCACCGACGGCGGGCGGCGTCACGCGACCACGTCCCGGATGGCCGCGGTGCACGTCGTTGGGCGACACGATCCCCACCAGGCGGTCGTGGTCGAGCACCAGCATCCGGCCGCCGGCCGCGCCGTCGGGGGCGGAGTCCCCGAGCACGCGAACGAGAGGCTCGTCGGGGCCGACGCGGGTGACGCGCTCGACCGGATGGGCGATCTGGGCCGCAGTGCGGTGGGCCCGCTCGGCCGGCGCGACCTCGCGGACCTGGCGGAGGGTGAGGAGGCCGACGACCCAACCGGCGCCGTCGACGACCGGGAACGCCGAGCAGTGGTGGCGCAGGAAGGTCTCCTCGAGCACCACGGCGATGGCGGCGTCGGCGCGTACCGTGATCGGGCTCGGGGTCATCACGTCGTGGACCCGGACCCCGCCCGCGGCAGCGGCGGCCAGGCTGACCCCGGGCCCGGCCGCGGCGATCTCGAACTCGGCCCGGGGATCGGGCGGGTCGCCCCGCAGTCGGGCCACGCCGCCGAAGAGCCACAGGGTGATCCGGTCCACCTCGACCCTGCGGTGCAGCGCCACCAGCGAGTGCCCCAGCTCGTGGCCGAGCAGGGAGCCGAAGAAGACGACCACGGCCGCGCCGGCGATGAGCCAGTACTCACCCGCCCGGTAGCCGGGGGCGACGGTGGGGAGGTACCCGCCGGCCAGGCCCCACGTGAGCAGTGCCGCGATCGCGAGCACGCTTCAGTGCATCCCGATGGTGATGCCCCGCACGACGCCCAGGCGGATCGACTCGTGCACCTCGGCTCCCCGGGTTCCCGGGGCGCGGCGTCGCCCCGGGGCATCCTCCCGGCCGCGGGAGCCGGGGCCCAGGGTCTTTGGTCCCGAGCGGTACCGGGCGGCCGGGACCGGGACCGGGATCGGGTGCGGGTCAGACCGCGGTGCCCACCAGGCGGCCGATGAGCGCGGTCATGGCCATCGCGAGCCCGCTCCCGATCAGGATCCGCACCGCGGCGCGTCCGGGCGGCGCACCGCCGAGGCGGGCCCCGGTGACCCCGAGAGCGGCCAGGCTCACCAGCGACGCGACCACGAGCACCGCGACCCGGGTGCCGGCCGACGCAAGCATCACCGCGAGCAGCGGGATCAGCGCCGCAACCGCGAAGCTCGCGGCCGAGACCCTGGCGGCCTGGAGCGGTCGGGCCCGCCCTTCGGCGACGATGCCGAGCTCGTCGCGCAGGTGCGAGCCGAGGGGATCGGCGGCGGTGAGCTGCGCGGCGACGGTCCGGGCCAGGTCGCGCTCGAGGCCGCGTCGCACGTAGATCTCGGTGAGCTCTTCGAGCTCGCGCTCGGGGACCGTGTGGAGCTCGCGGGCTTCCCGCTCGATGTCGGCCTGCTCGGTGTCGCGCTGGGCGCTCACGGAGTTGTACTCGCCGCTCGCCATCGACATCGCGCCGGCGACGAGCCCGGCGATCCCGGCGACCACGAGCTCGGACCGGTTCGCGCTGGCCGCCGCGACGCCGATCAGGAGGCTGGCGGTCGACACGATGCCGTCGCCGGCGCCGAGCACCGCCGCTCGGAGCCAGTTCACCCGGTTGTACCGGTGGCGCTCGGAGTGCGAGGAGGTCGGAGGCCGGGCCATGGGTCCCATGCTACGGGTGGGGACGACCGGCCCGGAACCCGGGGTCCCTACGCTGCGCAGCGTGACCCAGACGACGACAGTCTCCGACGAGCGCGGCGCGGCCACCGGCCGTCCCGTGCGTGTGTTCCTGCTCGACGACCACGAGATCGTGCGTCGTGGCCTGCGCGATCTCCTCGAGTCGTCGGGCGGCATCGAGGTCGTGGGGGAAGCGGGGACGGCTGACGACGCGCACCGTCGCATCCCGCCGACCCGCCCCGACGTCGCGATCCTCGACGTGCGCCTGCCCGACGGCGACGGGGTCGAGGCGTGCCGCGACGTGCGCGCCGCGAACCCCGAGCTGCAGTGCCTGATCCTCACGTCGTTCTCCGACGACGAGGCGCTGTTCCAGGCGATCATGGCCGGCGCCGCCGGGTACCTGCTCGAGCAGGTGCGCGGCGCCGATCTCGTCGACCCCGACCACGATCCGGCGGCGGTGGGCCTCCGGCGGGGAGGATCACCGGTCGGCCGGTCGGTATCGTCGGAGCCGTGGACACCCCGCTCGACCGGACCGGCGCGCCCCTCAGCCTGCTCTCCGTGCACGCGCACCCCGACGACGAGGCGTCGAAGGGGGCGGCCACGGTGGCCCGGTACGCGGACGAGGGGGTGCACACGGCCCTGGTCTGCTGCACGGGCGGCGAGGCGGGCGACATCTTGAACCCGGCCGTCGACACCCCCGAGGTCCGGGCCGACCTCGCCCGGGTGCGCCTCCAGGAGCTGCAGAACAGCGCGGCGGCGATCGGCTACGCCTCCGTGCATCTGCTCGGCTACCACGACTCCGGCATGCCCGACAGCGAGCACAACCACCGACCCGACAACTTCGCCAACGCCCCGCTCGACGAGGCAGTCGAGCGGCTGGTCCGGCTCATCCGGCTCGAGCGACCCCAGGTGATCGTCACCTACGCCGAGGACCGCACCTTCTACCCGCACCCCGACCACATCCGGGTGCACGAGATCTCGCTGCCCGCCTTCGACCTCGCGGGCGACCCGGCCGCGTTCCCCGACGCCGGGCCGGCCTGGGAGCCCCAGAAGCTCTACTACACGGGCTTCTCGCGCCGCCGGGTGCAGGCGCTGCACGAGGAGCACCTGCGCCGGGGCGAGGAGAGCCCCTTCGCGCACTGGTTCGAGCGCGAGCTGCCCGAGCACTCCGAGCACTTCACCACGTTCGTCGAGGTGGGGGACTGGCTGCACCGGCGCCGGGCGGCGCTCCTCGCCCACCGCACCCAGGTCGATCCCGCCGGCTTCTGGATGCGCCTCCCCGACGACACCATCCGGGCGATCTTCCCGTGGGAGGAGTACCTCCTCGCCCGCACCCGGGTCGACGCGGGGGTGGGCGACGGCGACACCGAGGACGACCTCTTCGCCGGGGTGCGGGCCACGCCCGCCCCGATCGGCCGGACGGCGGGTGCCGCCCAATAGGATCCGGCTCCGTGCGGTACCTCTCGCAGGAGTGGCTCGACGAGACCCGGGCGATGGCGGCCGACCAGCCGGTGCGCCCGGGGGCGAGCGCCCGGATCCAGTACGTGGTCACCGGCGGTCCCGACGGCGGGGTCGAGTACGGCTGGGAGCTCCAGGACGGGCAGCTGCTCGCCTCCCATCTCGGCGCCATCGCCGACCCGGACCTGACCATCACCGCCCCCTACGCCGACTGGGTGAAGATCGCCCAGGGTTCGCTCGACATGAGCGCGGCGTTCATGCAGGGCGTGGTGAAGGTGGCGGGTGACACCGGGATCTGGCTGCGGCTGCTGCCCATCACCCAGAGCCTGGAGTACCTCGAGCTCCAGGGTCGGATCCGCGCGGTCACGGAGTACCCGGAGGCCTGACCCGGTCGTCCGGGCTCAGGGGAGGCCGGTGGGCACGACGATCACGCCGTCGGTGCCGTCACCGAACGTCTCGGTGCGACCCTCGAGGTGGTACCAGCCGGTCACGGCGCACAGGGCGGCGTCGATCTCGTCGATGGTCCGGAGCCGCGTCGTCGTGAACCCAGCGGCCTCGAGCGCGGCTCGGCGCCATCGGCGCTTCTCCGCCGGGCGCTTGAGGAGGCTCCCCTCGGGGCGGGTGCCCCGGAGAGCGACGGCCACGGCGTGCGGGAAGGTCTCGAGCGCAACCGGCGTCCCGAGGTCGCGGGCGGCCGCGTGCATGACGAAGCCGGTGCGCATCCACGCGTAGAAGGGGTTGTCGGCGCCCCGGGTCGCGTCGGGGGTGGCGAACACCGAGATGCCCCGGCGGGCCAGGGCCCGCTCCGCCGACCGGGGGCCGGGGTCGGCCCACCCGGGTGGGGCGTCGATGGCGACGACGGCAGGGCGGAGGTCGGCGAGGAGCGCGACGAGGTCGGGACCGGTGTGGACCCGCCCGATCGGGGTGGGGCCCCGATCGGGACCGAGGGCGACGACGTCGCACCCGCGGGTGGCGGCGACGTCGATGCCGATCGCGAGTCGGCTCACGCCTCGGCGCGTTGGAGGTCCCGCAGCTCGCGGTACCCGATCAGCGTCGCCCCGGCCCGGTCGAGCAGATCGGGGAACGACGGGTCGTCGCAGCAGAACGCGTGGTCCTCGACCCGGCCCGCCCAGTCGGGGTGCGCGGCCCGCAGCTCGTCGGTGTCGACCGCGGGGTGGAGGTAGACCTCGGTGACCCCGGGCCCGAGCTCGAACAGGGCCCGCTCGACCCGGTGCCGACCCCCGACCGGGGCGGGCACCAGGTGGTCGGGGAACACGACGCCCTCGGCGCGCGCGAGGTCGCGGTACGGGAAGCCCACGAGGCGCTCACCGCCGGCGGGGCCCA
>VGBI01000066.1 GCA_016870595.1 Actinomycetota bacterium
CAGATTGGTGGCCGAGGTCGAACCGGCGACGGTGCACACCGGGCGACCGCCGAGATCCGCAGTGCCCCGGATCGCGGTGTCGGCCTTCCGGGTGAGGATGGCCTGGCCGCTGGTGTAGTACGGGCCGGCGAAGTCGATCACCGCCTCGCGCTCGGGGGTGATGGTGTACGTTGCGACCACGAGGTCGGCGGCCCTCGAGGTGAGCGCCGCCTCCCGCGTGCGTGACGGGGTCTCGACGAAGCGGATGTTCCGTGCGACCCGACGCCCGAACACCTGCCGGACCACCAGCCGCGCGACCTCCACGTCGAACCCGTCGATCTCACCGGTGGTGGCGTTGCGTAGACCGAACAGCGGTTGGTCGAACTTGGTGCCGACGACGATCTCGCCCCGGTCGCGGATCTCGGCGACGGTGGGGCTGGGGCCCGACTCCTCTCCGGCCGCTGCCGGGCCCGGGACGAGGGCGACGACGGACGCCGCGACGAGGGTGGCGACGAGGGTGGCGACGAGGGCGAGGTGCCGGATCCGACGCGCCATCACGGGACCACGGTCCGTCCGTCGGCAGCCGACGACCGCTCGATCGCGTCGGCGATGCGGACCGCGGCGACGCCGTCGGCCAGGATGCACCGGGGCGGGGCGTCGCGCGCGATCACCTCGAGGAAGTGACGTGACTGGGTGACGAACAGATCGTTCCGCTCGGCGACCCCGGGGACCGGTCGGACCCGCCAGTCGGTGTCCGTCGCGGTCCGGACCGCGAGCGTTCCGGCGACGTAGTCCCAAATCACGGAACCGAGCGTACCGGTGACCTCCAGCCGGTGGGTCTGGGGCCGCGACCAGTAGTCGAGGTGCACGGTGGCGTCGACGTCGGCGAACCCGAGCCGGACGTCGACGGCCTCGGGGACCTCGAGCCCGAGGGGATGACGATCGCTCAGGTGGGCCGAGACCGATACCACCTCGCCGAAGAGCATCCGGAGGTAGTCGAAGGGGTGGCAGATGGTGTGGTGCACCCCGCCGCCGAGCTCGGGGCGGGCGGCGTACCCCGTGCGCCAGTCCTCCCAGGGGTGCCAGTCGGGGAGGTGCTCGGCCCAGACCACCGACGCCGCGCAGGGTGCGCCGAGCGTGCCGTCGGCGAGAAGGCCGGCGACCGCGTGCAGGGCCGGGTGGTAGCGGAACTGGAACCCCACCAGGACCTCGACGCCGACACGGGTCACGGTCGCGGCGAGGTCGTCGAGCCCGTCGGTGCTGTGGGACACCGGCTTCTCGAGCAGGACGTCGCAGCCCCGTTCGGCGCAGGCCCGCGCAGTGGTGAGGTGCAGGGCGGTCGGGTTGGCGACCACGGCGAAGGCGGGGGACTCGGTGGCCAGTGCTGCCGCGAGGTCGGGGTAGGTCCGCACGGGTGCCGGTGGCTCGAACGGGAGGGTGCCCCGGCCCGTGTGCACCACGGCCCAGTCGGTGATCCCGAGCTCGTGGAGGTTCGTGAGGTGACGCCGGCCGATCGATCCGAAGCCCACGAGGAGCCCGGTCCGGCTCACCCGGAGCCCTGCAGATGGTCGCGCACGAGGTCGCCCAGCGCGAAGCACTCGGCGTGGCGGGCCGCCGAGACCCCGGTGAGGCGCCGGCGCCAGGCATCACGTTCCGCCCGGAAGCCGTTGGCCCGAGCCACGATCGCGTCGAGGGCAGGGAGGATGTCGGTCCCGTCGAACGGCTCCCCGAGCTCGGGGTCGAGCATGTCGACCGCACCGTGGACCTTGTGGTTCGTCGTGGCCAGGGCCAGGACGGGACACCCCATGATCCCGGCCAGCGTGGTGTTGTGGTACCGGCCGGTGACCGAGTACTCGGCGTCGGCGATCAGGGTCATGTACTCGCGGTAGTCCACCACCGAGTCGACGTAGACCGAGCCGGTCTCCCGGGCCACCGCCTCCACGAAGCTGTCGGTGAGGTCCTTGCGGATGAACACGGCCTGGACGTCGGTGCCCTTGAGCGCTTCGATTATCCGATGGAGGGCCGAGCGCTCGCCGGGGCGGGCGTCGATGGGCATTGTCCCGGGGTCGAACAGGAAGTAGGGGCGATCACCGATCCGGCTTCGAACGGCTGCGACGGCTTCGGTGTCGCGCGCGTCGGCCGGGGTGAAGGCGAAGGCCGAGTCGGGGATGAGCCGGGCGTCGAGGTCGGGGAGGAACGCCCGGAGGTTCGCCAGCGATCGCGCTTCGCGGACGGCGACGGCGTCGAGCACGGGGAAGGTCCGCCGCACCATGCCCGGCAGGATGGGGACCACGTCGGTGAGGTGGACCATGGCGTTCGCGAATACGGTGGGGACCCCGAGGCGCTTCTTGGCGTACCACGCGCAGAAGAGCTCGCGCAGGGCACTCTCGTTGTCGCGGTAGAGGCTGCCTTCACCGTTCGTGAAGACGAGGTCCGCTCGTCGGAGGCGTTCGACGAGCGGCGCAACGCCGGGGCCGCCGGCGCCGGCGTCCCAGAGGTCGGCCACCGCCTCGAACTGGTCGGCGACCCGGGGGTAGCGCGCACTGGGGACCCGGAAGCCCCGGGCGTGGTCGTGGTAGATGACCGGTATGTCGAGGCCGATCATCCAGTGGGAGGGGATCGGCTCGACGGTCACGCCGGGGACCCGGTCCCGCAGGATCCGGACCAGACCGTCGGTGAGCACCTCGCTGCCGAAGTTGCACTGGTCCCGCGTGTCGTTGAGCAGCGAGACCGTGGGGCCCGGCGGATCGGTGGGATGCGTCGGTGGGAACGCCAGGAGGTACGGAGCCGACCCGTCGTACCGCTCGTCGGCGGGCCGCCACCCGAGACGGCGGGCCGTCAGTGCGGCGCTCCGGCGCGCGGTGCGGACCACGCGCCGACCGGTCGAACCCACGGCGTGACCCTACCAGCGGCTCCGTGCGGGCCCCGGGGTCGGGTGCCGGGGCCGGGTAGCCTCGGGGCGTTGTGGCCGGGGGCAGCGTGTTGACGAAGTTCCGTGCCCGCCTGGTCGGGCTGGTGCGGCGGGTGCGACGGCGCATCCGGTCCGGGCGCGCAGGGAGCGCCGCCGGCGGCAATCCCGTGTCTGCGTACTGGCAGGTGCTCGGTCGTTTCCGGGATCTCGTGGCCACCGCCCCGGTCGCGACCGCCCCGGTGTCCGGCGACCCCGTCCGCGTGGGCTTCGCGGTGTTCGGGGCGGGTGTCCCGCACCTCCTGGTCGACCACCTGCTGGTGGCTGCACTCGAGCAGCGCGGTGCGGTCAGCCAGTTCTTCGTCTGTGACCTCCCGTCGCTCCCGGCGTGCGAGGAGCGTCTGGCCCAGGTCCGGCCCAACGACCGGTGTCGGACGTGCATCGCCCAGAAGCGCCCGTTCCTCGAGGCGTCCGGGGTGGACTGGGTACCACTGAGCCGCTTCCTCGGTGACGCCCCGGCGGCCGAGGCGGAGGCGCAGGCGACGGTCGCGGCACTGCGCGACGACGAGATCACCGGGTTCAGCGTCGACGGGTGGCCGGTCGGCTCCTGGCTGGGGTCGAGCGTGGCGGGCTACCTGCGGGCCGACAGCCACGGGAACGCACCCGAAGTGGTGGCGGCGCGGCGGTCCTTCCTCGTGAGCGGCATCCTCGCGCTCCGGGCGGTGACCGCCTGGCTGGACGAGTACCGACCCGACATCGTGGTGGTCCTGAGCGGCCGACACCTCTTCTGGCGGGCCGCCCGGGAGGTCGCCCAGGCGCGGGGCATCAAGGTCGTGAGTCGCGAGATGTACGACGAGTCGTTCGACCGGCACGTCTACGCCGTCAACTCGAGCTGCGAGGACCCGGCGCTCGACCGGGCCTGGGCGGCGGCGAGGGATCGTCCGTTGACCCCGGAGCAGGACGCCCGGGTCGGGGGCTATCTGCGGGGGCTCCCGGCGTTCGCCCGCCAGACCACCACCGATCCCGTGCTCGAGACCGATGCCGTGGCGATCCGGCGCGCCCTCGGCCTCCGGGCCGACCGTCCGCTGCTGGTGCTGTTCACCAACGTGAGCTGGGACCTGTTCGTCGCCGAGCGGGATCACGCCTTCGACGGTCAGATGGAGTGGCTCGAAGCCACCTTCGACTTCGTGCGGGACCACCCCGAGGTCGATCTCGTCGTCCGGGCGCACCCAGCCGAGATCGTCCCCAAGTTCCGCACGGTGGGGCGGATCGTCGATCAGATCACCCGACGCTCCGCACCGCTGCCCGACAACGTGTTTCTCGTCGGGCCGGAGAGCGAGGTGTCCTCCGACACGCTTCGGGCGATGGCTTCGTGCAACCTCGTGTACTGCGCCTCGGTCGGGCTCGAGGCGGCGATCGCCGGGCAACCCGTCCTCGTGTGCGGCGCCCCGTACTACGCGCGCAAGGGGTTCACGGTCGACGTGGACACCCCCGGCGACTACCGGCGTCTGCTCGAGCGCCACGCGGCCGGGGACACCCCCCGGGCGCCCGCCGACAGCGCGACGCTCGCGCGGCGCTTCGCGCACCTGATGAAGTTCCGTTACGCGATCGACATGCACTGGACGAACGCCGATCCGATGCCGATGAAGTTGGAGCTCGCCATCACCGATCTGGGAGAACTCGCTCCCGGGCGCTCGGTGGCGGTCGACACCGTGTGCGACGGCATCCTGCACCGTGATGAGATCCTCCTCCCGGGCTGAGTCGCGGATGCGGGTCCTCGCGCACCGGGCCGGGCTCGGGCGCCGGCCGCGGCTCGTGCTGACCTACCACCGCGTGGCCGCTCCCGCCTTCGACCCCTTCGCGCTCGCATGTAGCCCGGACTGGTTCGCCGGCCACGTCGCCGTGCTCCGGCGCCGGGCCGCGATCGTGCCGCTCGCCGAGCTGCTCGGACCGGCCGGACGGGGCCGGCGGCCCGAGGTCGCGATCACCTTCGATGACGGGTACCGCGACACGCTCGAGGTGGCGGTCCCGATCCTGCGTGCGGTGGATGCGCCGGCGACGGTGTTCGTCCCCACGGGGTACCTTGGCGACGTGCGGGGCTACTGGTGGGACCGGGTTGCCGCCGCGGTCGGTGCCTCCGAGGTCGAGGCGGCCGCGCTCGCCGACTTGATCGGCGCGTTGCCGGTGGCTCCTGATCGCTCGCTCGCCGACCCGGCCATCGCGGGGGCCGTGGCCGGGGCCGTGGCGACCCGGGTCCGGACGGAGCCGCCTGACGAACGCGACGACCTGGTCGCGGCGGTCGAGGCCCGTCTTCCCGAGCGCCCCGGCACCCAGCGCGAACCCCACCCCGTGCTCGACGAAGCCGGGGTCCGCGCCCTGGCGGCGACCCCGGGCATCACGATCGGTGGCCACACGCATCGGCACCCGGTCCTCGCCGGGCTCACTGCTGCCGACCAGGAGTCCGAGATCGTCGATGGACTCGACCGTCTCGAGCGCCTCACGGGTCGACGCCCGGCGCTTCTCGCCTATCCGTACGGGGCGGCCGGTGACTACGACGACGCATCGTGCGGCGCAGCCGGGTCCGCCGGGGTGGAGGCGGCCTTCGTGAACCACCACCGTCGCTTCGATGCCACCGGCGACCGGTTCCGCATCCCGCGCCGGGCGGTTCCCGCCCTGGCCCCCGAGGCGTTCGGGACCTGGCTCGAACGGGCCCTGGCGGCATGAGCGCGGTCGGGAGGCTCCTGGCCTGCGTCGGGCGGATCGGGCCGGTCGCGCGGGGCCGCGTCCTGCTCGCGCGGGGGACCGAGCCCGCGAGCCGGGCGCACGGTGGCGACCGCGGCACCCCGGTGCACCGCTGGTACATCGCCGGGTTCTTCGGCGACCACGCCGATCTCATCCGTGGTCGGGTGCTCGAGTTCCAGGACCCGGCCTACGCGCGCCGGTTCGGGGGTGAGCGCACCGACCGAATCGACGTGCTCAACCTCGAGCCCAACGCGCACGCCACCATCGTGGCGGATCTGTGCGGCCCGAACGCAGTCCCGTCCGACGGCTTCGACTGCATCATCTGCATCCACACGCTCCACGTCGTGCTCGACGACGCCACGTTCATGCGCGAGCTGTTCCGGATCCTGGCTCCCGGGGGAACGCTGCTGGTGGCGGTCCCGGCGACCAGTGCGGTCGACCCCGGTTGGAACGAGTACCGCCGATACACCACCCTCGGGCTCCGCCGGCTGCTCGAGACCGTCTTCGCGCCCGAGGCGGTGTCGGTGACGAGCCTCGGGAACTCGCTGACGGCAGCCGCGGAGATGCGGGGACTGGCGGCCGATGAGCTCACATCGAGGGATCTGTCGCCGAACGATCCGCAGTTCCCCGTCACCGTCTGTGCCGTCGCCACGAAGCCGGTGGAATGACGTGATGCGAATCCTGGCGGTCCACCACGACGCCGGCCGCAACGGCGCCTGTCTGCTCTTCCTGGCCGTGCTCGAGGAACTGGTCCGCGAGCACGGTGCCGAGGTGGTGAGCGTGTTCCCGGTCGACGGACCCGTGGTCGAGCAGGCCCGCGCCCTGGGGCCGGCGTTCGTGGTACGCCGCGACGGGGGGCGCCGACGGCGGCTGCCGCGCGCACTGCGGACCGGTGCCTTCGATGTGGTGTTCGCGAACTCGACGGCGTCGTCGCGGCTGCTCACACGCGTCGTGCCGCCGGGCGACGTCCCGCTCGTCGTCTACGCCCACGAGTCGCGCTTCCTCCTCGAGCACCAGGTCGGCGCGGCCGGTGCGGGCCCGGTCCTCGGGCGCGCGGCCCGGATCCTCGCCGCAGCACCGAGTGTGCGTGACGCGCTCGTCGATCTGTTCGCACCGTCGGCCGAGGTCGTCGTGGTCCCGGGCTTCGTGCCCCCCCGGGCGCCGTCGGCAGGGGCTGACACCGGGACCGGCGTCGGGGGGGACACGCTGGTGGCCGCAGGCGGTGACGGCGGTCCGGTGGTCGGGGCGATCGGCACACTCGCCTGGCACAAGGGGACCGACCTGTTCCCGGTCGTCGCCCGTCGGGTACGGGCGCTGTGCGCCGGGATCCCGGGTGCGCCGACCGACGTCGAGTTCGTGTGGGTCGGGAGCCCGCACACCGGCGCCGACCGCGCGCACGCCGACCACGACACGATGCGAGGCGGTCTCGGGGAGTACGTCCGCTTCGCCGGAAGCCTTGGGGACCCCACCGACTTCCTGCGCTCGCTCGCGGTTCTGTTGCTCCCTTCCCGGGAGGACTCCTGGCCGCTCGTGATGCTCGAGGCGGCGGCCCAGGGCGTCCCCACGGTCTGCTTCGAGGAGACGGGCGGAGCGGCGGACTTCGTGGCTGACGGGGCCGGGACGGCCGTGCCCTACCTGGACGTCGAGGCGATGGCGCGCGCGGTCGTGCACTACCTGACCGACGCCGACGCGCGCGCCCGGGCCGGTGCCCGGGCCCGGGACCGGGCGTCGGCGACCACGGTGACGACCCAGGCCGCGATCATCCATTCGATCCTCGCCGAGGTCGGCGGCGGCCGCTGATCCGGTCCGTGCCGGTCCGATCGGGGTCGATCCCGAACGATCCGGTCCGATCCGGCCCGATCCCGACCTTGGGTCCGGTGGGGACACCGGAGGGGGGGCGGTACACTCACGCCGCTCCATTCCGGGGTAGCTCAATGGCAGAGCATCCGGCTGTTAACCGGCAGGTTGAGAGTTCGAGTCTCTCCCCCGGAGCACCTGCTCTGCGCGCCCTGGTGGCCGCCCCGTTAGGGTGACCGCGTGACCCACGAAGCCCGTCTCGCCGCCGCCGGGATCGTCCTGCCCGGTCCGTTCGCCCCCCACCCGCCCCTCCTGGGCTGCCTCGTGGTCCAGGGGGTGGCCCGGACCTCAGGAGCGCTGCCGCGCGATCCCGACGGGCGCATCGAGCCCACCGGGCGCCTCGGAGCCGAGGTCGGGATCGACGCAGGGGTCACGGCGGCCGGCCTGGCCGCCGCCAATGCGCTCGCGCTCCTACGGGCCGAGGTCGGCTCGCTCGACGCCGTCACGCGGGTCCTGGCCATGACCGTGTACGTGGCCTGTGCCCCGGACTTCACCGAGCTGCCCGCCGTGGCCGACGGCGCGAGCCGCCTCCTCGTGGACGTCTTCGGTGAGGCGGGGCGCCACACCCGCGCTGCGATCGGTGTTGCTGCCCTCCCGCGGGGCGCCCCGGTCGAGGTCGAGCTCAGCGCGCTCGTCGACGAGTGACCCCGCCGCCCCAGGGTCGTCGCGACGTCCCCGACATCGTCGTCCTCACCTTTCCCAGCGCGCGCGAGCTGCGCCGTCGGGCACCCCGCCTCGCGCTCGGCATCCTGCTCCTCGGAGCGGGGATCGCCACGGTGCTCGAAGCCCGGCTCGGGGTGGCGCCGTGGGACGTGTTCCACCAGGGCATCGCCGACCGCACGGGCATCTCCTTCGGGGTGGTGACCATCCTCGTCGGCCTGGTCGTCCTGCTCGCCTGGATCCCGTTGCGCCAGCGCTTCGGGCTCGGGACGGTGGTGAACACCCTGACCCTCGGGCTGGTGATCAACGCCGCCCTCGCGCTGATCCCGACGGTCGATGCCCTCCCCGTGCGATGGGCGATGCTCGTCGGCGGGATCGTCGTCGGCGCCGCCGGCATGGCCGGGTACATCGGCGCCGGCCTCGGTCCCGGACCCCGCGACGGGCTGATGACGGCCCTCGCGGCACGGGGCCACCCGCTCTGGCTGGTCCGGACCGGGATCGAGGTCAGCGTGCTCGTCGTGGGGATCGTCCTCGGGGGCGACGTCGGGATCGGCACGGTGCTGTTCGCCTTCGGGATCGGCCCGGTCGGTCACTGGTTCCTCGTGCGCCTCCACCTGGGCGTGGGTGGCGCGGACCCCGACCCCACGGCCACGATCGGGGAGTGAGCACCGAGGTGCGGGTCGGGATCGTCGGGCGGGGCTTCGGGGATCGGGTCGTCGCGCCGGTGTTCGCAGCGACCGAGGCCTGCGCGGTCGTCGACGTCGTGTCGCCGCGTGACGAGATGGCGGTGCGGGCGCTGTGCGCGCGTCGTGACGTCGATCTGATCGCGGTGCACTCGCCGCCCTTCCTGCACCGCGAGCACGTCGGGTGGGCGATCGACGCCGGGCACGCGGTCCTGTGCGACAAGCCGTTCGGACGCGACCTCGCCGATGCCGAGGTGATGCTCGCGCGGGCCGAGGCGGCCGGGGTCGTGCACCTCCTCAACTTCGAGTTCCGGTGCCAACCGGGTCGGGCCGCGCTCCGCGCCCTCGTGCTCGACGGCACGGTGGGGACGCCCGAGCACGTCCTGTGGGCGCAGTACAGCGCCGGGTCGCGCCACCCGCTGCGCCCCTTCGGTTGGCTGTTCGACGCATCGCTCGGGGGCGGCTGGATCGGGGCGTGGGGCTCGCACGCGATCGACTTTCTCCGGTGGACGTTCGGTGAGGTCGACACCGCGGCCGCCGTGCGGCGGACCACCGTCGCGCTCCGACCCGACGCCGACGGTCGCCCGCAGCCGTGCACGGCCGAGGACGGGTTCACGGCCACGCTCCGCACGCAGGCCGGGGTGAGTGTGGCCATCGACACGACCTTCGTCGCCCCCACCAACCAGCCGGGCCGGATCGTGGTGCTCGGGTCCGCCGGAGTGCTCGAGTCCACCGGCGACCATCGAATCGTCGTCCGGACCGACGCCGGGTCCCGGGAGGCGTTCGTCCTCGCTCCCGAGCCCGGCGACCCCCACCTGGTGCCCATGCGGCGGTGGGCCGAGGCCGTCCGCGACGCCGTCCGGGGCGACGGGGCCGGTCCCGACGTCCCGACGTTCCGGGACGGGGTGGCCTGCGCCCGGGTCATGGACGCGCTCCGGGCGTGACCGGCCCGGGGTCGCCGCCGGCTCCGCCTTGGCGGGCGGCCCCGGACCCGGGGAGAATGGGGCCATGGCCCGACTCACCGATGCGGACGTGGCCGCGGCACTCGCGACCCTCCCGGGGTGGGTGCGCCACGGCGACGAGATCGAGAAGACCTTCGAGCTCCCGACCTTTCCGGCCGCCGTCGCCTTCGTCGTGGCGGTCGCCGACCGGGCCGAGGCCGCGAACCACCACCCCGACCTCGACCTCCGCTGGCGCCGGGTCCGGTGTGCCCTCACGACCCACGACGAGGGCGGCCTGACCGACAAGGACGTCGCGCTGGCGCGTGAGATCGACGCCGCCGCCGGGACGGTCGCGTGATCACGACGATCATCGCCCTCGCCCTCGGGGGCATCATCGTGGCGACGATCGTCCTCTTCGCTCTCGACCGGGGGCCGTCGCCGAGTGAGATCGCCGAGTCCTATGAGCTCGCGTGGGACCGGCTCGACTTCGCGGCCCTGTGGTCGATGTCGGGGGACGAGCTACGCGACGGTCTCGACCGGCGGGCCTACCTGGCGGCGAAGACCGCGGCCTACGCGGGCCGCAGCAACCTCGGCGGTCTCGCCGAGCGCGTCGACCTCGACGAGGTCGACGTCGGCCTCGCGTTCGCCCGGATCCGGACCCGGGTCACCCTGCGCGGCGGCGAAGTGGTCCACAACGACGTCGTCCTCGCTCGGCGGGGCTCGGCCTGGGTCGTGACCGGCTACTCGCTCGCCCCCGGACCCACGCAGCCTGCGTGACGCCGTGAGCACCGCCGTCGCGGGCCTCGTCCTCACCGGGGGCGCCAGCCGGCGGCTGGGGATCGACAAGGCGACGTTGCGCCTCGCGGGCGAGTCGTTGGCCGACCGGACCGCCCGGGTGCTCAAGGGCGTGGCCGACCCCGTGCTCGAGGTCGGTCCCGGCCACACCGCGCTCGAGGCCGTGCGCGAGGCCGACCCCGGTGCGGGTCCACTCGCGGCGATGGCCGCCGGTGGGGCTGCACTCGCGGCCCGGGGTGCGGGGGAGCGGGCCGTCCTCGTGGTCGCGGTCGACATGCCCGCCCTCGACCCGGCGCTGCTCCGGTTCCTCGTGGCCGCCCCGCCCGCCGACGCCGTGGTGCCCCGGGTCGACGGGCGGGCCCAGGTCCTGTGCGCCCGGTACTCCCCCGGGGCGCTGGTCCGGGCCGCGACCCTGGTCCGCGCGGGCGAGCGGTCGGTGCACGCGCTCCTCGGGGCCGGCGTCGTCGCCTGGGTCGACGAGCCCGAGTGGGGCCGGGTGACCACCGCAGCGTGCTTCGCCGACGTCGACACCCCGGAAGACGCACACGCGATCGGCCTCGAGGGCCCCGGGTAGCCTCGCCGCGTGTCCGACGCGAGCGCGCGCCGCCCGACGACCCCGGCCCGGGTGCGCGTCGTCGAGGCCGGGACGGCCTCCGAGCGGCCCGACCGCCTGGTGACCGAGGAGCCGATGGAGATCCGGGTGCACGGACCCGGTCAGGATGCCGCGCCCCTCGCGGTGACCATGCGCACCCCCGGCCACGACTTCGAGCTCGCCGTGGGGTTCTGCCTCACCGAGCGGGTGGTGGCCGATGCCGGGGCGGTGGCCCGGGTGGCCTACTGCCTGCGCAGCGATGCACCCCAGGAGTACAACGTGGTGACTGTCACCACCCGCGATCCGGTCGACCTCGACCCGCACCGACGCGCGTTCGCCGCCAACGCGAGCTGCGGCCTGTGCGGCAAGGCCACCCTCGACCAGGTCGCGGTCGAATGTGCCCCCGTGCACAGCGACCTCCGGGTGTCGGCGGCGGTGCTCACGGCCCTGCCCGACCGGCTCCGGGCGGCCCAGTCGGTCTTCGACGCCACCGGGGGCGTGCACGCGACCGGCTGCTTCACCGCCGACGGTGTGCTGCAGGTGGTGCGGGAGGACGTCGGGCGCCACAACGCGTTCGACAAGGTGGTCGGGTGGGCCGCGCTCGCCGGATCGCTCCCGTTGGCCGACGCCGTGTGCCTGGTCTCGGGTCGGGTGAGCTTCGAGATCGTCCAGAAGGCGGCGGTGGCGGGTGTCCCGGTGATCGGGGCGGTGTCGGCTCCGTCGAGTCTGGCCGTCCAGGCGGCCGAGCGGCTCGGGGTCACGGTCGTGGGCTTCCTGCGCGGCGACCGCTTCAACGTGTACTCGCACCCCGAGCGGGTGATCGCGGCGTGAACGCCCCGTCGGCCGACGCGCTGCTCACCCTGTTCGACGAGGCGGCCGCCGCGCACCGGCGCGCATTGGCGCCGCTCACCGACCAGCAGCGCAAGGAGCGGACCGCCGTCGCCGGCCAGTACGCGCTCGACCTCGTGGTCGACGCGGCCGTACTCGAGGTGCTGCACACCGCGGACGTCGCGGTGGTCAGCGAGGAGTCGGGCTGGTCCGGGAACCGGACCGCGGCGGTGACGGTGGTGGTCGACCCGGTCGACGGGTCCACGAACTGCGCGCGTGGCTTCCCGTACTGGGGGATCTCCATCTGCGCGCTCGACGCCGACGGCCCGCTCTGTGCGTTGGTGACCAACACGCCGGTGGGTGAGCGCGTCGTCGCGGTACGCGGCGAAGGCGCCTGGCGCGACGGCGACCGGCTCGCGCCGTCGGCGGCCGAACGGGTCGAGGACTCGGTGATCGCGATCTCGGGCATGCCCGCGCACGTGCTCGCCTGGAAGCAGTTCCGGGCGATGGGGTCGGCGGCACTCTCGCTGTGCGACGTCGCCTCCGGCCGCCTCGACGGCATGATCGACTCCCTGGCCGACCGCCACGGGCCGTGGGACTACCTCGGAGGGTTGCTCGTGTGCACCGAGGCCGGTGCGACGGTGCGCGACGTCCACCACCGGCCGCTCGCGGTGCCCGACCCCGACGTGCGCCGACAGCTCATCGCCGGGGCGACGCCGGTGCTCGCCGAGGCGCTCGTGGCCGCCGTGGTCGACCCGCCGGATGCACCGTGACCTCCGATCCTGCGCCGGGCCTCGACCTCACGGCGCTCCTCGACGTCGCCGTCGGCGCGGCACGGGCCGGGGGTGAGGTGGTGCGGACGGCCTTCGGTGCGCCGCGCGATGTCCGGGCCAAGGGTCCCGGTGACTGGGTGAGTGCGACCGACACGGCCAGCGAGCGGGTGGTGCGGGCCGCGCTCGAGGCCGGTGCGCCCACGATCCCGGTGGTGGGGGAGGAGGAGGGCGGGGAGTCGGCCGAGGTCCGGTGGCTCGTCGATCCGCTCGACGGCACCACCAACTTCCTGCACGGCTATCCGGTGGTTGGCGTGTCGATCGGTCTCGTGGTGGGGACCGTGCCGGTGGTGGGCGTGGTGCACGCACCCGTGCTGGGCGACACCTACTGCGCGGTCGCGGGGGGTGGCGCCCACCGCAACGGCGAGCGCCTGGCCGTGGCTGCGCGTCCTCCGGAGGCGGCGGTCTGTGCGACCGGCTTCCCGTTCCGGGCCAAGCGGTCCCGGCTCGACGCCTACCTGCCGGTGTTCGAGCGGGCCCTGCGCACGTTCGAGGACCTGCGCCGGGCCGGCGCCGCGAGCCTCGATCTGGCCTGGACCGCCGCGGGCGTCTACGACGGCTACTTCGAGCCTGCGCTCGGTCCGTGGGACGTCGCCGCCGGGGCGCTGCTCGTCCGCGAGGCGGGGGGTGTCGTCACCGACTGGGCGGGCGACCCCGACGCCTGGCTCGACTCGGGCGACATCGTCGCTGCACCCGCGCCGATCCACGCGCGGATCCTCGATCTGTGCTGAACGGTCGCGGACCTCGGGGCCGTCGTGCCGGTCGCGCCGCCCTCAGGTGCTGAAGCGGGTCACGAGCGACTCGACCGGCTTGCGCAGCGGCGCGACCTCGTCGCCCATCGCCGTGTACACCGCGTCGGTGACCTCGGCGACCCGGCGCTCGGCCGCGAGGAAGTCGGCGAGCCCGTTGGCGACCACCACGATCACCAGGTCGAGCTCGCGGTCGGCCAGGCCCCGCGAGCTCGCCATGCCGCCGTGGCCGAACACCCGCCGGGTGGTGCCCCCGGTGAAGTCGACCTGCACGCCCAGGCCCCAGGGCCGGTCGAGGCCGAGCACCACGTCACGGAGGCCGACCCGGTGCACCGCGGTCATGAGCTCCACCGTGCGGGGATCGAGGATCGGGGGGCCGAAGCCCAGGAGCGACTCGTACACCCGGGCCAGCGCGGAGGCGGGGCCCCGCATGCCTCCGCCCGGCTCGACCTTGGCCACGTGCCAGGGCTCGTTGTGGATCCGGTCGACGCGGTAGGGGACCATCTGGAGCGTGCCGTCGGGATCGACCTTGGGCAGGGAGTGCCCGGTCCAGGCGACCGGCACGAGCCGCTCGCCGAGGCGGGTCTGCTCCTCGGGCGGGAACCCGAGGGCGGTGTCGGTGAGGCCGAGGGGCCCGATCACCTCGTCGCGCAGGTAGTCGCGGATCGGGCGGCCGTCGACCCGCTCGACGATCGCGCCGAGGATCCGCCAGGCGCTCGCCGCGTGGTACCCGGCGGCCGTGCCCGGGACCCACTCCGCCGGGTGGGCCGCCACCGCCGCCACCGCCTCGGCGTACCCGACGTCGCGGTCGTAGGGGTCCTTCCCGAACATCGGGAAGCCCCCGGTGTGGGTGAGGAGGTGCCGGACGGTGGCGGTCTCCTTGCCGGTGCCCCAGCCCTCCACGAACGCCGCCACGGGGTCGTCGAGGCCGAGGCGGCCGCGCTCCCACTGCTGGAGCACCGCGACGGTGGTCAGGGGCTTGCCGGCGGAGTACCAGAGCATGACGTCGTCGGTCCGCAGGGCCCGCCCGGGGTGGGACTCGCCGACGGCCTCGTCGAGCATGGGCTCGCCGCCCCGGGACACGTAGACCTGCGCCCCGAGGTGCCACCCGGCGGCCCGGCCCGCCTCCAGGAGGTCCACCACGGGGCCGAGATCGGGGCTGGGCATGCCCCGACGGTAATTCGGTGGCCGGGGGTCCGGGGCACCTGCCACAATGCAGGCATGCGTGCGACCCCTGCGGCCCCCCGGAACCACCGGAGCCCCCTCGGCGTCGCGCGCGCCGGCTTCGGGACCATGGCCGCAATGGCGTGGTCGTACCCGGCCATCTGCGTCGCGACCGGGCACAAGCCCCGGCCCCGGCGGCACCTGACCCCGCAGTAGCGCCACCAGCGCTCACGGGACTCCAGGCCGCCGGGGCGCCCCGGCGGCCGTCGGA
>VGBI01000067.1 GCA_016870595.1 Actinomycetota bacterium
CGCAGCGAGGGCGGCGGCCACTGCGAGACGCTGTTCCGCGACGTGCGGGTGCCCGCCGAGTTCGTGCTCGGCGAGGAGGGTGCCGGGTTCGCGATCGCGCAGGCCCGGCTCGGGCCGGGACGCATCCACCACTGCATGCGGGCGATCGGCATGGCCGAGCGGGCGCTCGAGCTCCTGTGTGCGCGCGCCCAGATGCGGGTCGCGTTCGGGACGCACCTCGCCGACAACGCGGTGGTGCAGCAGCAGGTGGCGGAGAGCCGCATCGAGATCGAGCAGGCCCGCCTGCTGACCATGAAGGCGGCGTGGCTGATGGACACCGTCGGCGTGAAGGGCGCCCGGTTCGAGATCGCCGCGATCAAGGTGGTGGCGGCCCGGCTCGCGACCACGGTGGTCGACCGGGCGATCCAGGTGTTCGGCGGTGCCGGGGTCAGCGACGACTGGCCCCTCGCCGACATGTACGCGCACGCCCGGACCCTGCACTTCGTGGACGGCCCCGACGAGGTTCACCTCATGCAGATCGCCAAGCGCGAGCTGCGGGCCTACGAAGCCTTCCGGGTCTGAGGCCGTGGGTGACGGGACCCTGGCGGTGACCGGCCGGACCCGACCGTGAAGGTCCGGGTCGGGTTCGGTCTCGGCACCCTCGGCGCGACCGCCGACGCCGGCACCTTCGCCGCGCTGGTCGATGCGCTCGAAGGGTTGCGCTTCGACTCCCTGTGGCTCTCCGAACGGGCGACCGGGCCGGCCCTCGACCCGCTCGTCGCGCTGAGCGTGGCCGCGGGGCGCACCTCGCGACTGAAGCTGGGGACGTCGGTGCAGGTGCTGCCCGGCCGCAACCCGGTGCTACTGGCCAAGGCGTGGGCGAGCCTCGACGTGTGCTCCGGCGGTCGGGCTCTCCCCGCCTTCGGGCTCGGCGTGGTCGACCCGGTGGAGCAGCAGGCGTTCGGGGTCGAGCGCACCGAGCGGGCGAGCCGCTTCGACGAGACGCTGCACGTGATGCGGCGCCTGTGGACCGAGCCGACGATCGAGCACCACGGGACCTGGTTCGACTACGACGGCGTCGGCATCGGCATCCGCCCGGTGCAGCAGCCCCCCGACGTGTGGCTCGGGGGCCGCGCCCCGGCCGAGCTGCGGCGCGTCGGTCGACTCGCCGACGGCTGGCTCCCGTCGTTCACCACGCCCGTCGCGGCCGACACCGGCCGCGCCACCGTGGTCGAGGCAGCCACCGCCGCCGGACGGAGCATCGACCCCGAGCACTGGGGTGCGCTCGTCGCCTACGTCCCGGCGGCCCTGCCCGACGGACTGGTGCGCATGCTCGAGCAGCGCTTCCCCGGCGTCGACCCGGCCGAGGCCGTACCGGTCGGTCACGACGCGTTGCGCCGCACCCTCGAGGGCTTCATCGCGGTCGGCTTCACGAAGCTGGTCCCGGTGCCGTTCGGCACGACGATCGACGACTGGGACTCCGAGCTCACCGCGCTCGCCGCAGCCACGCTCGACCTCCAGACCTGAGGCGCTCCGGGCTCTGACGTTCGGCTGCGGTGTTCGGCTGCGGTGTTCGGGTGGCGGTGTTCGGGTGGCGGTGTTCGGGTGGTGGTGTTCGGGGGCGGGTGGTCGGGGTTCAGGGTGCGGGTCCGGCGCGGGCGGGTCGGAGGTGGATGCCGCCGGGGTGGGCGGGGTTGCCGGTGAGGGTGTGGGGTCCGTGGGGGACGAGTCGGCGGTGGTGGGGGGCGCAGACCGTGACGAGGTTGGCGACCTGGGTGGGGCCACCCCACGAGATGGGGGTCATGTGGTGGACCTCGAGGCCGTGGCGGGTCTGACAGCCCGGCCAGCGGCACTGGCCGTCGCGGGCGATGATCTGGCGGCGGAGCCGACCGGTGACCGGGGCGGCGGCGCGGCGGGTGGCGAGCACGGTGCCGTCGGTGTCGACGAGGACGGCTTCGACGACCGAGTTGGCGTGGAGCTGCTCGAGTTGCTCGGTGGACAAGAACACGCCGTGGGCGACCTCGGCGGGACCCGCGGCGGGGACGTGGACCACGACCTTGGGGGCCACTCCAGCCGCGGGGGTGTGGGGGTCGCCCTGGGTGCGGTGCACCAGGGCGATGAGCGCGTCGGCGGCGCGACGGTCCCACGGCACCCATGGCGCACCGGTGCGGGGACGTTGCGTCTCGGTGATCTGGTGGATCACGCTCTCGAACGCGGCGCCGGCGAGATCGGGGAGCGCGAAGCGCCCTTCGAGCATCCCGGAACGTTCCCCCCTTCAGTCGCGCAACGGCCGGGACTCCCACCGCCGGTGGGTCTCGGCCGCCGAGGGTGCGTGCTGGGCGCGCACGGCACGCTGCAGGTCCGACGGGGCACACGCCGGGGCCCGTTCGGCCCACTCGGCATCCGTGCCCACGGGCGAGGCGGGCCACCGCCTGCAACTGGCCCGCACTCAAGCGGCCTTCGGCCGCCACGGCGGCGACCCGGGGCAGCGCGTCGAGGGCCCGGGCCGTCCCGATTCCGCGCCTCAGCGGTCGAGCACGCGGATCCGGTCGTTGGCCCGCCGGAGACGGAGCGCCAGCGACCGGGCGAGGTTGCCCATGACCACGGCCCGCACCGTCGGCCGTTCGCCCGAGATGCGGGTGAAGTCCTCGACGGTCAGCGTGGCGAACTCGACCCGGGTGTCGGCGACCAGCGACGCCGAACGGACCCCGCCCTCGAGCAACGCGAGCTCGCCCACCGCCACCCCACCACCGAACGCCGCGACGCGGGCGGAGCCGGGCGCCAACGACGTGCCGAGGCGGACGCTCACCTGCCCGGCGAGGAGGAAGAAGACGGCGTCGGCCGGCTTCCCCTCGCGGGCGAGGTGGGCCCCGGGCTCGAGCGCCCCGTAGGTCAGCGCGCCGAGCACGGCGTCGAGGTCGTCGCCGGCGAGCCCGTGCAGGAGCTCCTGCTCGGTGACCGGCCGCGCGACGTCGGCGCCGACGCCGGTGAAGTGGGTCGCGAGGACGGCGTCCTCCCACCACTCGATCGCGTCGTCGACCTGGGCGAACGACATGGCCAGCCGGTCGAACCCGGACGGGATCCCGGGCGCGTCGAAGCCGGCGAGCACGAGCGTCCGTCCCGCCGCCGTCAGCAGGTCGGCGAGCTCGGCGAACATCGGCAGCAGGTGGTCGTCGACCAGGAGGGCCCGGTGGCCGTCGAGCACGACGACCCGGCTCCGGGTCGGGTCGTCGACGACGAAGCCCACGAGGAACTCGGCCTCGGCGAAGCGGACGAGTCCCTGCACCTCCACGACCGTGAGGTCGTCGCCGTGCGCCTCGATGCAGGCGTACTCGGCGGCGGTCCGGGTCTGGGTGGACCGGGCCTCGCCGCCCCGATAGGCGCCGCGGACGACCCCGGCCGGATGCCCCCGGTCGCGGTGGGGGTGGAGCCCGAAGTCGCCGGCGAGGCGTCGGCACACCTCGATGCCCCGGAGGCTGTTGCCGCAGCCGTCGAGCGGCGGGGAGTAGACGGCGATCCCGGCCTGGCCGGGGAGCACGCCCACGACGGCACCGCTGACGCCGCTCTTCGACGGGAACCCCACGTCGACCGCCCACGCACCGGCGGCGTCGTACATGCCGCAGGTCTGCATGACGCTGAGGATGTGCTCGTTGAGGCGCTCGTCGAGCGCGCGCCGACCGGTTATCGGGTTGCGGCCCCCGGACGCCAGGGTGGCGGCGGCGACGGCGAGATCGTCGGTCGTGACCAGCAGGGAGCACTGCCGGAAGTAGAGGCGCAGGATGGTCTCGGGGTCGCCCTCGAGCATGCCCAGGTTGCGCATCAGGTAGGCGATGGCCCGGTTGCGGTCGCCGGTGGCGGCCTCGGACGCGTAGACGACCTCGTCGACCTCGAGGGTCCGGCCGGTGAACGACTCGAAGCCGTCGACGATCCGCTGCCACTGCGCCGCCTCGGTGTCGCCGCGCACGAGCCCGGTGGTGACGATCGCGCCGGTGTTGACCAGGGGGTTGAACGGACGGTTCGACTCCTCGTCGACGCGGATCGAGTTGAAGGCGTCACCGGTGGGCTCGACCCCGACCCGGTGCCGCACGTCGTCGACGCCCCGGTCGGTCAGGGCCATCCCGTAGACGAACGGCTTCGAGACGGACTGGATCGTGAAGGCGTGGTCGGAATCGCCCACCGAGTACTTCGTGCCGTTGACGGTGACGATGCTGATGCCGAAGGTGCCCGGGTCGGCCGACGCCAGCGCCGGGATGTAGTCGGCGACGGCGCCACCGTCGATCGCGGCGAGGTCGGCGTGCAGCGCCTGGAGGTAGCGGAGCAGCGGCGTGTCACGGGGCATGGGAGCAGAGTGTTGCCGCGCCGGCGCTCCCCGGGCCCGTCGTACGGGCTCCTCGGGGCCCGGTTCACCGAGCGTTCACACGCGGTCGCGGCGCCGCTACGGCCGACCGCTGACCTTCTGCAGGAAGCCGTAGTCGACGGCCATCCACAGCGTCTTGGAGAACGGGTATCCGATGATCGGGCCGAAGACCATTATCGGCACCAGCACCGCCAGGCTGGGGGCCACGGGCACGTCGGGGACGGTGGCGACGAGGATCACCACGAACCCGACCACGAAGACGGCCATCGTCATGGCGATGTTCACGGCCAGGGCGCCGGTGAAGTAGCCGGGCTCACGCTCGAAGTGGAGCCCACACCGGGGGCAGTCGGGGACCAGCGTGAAGTAGCGCCGGAACAGGTGCCCCGCACCGCAGCGGGGGCACCGTCGGGTGCATCCCCGCCAGAACAGGCGACCGGCGCCGGGGAGCCCGGCGGTCCGGGCGGGTCGGGCGGGTCGGTTCACGGGCGCTCCGCGTCGTCGGGACCGTCGTCGGGGTCGGGGTCGGGGTCGACCCGCGGCCAGACCGGTTCCCCCGGCGTGGCCGAGTCCGGGCAGACCGAACGGTACCGGCAGCCCCGGCAGACGACCGGGTCGGCCACCCCCGCCAGCGCCTCGTCGGTGCGCATTGCGGCGGCGATCCCGGCGAGCCACTCACCCACCCCGTCGACGTCGTCGGCCTCGGGGGCCCACTCCTCGGGATCCTCGACGATCTCGGCGGCGAGGTGCTCGTAGCGGACCCGGAGCCCGAGCCCCTCGGCCGCGGCGGCGGGCTCGGCCACCCACGCCTGGACCCGGGCCCGGGGATCGTCGGCGACCCGGGTCGTCGCGACGCCGCCGGTCTTGTAGTCGCGCAGGTCGAGCACGCCGTCGTGGATCCAGACCGCGTCGAGCCGGGCCGAGGCGATGAAGTGCGGGCGCCGGGGCTGGAGGCGCACGAGCGTGACCTCGTGCCCGAACGACTCGGCCCCGATCGGGCAGCGACGCGCGTGGTCGGTGAGCTCGGCGTGCACCCGGGCCTGGCCGCCGTGCAGGTCGACGATCTCGTCGATGCGGGCCGGGTCGTCGCAGGGGCCGTCGTCGTGGAGCCGGCGCAGGAGGTCGTGGACCCGCTGCCCGTGGACCGCGGGCGGGCCCTCGTCGCTGGCGGGGATCTGCAGGAGGTACTGGTCCTGCCAGAGGCGGCGGCACCGGGACCAGGCCTCGACCGCACTCGGCGTCAGGGTGAGGACGCCGGGGACGAGCGAGTCCCGGGCCGTGCGCACGTTCATGGCCCGCGGGAACTCGGGGCAGCCCTTGCGGTGCGCGCACATCGTGCACTCGCCGCCGCGCTCGGGTCGGGGGTCGGCCGTGCGGGCGCGCAGCTCGGCGAGCCGGGCCGTGATCTCGGCGCGGCACACCGTGACGCAGGTCGGCCCGTCGTGGACCTCCTCGACCCGGGTGCCGCGCAGCAGGTCGGTCCACGACACGACGAGTGGGCCGGTCCCGATCCAGTCGGCGAGCCGGACGACCGCGGCCCGCACCGACCAGTCGTCGAGCGGGCGGGCCGGTGGCCGGTCCGCGCCGAAGGCGACCAGGCGGATCTCGGGCCGCCCGTCGGCGTCGCGCACCGTGAGGTCGACCCAGCCCCCGATCCGGGCGTCGATGCCGGCGACCTCGCTCGGGCGCTCGAGGCCGTGGTCGTGGAGCGTCACCGTCCGGGCGCCGAACAGCGTGCGGTACCAGTGCCCGGCCTGCTCCACGACCCGGGCCTCCTCGGGGCGCAGGTGCGCGGGCGGGGCCGGCCAGGTGACCTCGCCGACCCGGGGCCCCCGCGCGTGGGCGGCGTGGGCGGCGGCGAGGAAGGCGTCGCGGATGCGGGCGCGCGGCACGGGGCCGCGTTGGCCGGGCTCGGCCCGCAGCTCGAGGTCGAGGCGGCGGGGGCAGCCCTCGGTCGCGATCCGCAGGAAGTACGGGGTGACGCGGGGGAGCGGTGCGTCGTCCCCGGGTCCCGGCGGCGCAGATGACGCGGTCACGGAGGCGGAGGGTAGAGGAGGCCGGGGCCGCGCGCGGCCGGGGCCGTCGGTACACTCGGCCTCCCTGGCTGGAGGAGGCCCCGTGACCGACCCGCTCGCCGCGCTCTCGGCCGTCGACCCGCAGATCGCCGACGTGATCCACCGTGAGGTCGACCGCCAGAACACCACAATCCAGCTGATCGCCTCGGAGAACTTCACGTCCCCCGCGGTCATGTCGGTCCAGGGGTCGGTGCTCACCAACAAGTACTCCGAGGGCTACCCGGGCAAGCGGTACTACGGCGGCAACGTCGTGGTCGACGAGGCCGAGGAGATGGCCCGTGAGCGGGCGTGCGCCCTGTTCGGGGCCGAGCACGCGAACGTGCAGCCGCACTCGGGCGCCAACGCCAACATGGCGGCGTACCTCGCGTTGCTCGACCCGGGCGACACCGTCATGGGGATGCGTCTCGACCAGGGCGGGCACCTCACCCACGGATCGCCGGTGAACTTCAGCGGGCGCATCTACCGCTTCGTCGCGTACGGGGTCGACGCCGAGTCGGAGTGCCTCGACTACGACGAGATCCGGTCGGTGGCCCTCGCGGAGCGCCCGAAGCTGATCGTCGCCGGGGCGACCGCGTACCCGCGCACCATCGACTTCGCCCGGTTCCGTGCCATCGCCGACGAGATCGGCGCACTGCTCATGGTCGACGCCGCCCACATCGCCGGTCTCATCGCCGGCGGGGCCCACCCGTCGCCGGTGCCGCACGCCGACGTCGTCACCTTCACCACCCACAAGACGCTGCGGGGCCCGCGGGCCGGCACGATCCTGTGCCGCCAGGAGCACGCCGCCGCAATCGACAAGGCGGTGTTCCCCGGCCTGCAGGGCGGCCCCCTGATGCACGTGGTCGCGGCCAAGGCGGTGGCCTTCCTCCTCGCCCAGCAGCCCGACTTCCGGGAGTACGCGGCCCAGATCGTCGCCAACTCGCGGGCGCTCGCCGCCGGACTGGCCGACGAGGGCTTCCGCATCGTCTCGGGTGGGTCCGACAACCACCTGATGCTCGTCGACCTGCGGCCGTTCGGCGTGACCGGCAAGGTCGCCCAGGAGGCGCTCGACCTCGCCGGGATCACCACCAACAAGAACGCGATCCCCAACGATCCCGAGAAGCCCTTCGTGACGTCGGGGCTCCGGCTCGGGACCGCCGCGGTCACCACCGCGGGTATGGCCGAGGACCAGATGGCCGAGATCGCCGCCCTGATCGCCCGGGTGCTGCGGGCCCCCGACGACGCCGAGGTGCGCGACGAGGTCCGCGAGGCCGCCGCCCGCCTCTGCAGCAAGTTCGTGCCCTACCCGGATCCCGTCTAGGCGCGGGCCGGGCGGGCAGTCGGGGGGCGATCCGCCGCAGTGGTCGGGTACCTGGTCGTCGGGGGGACGGCAGCGGTGGTCACGTTCCTGGCCACCTACCTGATGCGGTGGATCGCGCCGCGGGTCGGGGCCATGGCGCAGCCGGGTGCCCGCTCGGTGCACGAGTACCCAACCCCCACGCTCGGGGGTGCGGCGATGTTCCTCGGGCTCCTCGTCGCGATGCTCGTCGGATCCCGGATCCCGCAGTTCGACGCGATGTTCACGGGCTCGTCGGAGCCGGTGGGAATCCTGCTCGCCGCCGGGGTGATGTTCCTGGTCGGCGTCGTCGACGACTCCCGGGAGGTGTCGGCGCCGGCGAAGGTCGCCGGGCAGGTGCTGTCGGGCAGCGTGCTCTCGATGTTCGGCGTGACGATGCTGTACTTCCGGGTGCCGTTCGCAAGCTTCGAGTACATCGTGCTGTCCCCCGACCTCGCGTCGCTGCTCACCGTGGTCGGCGTGGTCATCCTCGCCAACGCGATGAACCTGATCGACGGGCTCGACGGCCTGGCCGCCGGGATCGCCGCCATCGCCGGTCTCGCCCTGTTCCTCTACGCCGATCGACTGTTCAAGGCGGGTCTGCTCGAGGGGACCAACATCGGTCCGCTGGTGGCGATCATCGTCGTAGGGGTCGCGGTCGGGTTCCTGCCCCACAACTTCAACCCGGCCCGCATCTTCATGGGTGACGCCGGGGCGATGCTGCTCGGGTTGCTGCTGGCGGTCACCACCATCACCATCGGCGGTCGCACGGCCGATCAGTTCAGCGGGCAGACCTACTTCTTCTTCGCCCCACTCGTCATCCCGATCGTGATCCTCGGGGTGCCCATCGCCGACACCGCGTTCTCCTTCTTCCGGCGCCTCCTGCGCCGCCAGTCGGTGTCCCAGGCCGACCGGGAGCACCTCCACCACCGACTGATGCGCCTCGGCCACGGGCCCCGGCGGTCGGTGGTCATCCTCTGGCTCTGGACCGCGGTGCTCTCGGCCGCGGCCCTGGTGCCGACCTACACGAACCGGGGGAACTCGCTGGTCCCCATCGCGCTCGCCGCGCTCGCGCTGCTGCTCTACAGCTACTTCCACCCCGGGGTCGTCCGGCTCCGGCGGCGGGACCGCGCGGCCCGGGACGACCGCAGCGGGGCGGATCCGGTCGATCCCGTCGGGCCCCGGGCCCCGGACGAGCCCCCGGGGCCGGCGGCCACGATCGTGGATCTCGAGGCCCGGCGGCGGGCCGCCGGAGGCAGCTGAGCACGACCGGCACCCGAACGTGGCGGACCGCGGCGGGTGCGCGCCCCCGCTTGGCGTCGGGCGGGACGAGCCGTATAGGTTCTCGCCTGTCATCGAGGCGACTCCGTTCCGGGTCGTGGGCGTCCGGGCCCTGCTGCGCGCGGGGCACGAAGCGCCGACGTCGGAACCCGGATCCGATCGGGAGGGCGAGCGTGGGTCTGAAGGAGCGACGGCTCTCCGTGCCGAGCAGCGAGGACGACGCCCTGAGCCATGCCCTCGCGATGGTGGTCGCGCCGCTGTGCATGGGACTCTTCGGCGCCTGGCTCGACGCTCGCCTCGGGTCCGGCTGGGTCTTCGCTGCGCTCCTCGCCGGGATGGGCGTCGTCGGCGCCTTCGTGTCGGCCTACTACCGCTACAACGCCCGCATCGAGCGACAGGACGACGGCAAGCCCTGGACCCGGCGTGCGCTTGCGCGGGCCAGGGGCTCGGACCCCGAGGCGTCGGCCTGATCCCGATGGAATTCGCCGTCCCCGCTCCGTCGACCGACCGGATCGAGTCGACCATCGCCCATGACCTCGCCCGCAAGGCCGTCATCGTGGCGCCGGTCCTCTTGGTCGGGATCGGCGTGTGGCGTGGTCTCGATGCCGTCCTGGGTGCGCTCGTGGCACTGGTGATCGTGGTCGTCAACTTCCTCGTGGCCGCTCGCGTCCTGGGCTGGACCGCACGGGTGGCTCCCCATGCGCTCACCGGTGTCGCCCTGATGAGCTTCCTGGTCCGACTCGGGATCATCACGGCCGTCGGCGCCGGCATCAAGGCCCTCGACGTGGTCGACTGGCCCGTCTTCTGCTTCACCCTGGTCGGGTCGTACTTCCTCCTGCTCTTCTGGGAGTTGCGCTCGGTCAGCCTCACGCTCGCCTACCCCGGTCTCAAGCCCAGGCCGGGACACCACGAGGAGTAACCCGCGTTGGTCCTAGGGGAACTGCTGCCCAACGTCAACGAGCTCTTCGAGTGGAAGGGCCTCGTCGGCCCGCACACGTGGTACGAGTTCAACAAGGTCTCCCTCATGGCCTTCGTGTCGACGGCGATCTGCATCGCGTTGTTCTGGTTCGGGGGAACCCGGCGCAAGCTCGTCCCTGTCGGCGTCCAGAACCTCGCCGAGACCGGCTACCTCTCCATCGAGGAGAACGTCAGCCTCGCGGCGATGGGGGAGGAGGGTCGCAAGTGGACCCCCTTCTTCGCCACGTTGTTCTTCTGGATCTTCTTCATCAACGTATGGTCCGTGGTCCCGTTCATCCAGTTCCCGGCGACCTCGCGCCTGGCGATCCCGCTCTTTCTCGCCCTGGTCTCGTGGGCGACCTTCATCGTCGCCGGTTTCGTCAAGCAGGGCCCCAAGTACTTCTTCTCGAACATCAACCCTTCGGGTGTGCCGCTGGCGCTCAAGTTCCTGGTCATTCCGATCGAGTTCTTCTCGAAGTACCTGCTGCGTCCCCTGACGCTGGCTGTGCGCCTCTTCGCCAACATGACGGCGGGACACGTGTTGCTCGCGATCTTCGCGATCATGACCAACGAGCTGCTGATCGAGCGCAACAGCGGTTGGTACCAGGTGATCTTCGCGCCGCTGCCCTTCCTGGGTCTGGTGGCCTTCACTGCCTTCGAGATGCTCGTCGCCGTGCTGCAGGCCTACATCTTCACGATCCTGACCGCCGTCTACGTGAACGAGTCGGTGCACCCGGAGCACTGATCCCCCAGGGCCGGCGTTCGTCGGTCTCGAGTCCCCGTCCCCAGACCCCAAGCGTCGTCACCGAACAGGAGCACACGAGTGAGCATGTCAGCACTGCAATTCTTCCTGGCGGCCTCCGCCGGTCTCACCGGCGACCTGGCCGCTGGACTGGCCAAGGTCGGCTACGGCATGGCCGCCATCGGCCCCGGCATCGGCATCGGCTACCTGGTCGGTCAGTCCGTCCAGGCGATGGCCCGCCAGCCCGAGATGGCCGGCCAGGTCCGCACCACCATGTTCCTGGGCATCGCCTTCGCCGAGGCACTGGCCCTCATCGGCTTCGTGCTCTTCTTCCTCTAGAGGTCTCAGATGCGTATTCGCAGGTTGTTCCTCGTGGCGTTGCTCGGGGTGGGCGCGGTTGCCGCCGTTCCCACCGCAGCACACGCGTCCGGGGGTCCCGCCGAGCTCTTCGAGTGCGTCGAGAAGGCGATCGAGGTGAACAGCGACGGCGAGAAGGTCGACTACGTCGGCTTCGAGCAGAGCCTCGAGGACTGCAAGAAGGCCAAGAGCCTCGTGACCCCGGCGCTGCCCGAGATCATCTGGGGCGGTCTGGCCTTCCTCATCGTCCTCGTCGCGTTGATGAAGTTCGCCTTCCCGGCCCTGAAGAAGGGCCTCAAGGCTCGCGAAGACAAGATCCGCGAGGATCTCGAAGCCGCCTCGCGCGCCCGGGAGGAAGCCGAGGCCGAATCGGCGCAGTACCGGTCGGCGATCGGTGACGCCCGGTCCGAGGCGAACACGATCCTCGAGGAGGCCCGGGCCGACGCCGAGCGCGTGCGCCGTGACGTCGTCGCACGGGCCGAGTCCGAGGCGGCCGAGATCCGCGAGCGCGCCCAGGAGGACATCCGCCTGGCGCAGGAGCGGGCCATGGCCGACCTCCGGGCCCAGGTGGCCGACCTCTCGATCGGCCTGGCCGAGAAGGTGGTCGAGCGCAACCTCGACGCCGACACCCAGCGGGCGCTGATCGACTCCTACATCGACTCGGTGGGGAGCGGCTCGCGGTGACCGCCGACGGCTCCAAGGTCGACGCCTACGCCCGGGCGATCCTCGAGCTCGCCCGGGCCGAGGACCGGGTCCGCCCGGTCGAGGACGACCTGTTCCGCTTCGTGCGGGCCCTCGAGGGCTCCGAGCCCCTGCGGGCCGCGCTGAGCGACCCGCAGCTGCCGGTGGAGCGTCGTCTCGCGGTGGTCGACGAGCTGACCGAGGGCAGGGCCCTCCGGCTCAGCGCGGCGGCGATCGGCCTCGTGATCGCGGCCGGCCGGGTCAACGACCTCGGGGCGATCGCCGACCGCTTCATCGAGCTCGCGGCGGCCGAGCGGTCGCGCGAGGTCGCCGAGGTCCGCTCGGCGGTCGAGCTCGACGAGGCCCAGCTCGCCCGGTTGACCGAGGCGCTCGGGCGGGCGACCGGCAAGGCGGTCGAGGTGAAGGTGGTCGTCGACCCGTCCGTGCTCGGCGGGTTGGTGGCTCGGATCGGCGACACCGTGATCGACGGGACGGTGCGCCACCGCCTCGACCAGATGAAGGCCCAGCTCTAACTCCCGACTGCACCACGCAACCGAGAGGCAACCAGGACATGCCCGAACTCACCATCAACGCCGACGAGATCGCAGCCGCGCTGCGCAAGCACGTCGAGACGTTCACGCCGTCGACCGAGGCCGCCCGTGTGGGCCGTGTGCTCGAGGTCGGTGACGGCATCGCCCGTGTCGCCGGGCTGCCCGAGACGTCGGTCAACGAGCTGCTCGAGTTCGAGAGCGGTGTGCTCGGTCTCGCCCTCAACCTCGACGAGAGCTCGATCGGTGCCGTCGTCCTCGGTCAGGCCGAGCAGGTCGAGGAGGGTCAGGCGGTCAAGGCGACCGGTCGGATCCTCTCGATCCCGGTCGGCGACGCGCTGATCGGACGGGTGGTGAACTCGCTCGGGCAGGCCATCGACGGCAAGGGCCCGATCGCCAGCACGACCCTGCGCCGGCTCGAGGTCCAGGCGCCCGGCATCGTCGGCCGCAAGCCGGTGCACGAGCCGCTCCAGACCGGGATCAAGGCCATCGACGCCATGACCCCGATCGGTCGGGGGCAGCGTGAGCTGATCATCGGCGACCGCAAGACCGGCAAGACGACCATCGCCATCGACACCATCCTCAACCAGCGTGGGTTGGGCGTGAAGTGCATCTACGTGGCGATCGGTCAGAAGGGCTCGTCGGTGGCCCAGACCGTGGCCACCCTCGAGGAGTACGGGGCCATGGAGTACACCGTGGTCGTCAACGCCCCCGCCGCCGACGAGGCGGTGTTCAAGTACCTCGCCCCCTACGCCGGCTGCGCCATCGGGCAGCACTGGATGGACAACGGCGAGCACGCCCTCGTGGTGTACGACGACCTCTCCAAGCAGGCCGAGGGCTACCGCCAGCTGGCGCTGCTGCTGCGCCGCCCGCCCGGACGCGAGGCCTACCCGGGCGACGTCTTCTACCTCCACAGCCGCCTGCTCGAGCGGGCCGCCAAGCTGAGCGACGCCCTCGGTGCGGGATCGCTCACGGCGCTCCCGATCATCGAGACCAAGGCTGGCGACGTGTCGGCCTACATCCCGACCAACGTGATCTCGATCACCGACGGGCAGATCTACCTCCAGGACGACCTGTTCAAGTCGGGGGTCCGCCCCGCCGTCGACGTGGGCATCTCGGTGTCCCGGGTCGGTGGCGCCGCCCAGATCAAGGCGATGAAGAACGTGTCGGGAACGCTCAAGCTCGACCTTGCGCAGTTCCGGGAGCTCGAGGCGTTCGCGACCTTCGGCTCCGAGCTCGACGCCGTGTCGCGCGCCCAGCTCGACCGGGGCGAGCGCCTGGTGGAGCTGCTCAAGCAGCCGTTGAACTCGCCGATGCCGGTCGAGGAGCAGGTCGTGTCGATCTACGCCGGCACCTCGGGCGTGCTCGACGACATCCCCACCAACCAGGTACGGCGGTTCGAGGCCGAGCTGCTCGAGTGGATCCGGGGTCGCCACAGCGGACTGCTCGCCGAGATCCGCGACACCGGCGCCATGCCCGGGGGCGGCGCCCTCGAGGCCGCGGTCGCCGACTTCAAGCGCACCTTCGTGGAGACCCACGGCGGCGCGGGCGCTCCGGGCGACCCCACCGCCACCGACGCCGAGGCTCCGGGCGCCCCCGCGAGCCCCGAGACCCTCGAGACCGAATAAGGGACCCATGGCCTCCGGTCAGGAACGGATCCTCCGCCGGCGGATCCGGAGCATCAACTCGACGAGGAAGATCACCCGGGCGATGGAACTCATCGCCGGGAGCCGGATTGTGCGCGCCCAGGCCCGGGTGCAGGCGGCGGCGCCCTACGCCGACCAGATCACCCAGGTGGTCCGTGACCTCGCCGCCGCCGGGGGGACGGCGTCGGCCAGCCCGTTCCTGGTGCCCCGCCCCGAGATCCGCAGCGTCGCCCACATCGTGATCGCCGCCGACCGTGGTCTGTGCGGCGGCTACAACTCGTCGGTCATCCGGGCCGCCGAGGGCTCGATGCGCGAGCACGCCACCTCCGGGCGCGACTACCAGCTCCACGTGGTGGGCCGGAAGGTTGAGAGCTACTTCCGCTACCGGAACTTCCGCATCGACTCGGTGCACACGGGCTTCTCCGACCAGCCCTCCTACGAGGACGCCCGCGCCGTGGCCGCGGCGGCCGAGGCCGCCTTCCTCGCCGGCGACGTCGACCTCGTGCAGCTCGTGTATACGCGCTTCGTCTCGGCGGGATCGCAGGAGGTCGTGGTGCGGCCGCTCATCCCGCTCGACCCCGAGACGTTCGAGCGCCCCGACCGGGCTGCCGATGCCGTCGCCCCCGACTACGAGTTCGAGCCGAGCCCGGCCGCGATCCTCGAGCAGCTCCTGCCGCGGTACGCCGAGGCCCGGGTCTACGCCGCCCTGCTCAACGCGGCGGCCTCGGAGCACGCCGCCCGGCAGCGGGCCATGAAGGCGGCCACCGACAACGCCGAGGACCTGATCACCAACCTGACCCGGGTGATGAACCGCGCCCGCCAGGACGCCATCACCACCGAGATCATGGAGGTCGTCGGCGGGGCCGAGGCCCTCCGCTCGGGCGACTCCATGCACACGTCGTCCGAACCGCCCCAGTACGCCGCCTGACCTTCGTCCGACCCACCTCGTAGGAGTCCCGCCATGACCGTCACCGCCGAGCCAAGCAGCCCGCAGCCCACGGCCCTCAAGGACGGACGCGTC
>VGBI01000068.1 GCA_016870595.1 Actinomycetota bacterium
CGTCCTCGCCCGGAACGCCACCGAGGCCATCAACCTCGTCGCCTACTCATGGGCCCGGGCCAACCTGCAGCCCGGCGACGCCATCGTCCTCAGTCACCTCGAGCACCACGCCAACGTGGTGCCCTGGCACATCCTGCGCGAGGAGCGCGGGATCGAGATCCGCTGGATCCCGCTCACCGCCGACCAGCGCCTCGACCTCTCCGACCTCGACCGCCTGCTCGACGGTGCGGCGCTGCTCGGGGTGACCGCGATGTCGAACGTGACCGGCACGATCGTCGACGTCGCCCGTCTCACGGCGGCGGCGCGGGCCGCGGGCGCGCACGTCCTCGTCGACGCCTGCCAGGCGGTGCCGCAGATGCCGGTCGACGTCACGGCGTGGGACGCCGACTTCGTGGCCTTCTCCTCGCACAAGTTGCTGGGCCCGGCCGGCATCGGGGCCCTCTGGGCCCGGGCCGACCTGCTGGAGGCGATGCCCCCGTTCATGGGCGGCGGCGAGATGATGCGCGACGTCACCACCGACGGCTTCCTCACCAACGACATCCCGTGGAAGTTCGAGGCCGGGACCCCCGCCATCGCCGAGGCGGTCGGCATGGGGGCGGCCGTCGACTACCTCGACGCGATCGGGATGGACGCGGTCCGGGCCCACGAGCGGGAGCTCACCCGGTACGCCCTCGACGTGCTCACGGACCGCTTCGGCGACCGGCTCCGGGTCTTCGGGCCGGCCGGGGCCGACGACCGGGGCGGGGTCGTCTCGTTCCTCTTCGACGACATCCACGCCCACGACGTGTCGCAGGTCGCCGACGAGGAGGGCATCTGCGTGCGGGCCGGCCACCACTGCGCGAAGCCGCTCATGCGTGAGCTCGGGATCCCGGCCACGACCCGGGCCTCGTTCGGCGTGTACAACGACCGGGCCGACGTCGACGCCCTGGTGGCGGCGCTGGCCAAGGTCGAGGACTTCTTCTCCATCTGACCCAACCGAGCTGACCCAACCGAGCTGACCCAACCGACCAGGACTACGGGGAACCACGATGTCAGGACTGCAGGATCTGTACCGCGAGATCATCCTTGACCACTACCGCGCGCCGCGCAACCGGGGTGAGCTGCCGGTGCCGCCCGCGCACAAGATCGAGGGGTTCAACCCGCTGTGCGGCGACGAGGTGGTCCTCTACCTCGAGGTCGAGGACGGCGTCGTCGTCGACGTGCGCACGTCCGGACAGGGGTGCTCGATCAGCCAGGCGTCGACCTCGATGATGAGCGCTGCGGTCAGGGGCAAGCCGGTGGCCGAGGTCGCCACCCTGATCCGCGCGTTCAAGGCGCTGATGTCGATCCACGAGTCCAAGCTCGAGGGGGCCGAGGGGGCCGAGGGCTCCGACGCCGACACCGACGCCGGGGGGACCGACCTCGCCGGGGTCCGCCTCGGCGACCTCGAGGCCCTGCAGGGCGTCGTGAAGTTCCCGGTCCGCATCAAGTGCGCCACCCTGGCCTGGAACGTCCTCCAGCAAGGCCTCGACGAGACCGTGGCGTGAACGGGGCGTGAACGGGGCGT
The DNA here is from genome assembly GCA_016870595.1 of Actinomycetota bacterium. Taxonomy (GTDB): domain Bacteria; phylum Actinomycetota; class Acidimicrobiia; order IMCC26256; family PALSA-555; genus CAIUKV01. The sequence goes on from VGBI01000068.1 coordinate 1,547, forward strand.
GACCCCGGTGTGGGTGTCCCACCCCGGTGTGAGGATCTCGGGGTCGGGACATTCCCGGCCGTGACCGGGGTCCGTCATCGAGCCGTCACGAAGCTGACACGGAATTCCCCGGGACGTGCAGTACGTTCTCGCTACCGTCGCACCGACACGGCAAGAGACCCCAGGAAGGAGCCCACCATGGACGAGCAGGCACTGACCCTCCGGATCGACGAGGCGCTGCGCGAGTTCACCAGCCGGGAGCTCATCTCGGGGGCCGAGGTCGTCGACTTCCTCCTCGACCTGCGGCTGATGATGCTCGCCGAAGAGGCGTGCGAGCCGGCGGCCAGCTGAGCCCGGCTCGCCCCACCACCGACCCGGGCCGCGGGGATCCGGCCGGTCCCCTGCGGCTACGATCCCTCGCGTGAGCGCGCCTGCCAACGCCCCGCGCCAAACCCGTCGGGCCGCCGCCCGGCGCAAGCGGACCGTCGCCCTCGGTGGCGGCCTCGCCGCACTGATCGTCTCGATCGTCGCCGTCGTCGTCCTCGTCGGGGTTGGCTCGTCGGCCGACACGACGCCGCGCGCCGTCGACCGGTCCCCCGCCACCGTCCCGACCACGGCCCCGCCGACGCCCACGACGACCGTTCCCAAGCCCGCCACGGTCGCCACCAGCAAGGTCGCCACCCTCCAGGTCTTCGACGCACCCGGATCGAACCGGGTCATGGCGTCACTCCCCCTCCAGACCGAGTACCGGGCCCCGCGCACACTGCTCGTCACCGAGAACCAGGGCGAGTGGCTGAAGGCGCTCCTGCCGATGCGGCCGAACCAGAGCGAGGGGTGGATCCGGGCCGCCGACGTCACGCTGAGCAAGAACCCGTACAAGATCGAGATCAACCTCGCCCGCAACGAGCTCGTCTTCTCGAAGGATGGCAAGGAGATCCTCCGGACGACGACGGTCGACGGCACCGCCAAGACCCCGACCCCGCAGGGCATCTACTACATCACCGACCCGGTCGACCTCCGCAGGCAGCCGACCGGCTCCTACGGGGCGTACGCCCTCGGGATCTCGGGCTACAGCGAGGTGCTGTTCGAGTTCAACGGCGGTCCGGGCCAGGTGGCGATCCACGGCACGAACGAGCCGCAGCTCATGGGCCAGGACGCCTCGAACGGCTGTATCCGGGTCACCAACGACATCATCGTCCAGATCGCGCTCGAGGCCCCGCTCGGGACGCCGGTCATCATCACCTGAGCGAGCCCACCCACCCGGAGCGACGCGGCGACGGGCACGCCGGGGCACGCAATCAGGCGGCACGGCGCGAGTACCTCGTCGCCTTCGTCCTCACGGCGACGTTCGTCGGTGCGGTGGTCGCCCTCGGTGCCCTCCTGCGCTGAGCCGATGTCGACGACGCCCCCGCGACCCAAGACCTAGGCTCCGGCGATGACCGCTCCCGTCCCCCTCGTCACCGGGCGTTCGTTCCTCGAGGGTCCCCGCTGGCACGACGGCGCGCTCCACGTCTCCGACATGCACGGCGACGCGGTGTTGCGGATCGCGCCCGACGGCACCATCGAGACCGTCGTGGAGGTCGCGCAGCCGTCCGGCCTCGGCTGGCTCCCGGACGGTGACCTCCTCGTGGTGTCGATGGCCGCCCGCCAGGTGCTGCGCCACGACGGCGCGACGACCACCGTGCACGCCGACCTCTCCGCCGCCGCCGCCCACGAGATCAACGACATGGTCGTCGACCGGCACGGACACGCCTTCGTGGGGCAGTTCGGCTACGACCTCCGGGGTGGCGGCGCTCCCGTCCCGGCGCCCCTGCTGCGGGTCGACCCGGACGGGTCGGTCCACGAGGCGGCTCCCGACCTTCGCATGGCCAACGGGATGGTGATCACCCCCGACGGCGTGCTCGTGGTCGCCGAGAGCTCGGGCCGGTGCCTCACCGGCTTCGACCTCGCCGACGACGGCACCCTCCACCATCGGCGCTGCTGGGCCGACCTCCCCGATCACCCCGACGGCATCTGTCTCGACGCCGAGGGCGGCGTTTGGATCGCCGCCCCGGTGACCGACCGGTTCGTCCGGGTGGAGGCGGGCGGTGCGGTGACCGACGTCGTGGAGACCCCGGGGACCCACGCCATCGCCTGCGTGCTCGGGGGCATCGACGGGCGCACCCTGTTCCTGCTCGTGGCCGGCACCCACGGTGCGCGGGCCGAGGCCCAGGCTGCGCGAGACGCAGCCGTCCTCACGACGACGGTCCGGGTCCCGGGCGTCTGACCCGGTGCGCAGGCACCGGGCGCCGGGTCAGAAGCCCGGCTCGGCGAAGGGATCTACCGCCACCGGCCGGCGCAGCGACATCTCCTCGATCCCGAGGTCGGCAGCGAGGCCCTCGTAGCCGGTCGCCTCGAGCTGCTGGGCGAGCTCGGGACCGCCGCTCGCGACGATGCGACCGGCCATGAGGACGTGGATCCGGTCGGGCCGCAGCTTGTCGAGCAGGCGGGCGTAGTGGGTGATGGCCAGGACCCCGAGGTCGTGCTCCTCGGTCATCGCCTCGACCCGGCGGGCCACGTCGGAGAGCGCATCGACGTCGAGTCCCGAATCGATCTCGTCGAGCACGGCGATCCGGGGCTCGAGCACGGCGAGCTGCAGGGTCTCCATGCGCTTCTGCTCACCGCCGGAGAACTCGTCGTTCACCCCCCGGGCGAGGAACTCGTCGCGGACCTCGAGCCGCGCCGCCTCGGCCCCGATCCGGTCGAGCACCACGGCCGGATCCACGCCCCGGGCCCGGGCCGCGGCGGCGACCACCTCGCCCGCGGGCACGCCCGGAACGGCGACCGGGTACTGCATCGCGAGGAACAGTCCCCGGGCGGCCCGCTGCCAGGTGGGCAGGCCGAGGAGCTCCTCGCCGTCGAGGCGGACGGAACCCCCCGTCACGGTGTAGTCGCCGCGGCCCATCACCACGTGCGACAGGGTGGACTTGCCCGAGCCGTTCGGGCCCATCACGACGTGGACCTGGCCCGACTCCACCTCCAGGTCGACCCCGCGCAGGATCTCGAACCCGTCGACGGCCGCCCGCAGGCCCGAGACCTCGAGTCGGCTCACGCGTCACCTCCGTCCACGGTCACGAGGACGTCGTCGCCCTCCACCCGGATCCGGTGCACCGGCACCGGCTGGGTGGCGGGCAGGGTCGCCGGGACCCCGGTCGCCAGCGAGAACATCGACCCGTGCTTCGGGCACTCGATCTCGCACTCGTCGGGCCACACCGCACCGTCAGCCAGGGAGAAGTCGTCGTGGGAGCACCGGTCGCCGATCGCGTACCAGTCGTCGCCGATGTGCACGACGCAGATCCGCAGGCCGGCGACATCGACGCGGCGCGTGGCGCCGTCGGCGACGTCGGTCGTCGCGCAGACGCGGACCTCAGGCACGGACGCCCCCCCGCTGCTCGATCTTGCGGGTGACCGCGGCCCGGATGGGGGTCACCAGCGACCGCACCGGCAACCGGTTCAGGACGTCCTCGAAGAACCCCATCACGATGAGGCGATCGGCCTCCTCGGGCGGGATGCCCCGGGTTGCGAGGTAGTAGCGCTGATCGTCGTCGACCGGACCCACCGTGCTGGCGTGGGAGCAGCGCACGTCGTTGGCCTCGATCTCGAGGTTGGGGATCGACTCGGCCCCGGCGCCGTCGGTGAGGACCAGGTTCCGGTTGGTCTGGTAGGCCTCGGACCGCTGGGCTTCGGGGCGGAGGCGGACGAGCCCCGAGTAGACGGAGTGGGCCTCGTCCTCGACCGCGCCCTTGAACAGGAGGTTGCTCCGGGTGCTCGGCGCGGTGTGGTCCTGGAGCGTCCGGAAGTCGTGCATCTGGTGCCCGTCGCCGAAGTAGACGGCGAGGAGGTCGCTCTCGGCCCCGGGTCCGTCGAGCCGGGTCTCGCTGCGCAGGCGCGCGTAGTCGCCGCCGAGCGCGACCGCCGATGCCCGCAGGCCGGCGTCGCGCCCCAGGTGGGCCCGCTGCAGTGCGACCTGCCAGGTCTCGGGCCCGTGCTCCTGGACCGACAGGTACCGGACGTGGGCACCGTCGCCCACGAGGAGCTCGACCACGGCGTCGACGAGATGGTCACGACCGCGCGACGAGTACCGGTCGACCACCGAGACCTCGGACCCCTCCTCGGCGACCACCAGCGTGTGGGGGAACGTGGCCCGACCGTCGCCCTCCGACCAGTGGAGCACGACGATGGGCGCCGACACCACGACGCCGCGGGGCACGTGGACGAACGCGCCCCCGGCGAGGAAGGCGTCGTGCAGGACCGTGAACGCGTCGGGCGAGGCATCGCTGCAGCGGCCCAGCCACGGCTCGGCGACCCCGTCGGTGTCGGTGGCCAGCCCCTGGACCCGCACGCCCCGGGCCTCGAGGGCCGGGTCGAGCTCGTGGCGCACGACGCGGCCGTTGCGGACCACCACGAGTCCGGAGCGCTCGCCCGCTTCGGCGGCGAGGAGCCCGCCGCCCGGGACGGCCTCGGCGCCCGGCGGTCCCAGCTCCCCGGCCGGGACCGGGGCATAGCGGTCGGGATCGAACCGGTCGACGGCCGAGTAGCGCCAGATCTCCTCGGCGGTGGACGGCCACACGAGGTCGGCGAGCCGTTCGGCCGCCGCCGACCGGCGGCGGGTCAGCCAGTCGGGCCCCCCCAGGGTTCGCGACGCGTCGGCGGAGAAGGCCGTCACGGGATCACCGGTTCTTGGAGGGGTCGGGGCATCGGGCGAGCGGGCGGGCGGGGTCGGTGGCGTCAGCCCACCGCACCTTCCATGTTCAGCTCGATCAGGCGCGACAACTCGACCGCGTACTCCATCGGCAGCGTCTTCGTGATCGGCTCGATGAAGCCGTTGACGATCATCGCCGTGGCCTGCTGCTCGTCGAGCCCGCGGCTCATGAGGTAGAAGAGCTGGTCGTCGCCCACCTTGGACACCGTCGCCTCGTGACCGACGCGGGCATCCTGCTCCTCGATCTCCATGTACGGGTAGGTGTCGGAGCGGCTCTCCTCGTCGAGGATGAGCGCATCGCAGCGCACGTGGCTCTTCACGCCGTAGGCGCCGTCCTCGACCCGAACGAGCCCGCGGTAGGTGGTGCGGCCTCCGTCCTTCGAGATCGACTTGGAATCGATGATGGAGGTCGTCTCGGGGGCGACGTGGGTCATCTTGGCCCCGGCGTCCTGGTGCTGACCCGGACCGGCGTACGCGACCGACAGGACCTCGCCGTGGGCCTTGGGTCCGGTGAGCACGACGGCGGGGTACTTCATGGTCAGCTTCGACCCGAGGTTGCCGTCGATCCACTCGACCGTCGCCTCGGCCTCGGCCCGGGCCCGCTTGGTCACCAGGTTGTAGACGTTGGGGGACCAGTTCTGGATCGTCGTGTAGCGGATCCGGGCACCGGGCTTGGCGATGAGCTCCACCACGGCGCTGTGGAGGGAGTCGGAGCTGTACACGGGGGCGGAGCACCCCTCCACGTAGTGGACCGACGCACCCTCGTCGGCGATGATCAGGGTCCGCTCGAACTGGCCGGCGTTCTCGGCGTTGATGCGGAAGTACGCCTGCAGGGGCATGTCGACGTGCACACCCGGCGGCACGTAGATGAAGGAGCCCCCGCTCCACACCGCCGAGTTGAGGGCGGCGAACTTGTTGTCACCCGGCGGGATCACGGTCCCGAAGTGCTGCTGGACGATCTCGGGGTGCTCGCGCACCGCGGTGTCCATGTCGGTGAACAGCACCCCGAGGGCCTCGAGGTCCTCGCGGTTCTTGTGGTACACGACCTCGCTCTCGTACTGCGCGGTGACGCCGGCGAGGAACTTGCGCTCCGCCTCGGGGATCCCGAGCCGCTCGTAGGTGGTCTTCATCTCCTCGGGGAGCATGTCCCAGTCGGAGACCTGCTTCTCGGTCGGCTTGATGTAGTAGTAGATGTCGTCGAAATCGATGTCGGGCATGTTGCGGGCGAACCACTCGAGCATGGGCTTGCGCTCGAACCGGGTGAGGGCGTTCACCCGGAACTTGGTCATCCACTCGGGCTCGCTCTTGTAGTGCGAGATGTCGCGCACCACCGTCTCGTTGAGGCCCTTCTTGGGCTTGTAGACGTACTGCTCGGTGTCGGACCAGCCGAGCTTGTAGCTGCCAAGATCGATGTCGCTCGCGGCCATGGGCTCGCTCCGAACGTCGGGGGGACGGACGACCCGCTCCCGGGGCCGGGCGGGGGACCCGCCCCCGGTCGGGGGAATTACCACTACGCGCATAGTAACAATTCCCGGCTGCGGCCCGGCATTCCGGGCCGGGCGCGCCGGCGGCGGCTCAGGACGCCGGGCGGGTGGTGGAGGTGGTGGTGCTCGGCGCCGCCGTCGACCCGGTCGTGAGCTGCTGCTGGGCCCGGGCGACGAGGTCCTGGGCCTCCCGGACCAGGGCCTGGAACCGACCCAGGTCACCCGCCCGCAGGGCGTCGTCGGCCCGGGCGAAGCGCTCGCTGGCCTGGCGCAGGAGGGCGTCGACGGACCCGGGCACCACCGGGGTGGTCGAGTCGCCGGGGACGGTCGGGACGGGCACGCTCGGGGTCGCGCTCCCGGCTGCCGCAGGGAAGAGGAGGCCGAGCGCGTCGCGTACGGTCGGGGCCACCACCGGGTCGCGACCCTGGGCGAACACCGCGACGAACTGGTACACGGGGAAGCTGGCCGTGCCCTCGTTCTCCACGTAGATCGGCTGCACGTAGACGATCGAGTTGCCCACCGGGATGAGCTGCACCGTGCCCCGGATGAGCCGTGACCCCTGCTGGTCGAGCAGGGTGAACTGCGACGCGATGCGCTGGTCCTGGTTGATCTCGAGTGCCGCCTGCACCGGACCGGTGACCTGCTGGCCCTGGGGCATGACGAACGACTCGAGCTGGCCGTAGTTGCGGCGGTCGGCCTTGGCCGACAGGAACGACACCAGCCGCAGCTGCTCGTTGTTCTGCGACACCGGCACGAAGGCCTGGAGCATCAGGAAGGTCTCACGGTCGTCGCCGGGGAGCCGGATGTAGAGGTTGTAGGGGTCCTGGCGCTTCGTGGTCGCCCGGATCGACGCCGGGCGGCTGGCGGTGGCCCGGGAGTCAGGGGCCGCGGTGGGCGTCTCGACCGTCGTGACGCCGGAGAGTGCCTCGTTGGGGTCGGGGGAGATCAGCCAGCGCTCCGAGCCCTGGAAGAACCGGCGCGGCTCCACGACGTGGTACGTGGCGTAGACGTCGGCCTGGACCCGGAATAGGTCCTCGGGGTAGCGGAGGTGGTCCTTCAGCCCGTCGGGCATCGCCGAGAAGTCGGAGAAGAGGGTCGGGAACGCCTGGCGCCACGCCCGCACCATCGGGTCGGTGCGGTCGACGACGTAGAACTGCACGTCGCCGTTGTAGGCATCGACCGTGACCTTGACCGAGTTGCGGACGTAGTTGACGCGTCCCGAGATTCCGCCCACCCCGTCGACGTACTGGGAGTACGGGTACTTCGACGAGACGGTGTAGGCGTCCACCACCCACACGATCCGCCCGTCGACCGCCACCGCGTAGGGGTCGGTGTCGTAGCGCAGGAACGGCGCCAGCTGCTCGATGCGGTCGCGGATCGAGCGGAACATGATGAGCTTCGACTGATCGGGGCGGATCTGCCCGGAGACGAGCAGGTTGACGTCGCTGAAGCGCAGCGCGAACGCGACCCGCCGCACGAAACTGCTGAGCCGGACGCCGTCGTCACCCCGGTACCGGGTCAGCGAATCGCGCACACCCTGGCGCGGGTAGTTGAACTCCTTCTGCTTCGCGCCGACGATGACGTAGTCGCCCTGCTGCTCCCCGAAGTAGATCTGCGCGCCCCGGGCGCTGACGCCGATCCCGAGGTCCTGGACCGGGATGTCACGGGCGAAGAACGTGGGGCCGCCCTGGCTCTCCTGGTTCATCGGCGACGCGATCAGGCCGTACCCGTGCGTGTAGACGATCTTCTCGTTGATCCACGACTGGGTCGGCAGGGCGTCGCCGCTCACCTCGCGGACCGAGGTGGCGGTCTGGATGACCTCGCCGTCGATGAAGTAGCGGTCGACGTCGACGTCGTCGACCGTGTAGTAGGTCTGGAGCTCCTGGACCTGGGCGTAGACCGCCTCGAGCACGGCGGGGTCCCAGAGCCGGGCGTTGTCGATCGTCGTGGTGTTCGCCTCGACCACCGCGGGCGTGAGCTCCTCGGTGTACTCGTACTGGCGCGGCTCGATCGCGGTCAGGCCGAAGGCGTCACGGGTGGCCGCGATGTTGCGGGCGATGTACGGGCGCTCCTGGGCGAACTCGTTCGGATTGACCCGGAACTGCTGGATGATCGCGGGGTAGATCGTGCCGACCACGATGGAGACGAAGCCCCAGAGACCGACGGCGATGATCGGGAGCACCCAGCCCCGGCGCCAGATGTTCCAGATGAACAGTCCCGCCGCGACGACCGAGATGAAGACGAGCAGGTTGAGTGCGGGGAGCTCGGCGTTGACCTGGGTGTAGGAGGCCCCGTCGACCGAGCCCCGGGTCGAGAAGTTCAGCTCGAAGCGTGCGAAGAAGTACTCGGCCGTCTTGACCAACGCCATCACGGCGAGGATCACCGAGAGGTGGGCCTTCACCTGGGGCGTCACACGCTCGCCGGGGGTCTGGAAGCGGATGCCGCCGTTCAGGTAATAGGCGACCGCCGTGACGAGCAGGACGATCACCAACCCGGCGAAGAGCCAGTCGATGATGAAGCGGATGAACGGCAGCTGGAACACGTAGAAGCCGACGTTGCGCCCGAACTGGGGGTCGGAGGCGGCGAAGTCGACCCGGTGGTTGAACAGGACCCAGTCCTGCCACTGGGCCGAGACCCCGAGCCCGGCGATCAGGGCGAAGAACAGCGCGACCCCGGCCCGGATCCGCCCCGTGTACCGATCGGTCGCCTGCCGGTAGCGGGTGACCATCTCGTCCTCGGGGGTGAGCGGCCCGACCCGCAGGCGCGGGGCGAGCCGGTCGGCGATCACCAGGTTGACCAGCATGATCACGAAGAACGCGACGGTGAACACGAGGGCCGGCACGATCCGGGCCACGAGCAGGCGACCCCAGGTGTCGCGCTGGCCGACCGACTCGAACCAGAGGAAGTCGGTGTAGAAGCCGGCGAGGCCCCGCAGACTGAACAGGAGCACGAGCAGGAGGACGACCAGGGCGATCATCCAGCCCCGGAGGCGGAAGCGTCGCCGCTCGTACTGGGGCACGCGCATCGCCGATCAGGCTAGTGGGCCGGCGGCGGCGCCCGACCGTCGGCCGTCAGTCCGGTACGGGCACCACGAGGCAGCGGCACCCGGCGTGCGCGGGTGGGCACGACTGGCCGGTCGGGAAGGGCCGGCCCCGCCCGGTGGGCTCGAGCGCGTTGTCGTCGGCGTCGGGGCACTGCTGCTCCTCGGCGGGCACCCACCGCAGGCACATCCCCTCGGGGGTGGCATCGAAGATCCCACGGGCGAAGGCCCAGGCCGCGACGTCGCCGACGGCGGCGTCGAGCTCCTGTCCGCGCCACTCCCGGTAGCGCGCGCCCACCGCCCCGGCCACGGCCCGCTGCCGCTCGGGCGCACCCGAGAAGGGTCCGTCCCGGGTGACGTCCTGGAGCGCGGCGACGACCCGGTCCCGCAGCGGGACGGCGATCAGCGCCACGAGCTGCTCAGTGAGCCCGGCGGGCGCGGGGCGGGTGCGGCCACCGCCGAGGGCGCGGCCGGCCCCGTACGCGTCGTCGACCGCCGGTCCGAAGACCGCGGCCCAGGCGGCGACCGTCGTCGCCTCGGCGGGGACGACCTCGACCGGGTCCCGCCGCCCCTTCTGACGGCGGGCCGCGTCGAGCAGCTCGTTCTGCTCGTCCTGGAGGAGCCGCTTCACCCGGGGTGCGAGGTCGGCGACGGCGGTGCCGACGACGGCGTCGCGTCGGCGGCGCAGCGCCACGTCGTCGAGCGTGGTGGACTCGGCCACCGAGAACACCGGCCAGCGGGGCTCCGGCTCGACCGCGACGCCTTCGACCAGCTCGGTCACGGCGATGGGGAACTCCTCGGCGCCGGTCACAGGGGCGGCGGTGGCGGTGACGGGCCCGGTGGCGGGCTCGGGGACGCGCGCGGGCTCCGGCTCGGCCGGGGCCTCGGCCACCGTCGTCGGCGGCGGGGATCCGGCGGGCGGCTCGTCGGCGAGCGGCTCGTCGGTGTCGACCCCGGTGCGGATCCGGGCGAAGAGGCTGCCGAGGGGGTCGCCGCTGCGCGTCACGAGAGGATGCTACGACGCCGCCCCGGTCGGCGCCGCCATCGATCCCACGGGCACCCCGCTGCGCCGGGTGAGCACGTCGAGGGCGTCGTCGAGCGTGCGCACACCCACGACCCGCACCCCGCCCGCCCGGGCCCGGGCCTCGGCCACCTCACCGGCGGGGACGAGCAGCAGGCGCGCGCCGGCCTCCCGGGCCACCACCGCCTTCTGAGCGACGCCCCCGACCGGGCCGACGGCACCGTCCTCGGCGATGGTCCCGGTCACCGCGACGGCAGCGCCGCCGGTCAGGTCACCCGGGGTGAGGTCGTCGATGACGGCGAGGGCGAACGCGAGCCCGGCCGAGGGGCCGCTCACCCGGGCGGTGTCGATGCGCACGTCGACCGGGAGCGCGTGGCGCCGGTCGGTCTGGGTCACGATGCCCGCGTAGGCCTGCCCGTCGCGGCGGCCCAGCGGCACCGCCACCGTCTCGCGACGACCGTCCCGCTCCACCGTGAACTCGACCGTCTCCCCGGGCGACCGGGCCACGATCAGGGAGCGCACCTCGTCGGCCGCGGTCACCGGGGTGCCATCGACGGCGACGACCACGTCGCCGAGCTCGAGACGACCGCGCGAGGGACCGTCGCACACGATGCCCACCACCAGCACGCGGCTCGGCTCCGACGGCACCGTGTAGCCGAGTCGCCGCAGCGCCACCGTCTTCGCGACGTCCTGGGACTGATCCATCTGCTCACGCGCGAGGCGGGCGCTCTCGGGGAAGCCCGCGCACCCGATCACCGTCTGCCGACGTTCGACGGAGGCGTCGTCGTCGAGCCGGGCGAACAGGTAGCGGTAGAGGTTGGGGTCCTGGGTGCTGACCGCCACGGTGAGGTAGAGGAGCGCACCGTCGTGGGGATAGGTCGGGGCGCCCTCGACCTGCAGGACCTCGTCGTCGAGCGGCGTGGCCGAGCCGGGCGAGATCACGACGTAGGGCACCCGGACGAACGCGGCGGCGACGAGGACGCCGATCACGAGGAGCGTGCCCAGCGCCACGAGCACCGCCAGCCGCGCGCTCGCCCGCCCGCGCGGCGAAGGGGGCGCCACCCCAGGCGGCGGCGAACCGGCTCCGGCTCCGGCTCCGGCGGTGTGATCCATGTGGCCCTGCGATCCGGGATCGCCTAGGTTCAGTGCCGAGCCCGATCGCCCGGCCGAGGAAGCCCCAGAGTGCCATGACCTGGAACCCTGTCGACCCGCAGCCCGCCGGCCCTCACCTCGCCGTGAAGACGGCGCGCAAGGCCGGGGCCCTGGTCCGGTGGGTGCTGGTGGTCGTGATCGCCGGGCTCGTGATCGCCGCCGTCATCGGGATCGGGGTCGGGCTGCTCTTCACCGCGATCGAGAGCGGTCTCTGACCCCGGCCGACGGCGCCGCCTCCGCGACCGAGCGGGCCGCCCACGTCGCGACCCTGGGCCTGAGCGGGCGCCTGACGGGCGCGGACCTCCGCAGGGTGGACGCCGCGGCCGGGGACCCGGACCCGGACATCCGGGCGGTGGCGGTCGCTGCGCTCGTGCGGGCGGCCCCGGTCCGGACCGCGGCGCGCCGGTGGCTCGCTGCGACCCGAGATCCCGCGGCGCGGGTGCGGCGCCGGGCCGCCGAGGTCGCACCCGCACTGGCGGCCCGGCGGCGGGCCGTCGACCCCGGTGCCGTCGGCGCGCTGGTCGGCCTGCTCGACGACGCCGAGGTCACCGTGGTGGAAGCGGCGGCGTGGGCCCTCGGCGAACACGCGGAAGGCGCAGGCCCGACGGCGGTCGCGGCGCTGGCCCATGCGGCACGGGTCCACCCCGATGCGCTCGCCCGCGAAGCCGCGGTCGCCGCGCTCGGCGCGATCGGGGACCCCGCCGGGCTCGACGCCGTGCTGGCCGCGTGCACCGACAAGCCGGCCGTCCGGCGCCGGGCCGTGCTCGCCCTCGCCCCCTTCGCCGGGCCCGCCGTCGACGCAGCGATCGACACCGCGCTCGGTGACCGCGACTGGCAGGTGCGTCAGGCGGCCGAGGACCTCCGGGCCGCCGAGGCCGGAACCGGGATCAGCGCGACGCCTTGTCCATGAACATGTCGCGGAGCCGGTCGAAGCTCTCGAGGCAACGGCCGGCACCGAGGACGACGGTCTCCAACGGCATCTCGACCGGGCTCACCGGCACCCCGGTCTCACGGGAGATCAGCCGGTCGAGCCCGCGCAGCATGGCCCCGCCGCCGACGAGGCGGATCCCCACCTCCAGCAGGTCCTGGGCCAGGTCGGGGGGCGTCTCGGCGAGCGCCTGCTTCACCGCGTTGACCACCATCTGGACGGGCTCGGCGATGGCCTCGCGGACCTCCGCCGGATCGAGGACGATGGTCCGGGGCATCCCGCTCATCAGGTCGCGGCCCCGCACCTCGGCCTGGAGCTCGTCGGGGGTCGGGTGGGCCGATCCGATCGCGAGCTTGACCTCCTCGGCGGTGCGCTCGCCCACGGCGACGTTGTGCACCCGCCGGAGGTGGGCCTGGATCGCGTGGTCGAGGTCGAAGCCCCCCACCCGGACGGCGCGCAACGCGACGATCCCGCCGAGGGAGATCACCGCCACCTCGCTGGTTCCGCCGCCGATGTCGACGACCATGTTCCCGAGCGGCTCGTGGATCGGCAGCCCCGCGCCGATCGCACCGGCCATCGGCTGCTCGATGAGGAAGGTCTGCGACGCGCCGGCCCGCCGGGTGGCCTCGAGCACGGCCCGCTGCTCGACGTGGGTGATCCCCGACGGGACGCACACCAGCACCCGGGCCCGCTGGAGGCGGTTCACCCCCGAGCGCTCGAAGATCAGGCGGATGAGGCGCTGGGTGATCTCGAAGTCGGTGATCGCGCCGCCGCGGAGCGGGCGCACGGCGACGATGTGCCCCGGGGTGCGCCCGATCATGTGCCAGGCCTGGTTGCCCATCGCCAGCAGCTCCTGGGTGCGGCTGTTGAGGGCGATGACGGTGGGCTCGAACAGGATGATGCCGCGCCCGCGGGCGTAGACGAGGGTGTTGGCCGTGCCGAGGTCGATGGCGAGGTCGAGGGG
>VGBI01000069.1 GCA_016870595.1 Actinomycetota bacterium
GACGGGGTGGCGGTGTCACCCGACGGCGCCACCGTCTGGGTCACCAACTCCTTCGACGGCACCGTGTCGAGGATCGACGCCACCGCGACCCCACCCGCCGTCACCAACACGATCAACGTCGGGAACGACCCGCTCGGGGTGGCGGTGTCACCCGACGGCACCACCGTCTGGGTCACCAAACTCGGCGGCATCGGCGGCGGCACCGTGTCGAGGATCGACGCCACCGCGACCCCACCCGCCGTCACCAACACGATCAACGTCGGGAACGACCCGTACGGGGTGGCGGTCGGCTGCGTCCTATTGGCGGCACCGACGGTGTCGGCGATCGCACCGTCGTTCGGGAGCACCGACGGCGGCACGGTCGTGACGATCACCGGGACCGGATTCGTCGACAGCGCCACCGACGTGGTGGTCGGCGGCGTCGCGTGCACGTCGGTGAACGTCACGCTCACGACGTCGCTGTCGTGCACGACCGGCGCCCGTGCCGCCGGCACCGTCGACGTGGTGGTGACCGTCAGCGGCCAGGCCTCGACCGGTGGCACCGGGCTCTACACCTACGGCGCGGTCGAGTGCAATGTCTGGGTCACCAACCGCATCGACGGCACCGTGTCGAGGATCGACGCCACCGCGACCCCACCCGCCGTCACCAACACGATCAACGTCGGGAGCCTCCCGGACGGGGTGGCGGTGTCACCCGACGGCACCACCGTCTGGGTCACCAACTCCTTCGACGGCACCGTGTCGAGGATCGACGCCACCGCGACCCCACCCGCCGTCACCAACACGATCAACGTCGGGAGCCTCCCGTACGGGGTGGCGGTGTCACCCGACGGCACCACCGTCTGGGTCGCCAACAGTTTCATTGGCAACGACGGCACCGTGTCGAGGATCGACGCCACCGCGACCCCACCCGCCGTCACCAGCACGATCAACGTCGGGAACAACCCGTACGGGGTGGCGGTCGGCTGCGTCCTATACGTAGCCCCGCCGACCGTGTCGGCGATCACACCGGCGTGGGACTGGACGACCGGGGGCCGGACGGTGACGATCACCGGCACCGGCTTCGCGACCGGGGCGACGGTCACGATCGGCGGGGCCGGCTTCACGTGCGGGTCGGTGACCGTGAACAGCGCGACCGAGCTGACCTGCGTGACCGGCGGGGTCCCCGGCCCCGGGACCGCCGACGTGGTGGTGACCGTGTCGGGCCAGGCCTCGACCGGCGGCACCGGCCTGTTCACCTACTACGTGAAGTCCGCTCCCACCGGCGTGACCCTGACCGCCGGGCCCGGCCCCGGCCGCGGGACGGTGTCGGCGACCCCACCCCCGGGTCCGACCCCGATCGGCTACCAGACCCGCTGCATGCCGCCCGGCACCCCACAGACCTCGACCACACCCCCCGCCGCCTGGGTGCACTGGCCCACCCTCCCGGTGTGGGTGAACCTCACCCCCGGCTACGAGTACCGGTGCAAGGTCCGCGCCCGCTACGGCGCCCCGAACAACGAAGGCGGCGGCGACGGCGACGAAGGCCCCCTGTCGGCCTGGTCGAACACGATCCTGATCATCGGTGCACCGAACGCGCCGACCGCACTGACCCAGACCGCCCCGGCATTGCCGTCGGGTCGGAACGTGACCCTCGCCTGGTCGGTCACCCCCGGCGGGGCGGCCCGACCCGTCACCAGCCAGGAAGCCCGCTGCATCTCGAGCACCGGCGGCGTGACCCGCACCGCGACGCTCACCCCCGCGGTCCGCCGCGCCCAACTCACCGCACTCACCCAGGGGGCGAGCTACGTCTGCTCGGTGCGGGCGGTCAACGGCGTGGGCGCGTCTCCGTGGGTCGACGCCCCCGGATTCGTCGTCCCCCAGGCCGCACCCCGCAACGTCGTCGCCTCGGCTCCGGTCGGCCGGGCGACGCAGGTGTCGTTCGTGCCGGGCAGCGGCGGCCTCACCGTCACCAACTACCGGGCCACCTGCACCTCCACCAACGGCGGTGCGACCCGGACCGGCACCGCGACCGCGTCGCCGGTCACGGTGAGCAACCTGAGCGCAGGCAAGCGGTACCGCTGCACGGTGACCCCCCGGATCGGCAGCGCCGCCGGGGCCACCTCGGTGGCCTCGAACCTGATCACCGTGCCCTGATCACCGTGCCCTGATCACGGCAGCACCAGCAGCATCCAGTACGACGGACCGAGGGCGCCCTCCGGGGCGCCCTCGCCCGCGCCCGCCCTACTCTTGGGGGCGCATCCGCCACACCTCCGGAGGGTTCGATGGGCTGGTTCGGCACGAAGACCGAGATGGTGACCCCGGAGCGGGCGCTCCCCGGCCGGAGCGAGACCATGCCGATCGTGCGGGAGCACCTCGTGCTCGGCACGCCGTACGTCCCCCCGTTCCCCGACGGGTTCGCGACGATCGTCGTGGGCATGGGCTGCTTCTGGGGGGCCGAGCGCAAGTTCTGGACCGCGCCGGGCGTGCACACGACCGCGGTCGGCTACGCCGGCGGCTACACGCCCAACCCCACCTACGAGGAGGTGTGCTCGGGCCGGACCGGCCACACCGAGGTCGTGCTCGCGGTGTTCGACCCTGCGGTCACCACCTACGAGGAGATGCTGCGGGTGTTCTGGGACAACCACGACCCGACCCAGGGGATGCGCCAGGGCAACGACGTCGGCACGCAGTACCGCTCGGCGGTCTACTGGACGACCGACGCCGAGCGCCGCGCCGCCGGGGCGACCCGCGACGCGTTCCAGACCGTGCTCACCGGCGCAAGGTTCGGCCCGATCACGACCGAGATCGCCACCGCCGGTCCCTTCTACTACGCGGAGCCGTACCACCAGCAGTACCTCGCCGCGAACCCGGGCGGCTACTGCGGCCTCGGCGGCACCGGCCAGCGCTGCCCCACCGGCGTCGGGCCGGGCGGCTGACGTGGCGACCGACGCTGCGGCGTGCGGCGTGGCCCGAGCGGCGCTGCGGGACCGGGTGACCACCCTGGTCCGGGCGGCCGACCCCACGGCGATGGACGCGATCTGCCCCACCACGCCCGAGTGGCGGGGCCGCGACGTGCTCGCCCACCTCGTCGGGGTCGACGCCGACATCCTCGCCGGGCGCCTCGAGGGCGCGGGCACCGACGCCTGGACCGCGGCCCAGGTCGACGCCCGGCGCGACCGCTCGGTCGCGGACCTCTGCGCCGAGTGGGACGAGACCGGTCCGCAGGTCGAGGCGGTGGCCGCGGTGTTCGGCAGCGTGGCCGGGCAGTGGGTGTTCGACGCGTGCACCCACGAGCACGACCTGCGGCTCCTCCTCGGCGCCCCGGGTGCACGCGACTCCGACGCGGTGCTCGCGGGCGGCACCTGGATCCTCGACCGACTCGGCGAGCGTCTCGACGCCACCGGGCGACCGGCGCTGCTCCTCACCCTGGAGGACGGCCCGGTCACGCTCGGGACCGGGCCGCCCGCCACCGGCCTGCGCGCGACCCGGTTCGAGATGATGCGCGCGCTCGCGGGTCGGCGCAGTCGGGCCCAGATCGACGCCTGGGACTGGGACGGTCCCGCCCGCACCGACGACCTCGCCCGCGACCCGTTCCCGCCACCCCCGCACGACGTCGACGAATAGGCCGTGCCCCTCCCACGGTCGCTCGCGCCGTTCCGCCAGCGCGCCTACGCGCGCTTCTGGGCCGGGGCGTTCGTCTCGAACATCGGCACGTGGATGGAGACGGTGGCGGTCGGGATCCTCGTCACCACCGAGACCGGGCAGGCGAGCTGGGCCGGGCTGGTGTCGGCGGCGGCGTTCTTCCCCGCAGCCACGGCCGGCCTCGTCGGGGGCGCCCTGGCCGACCGGATCCCCCGCCGCCGCCTGCTGCTCACGACCGTGAGCGCGCAGATGCTGCTCGCCGGGCTCCTCACCGCCTTGGCGGCGATGGACGCCGCCCACCCGGCGGTGGTGACCGTCATCGTGTTCGCCGCCGGGTGCGCCTCCGCCCTCGGCTTCCCCACCTACCAGGCCCTGCTCCCCGACCTCGTCCCCCGGGAGGACGTCCCCGCGGCCATGGCGCTCGGGTCGGCCCAGTGGAACCTCGGGCGGGTCGTCGGGCCCGCGCTGGCCGGGGTGGTCATCGCGCTCGGGGGCTACACGTGGGCGTTCGCGGTCAACGCGCTCAGCTTCCTGGCGGTGATCGCGGCGATCGCGCCGCTCGCCCTCCCGGCCCCCACGCCGAAAGTGGGCGAGTCGATCCGGGGATCGATCGCGTCGGGCTTCCGCTACGTGCGCGGCGACCCCGGCCTGCGGGCGGTGGTCGGCTACCTCTCCCTCAACTCGCTGCTCGCAGCCCCGTTCATCGCGCTGGTCCCCGCGGTCGCGCTGAAGGTGTTCGGCGACGAGGACTTCGGCACGTCGCTGCTGGTCACCGCCCAGGGGGTCGGCGCGGTGGTCATGGCCCTGATGCTCGGCGGGCTGAGCCACCGGTTCGGGATCCGCCGGGTCGTGCTCGTGGGGCTGAGCGCGCTGCCGGCGCTGCTCGTCGCGTACGCGCTGGCCCCGACGATCGGGTTCGCGGCCGCGGCGATCTTCGGGGTGGGCGCGGCCTACCTGGCCTGCCTCTCGGGCTTCAACACCGTCGCGCAGCTCCGGGCCCCCACCGAGATGCGGGGTCGGGTGATGAGCGTCAACATGCTGATCCTCGGCACCCTCTACCCGATCGGCGCGATCGTGCAGGGCCGGATCGCCGACTCGGTCGGGCTGCGCGCCACCACCACCGTCGCCGCCGCGCTGCTGGCGCTCGGAGTCGTCGGTCAGCGCCTCCTGCGGCCGGGGAGCGACCGGCTCATGGGCCCGCCCGAGACGGTGGAGCTGCTCAGCGCCGCTGACCAACCCGACGCACCTGCGTCCCACGACCGGGAGGACCCATGACCCTGCACCGTGAACGGAGCGGGAAGGTCGAGATCCTGCGACTCGACCGACCCGAGGCCCGCAACGCGATCGACCCCGACACCTCCCGGTCGATCGAGGCTGCGCTCGACGAGATCGAGGCCGACCCGGGCGTGTGGTGCGTGGTCGTCACCGGGACCGGACCGGTCTTCTGCGCCGGCGCCGACCTCAAGGTGATCGCGGCCGGGCAGGGCGGCGAGATCATCACTGCGCGCGGCGGGTTCGCCGGGATCACCTCGCGGGAGCTGCGCGTGCCGCTGATCGCAGCGGTGAACGGGGCCGCGCTCGCGGGCGGGTTCGAGATCGTGCTCGCGTGCGACCTCGTCGTCGCGGCCGACACCGCGGTGTTCGGACTGCCCGAGGTGCAGCGGGGGCTCCTCGCTGCGGCCGGCGGACCGGTCCGGCTCGCCCAGCGGGTGCCCCTCGCGGTGGCGCTCGAGCTCGCGATGCTCGGCGACCCCGTCCCCGCCGCCCGGGCCGCCGAGCTCGGCCTCGTGAACCGGGTGGTGCCGGCCGACCGGATGCTCGGCGAGGCCCTCGCCCTGGCCGACCGCATCGTGGCCAACAGCCCCGCCGCGGTCCGGGGCGCCCGGCGCCTGGTCCTCGGGGCCGCCGACACCGACCGGGCCGGGGGCTGGGCCCTCAACCGGGACGTGCTGCGGGAGGTGGCCGCCTCCCCCGACGGGATCGAGGGCGCCCGGGCCTTCGTGGAGAAGCGGGCCCCGGTGTGGGCCGACCCCGGGCCGCCGCGTGTCAACCCTGGGAGTGAGCACTCCTAGAATGCGGGGTCATGGAGACGGCCACGCTGCGGGTGGAGGACCTCGCCCGGGCGGCCGACGTCTCCGTCGACACCGTCCGCTTCTACCAGAAGCGCCGCCTGCTCCCCCCGCCGGTCCGCCGGGGCCGGATCGCCTGGTACGGCGACGAGCACGCCGACCGGCTGGCCCGCATCCGCGACCTCCAGCAGCGGGGCTTCTCGCTCGCGGTCATCCGCCGGCTCCTCGACGGTGAGCTTGACGCCGCCGACGCCGCGGTGGCCGCCGCCGTGGCCACCGCCGCCGCGGGCACCGACGATCCCGGTGACGAGGGCGTGCCCCTGACGCTCGACGACGTCGCCGCCGGGGCCGGGGTCCCCGCGCCCCTGCTCGGTGCGGTCGTCCAGGCCGGGATCCTCGTGCCGCGCACCGTCGACGGCGAGGAGCGCTTCGCCCCGAGCGACGTCGACCTCGTGCGGGGCGGGCTCGCGCTGCTCGAGGCGGGCTTCCCCCTGAGCGAGCTGCTCTCGCTGGCCGGGCGCCACGACGCGGCGACGCACGCGATCGCCGAGGACGCGGTGCGACTGTTCGACGAGCACGTGCGGGCGCCGCTCCGGGCCGAGGACCTCGGCGACGACGAGCGGGCCGAGCGCCTGGTCGCCGCGTTCCGCACGCTGCTGCCCACCGTGACCACGCTCGTCGCCGCGCACTTCCGGCGCGTGCTGCTCGAGGTCGCCCAGGCCCACCTTGAACAGGTCGGTGAGCCCACGGAGCTCGCCGCGGCCCGGGCCGAGCCCGGCTGGGGTGCGGCGTGAGGGCCGGGCGATGACCACCGACCGGGTCCTCGGCCCCGACGGCGCCCTCCCCGAGGGCGAGGCCAAGCACCGCGCGGTGCAGGCGATGTTCGACCGGCTCGCGCCCGGCTACGAGCGCATGAACCGGGTCATCTCGCTCGGGCAGGACCGCCGGTGGCGGCGCCACGCGGTCGAGTCGCTCGGGCTGCCGCTCGGCTCCCTGGTGCTCGACCTCGCGTGCGGGACCGCCGACCTGTGCCGCGACCTCGAGGGGTACGGGTACCGGGCCGTCGGCCTCGACTTCTCCGAGGGGATGCTGCGCTGCGCCCGCACGGCGGCGCCGCTCGTGCGCGGCGACGCCGCCGGGATGCCGTTCCCCGATGGCTCCATCGACGGCGTGCTCTGCGGGTTCGCCCTGCGCAACTTCGTCGACCTCCCGGTGGTGCTCGGCGAGTGCGCCCGGGTGCTGCGGCCCGGCGGACGCCTCGCCGCGCTCGACGCCGCCGTCCCCGAGCCCCGGATCATGCGGGTGGGCAACGCCGTGTGGTTCCGGGGGGCGGTCCCGCTGATCGGTCGGGCCCTGGCCGGCGACCGCGACGCCTACTCGTACCTCCCCCGGTCCACGGCATACCTGCCGGGTCCGGCGGTGTTGCTCCAGGCGATGCACGACGCCGGGTTCGGCGGCTCCGACCGTCGCACGTTCACCGGCGGATCGGTCCAGTTGCTGACGGGAACCCGGGTATGAGCGAACACGGCGTCGTCGCCTCCACCGCCGGTGCGCACGGGCTCCGGGCCGTCACCCGGGCCCTCGACACCGTCGACGACCTGCTCGACGCGCTCGGCCCCGACGGCTTCGTCTGGAGCGAGCAGGGTGCCGGCATCGCGACCGGCGGGGTCGCAGCGCGGGTCCCAGTCGCACGGGTGACCGAGGCGCTCGCCGCCATCGTCACCGACGACGAGGTCGACCGGCCCGGCACCGGCCCGGTCGCGGTGGGGGCCCTGCCCTTCGACCGCGACGCCGACGCCGTCCTCACGATCCCGGCCCGCATCGTCGGGCGCGGCGCCGACGGCGCTGGCTGGATCACCCACATCGGCCCGCCGCTCGAGAGTGTGCCCGCGTTGCGGCCACGGGCGAGCCGCTACGCCGTGCAGGCGGTGGAGGCGCGCGAGTGGTGGGAGCAGGCCGTCGCGACCGCCCTCACTGAGATCCGCACCGGTCGCTACGACAAGGTCGTGCTGGCCCGCGAGGTGCTGGTCGAGGCCGACACGCCCTTCGACCCCCGGGCCGTGCTGCGGCGCCTGCGCAGTCAGCAGCCCGGGTGCATCCTCTACGCCGACGGCGGGTTCGTCGGCGCGACGCCCGAGCTGCTGGTGCGGCGCACCGGATCACGCTTTGAGTCGCGGCCGATGGCGGGCACCGCACCGGGCTCCGCGGCGGCCGAGGTCGCGGCCCGGCTGAGCGCATCGGGCAAGGACGCGCGCGAGCACCGCTTCGTCGTCGACGCGGTGCGCGCCGCCTTCGCCCCCGTGGCCGACACCATCGCCGTGCCCGACGCCCCGGTGGTCGAGCACTTCGGCAGCCTCGCGCACCTGGTCACCCCGATCGGCGGCTCGCTCGCCGCCGGTGACAGTGCCGACGCGCCGAGCGCCCTCGACCTCGCCCGGCTCCTGCACCCGTCGCCTGCGGTCGGCGGCACGCCCACCGACGCTGCGCTCCACGCCATCCGGCGGCTCGAGCCGTTCGACCGTGGGCCCTACGCCGGCCCGGTCGGGTGGGTCGACGCCCGGGGCGACGGCGCGTTCGCGGTGGCTCTGCGGGGCGCCCAGCTCGACGGAACCCGGGCGCTGCTGCGGGCCGGCGCCGGGATCGTGGCCGGGTCCGACCCCGACTCGGAGTGGGCCGAGACGGTGGCGAAGTTCGAGCCCATGCTCCGCGCCCTCGTCGTCCCCTGAGCCCCCCCCCCCCCCCCCCCCCCCCCCCCCGCTCCTCCTTCCGAGCATGTGACGGTCGACCACCTATTTCGTGGTCCAGCGTCACATGCTCGGGGGGAGGGCGGCGGCGACGGCGGCCCAGGTCGCCCGGTGGAGCGCGACGTTGGCGGCGCGGTCGGTGCGGACCCGCACCACCCGGACGCCGCCCCCGGCGACGCCCGCCACCAGGTCCGGGAGCGCGTCGACGGTCGCGTCGACCACGGTGACGCCGTGGGCCGCCGCCAACGCCGCGAGGTCCACTCCCTGGGGGGTGCCGAACAGGGTCTCGAACTCCCCCGGCATCGCCTCGGCCTGGGGCAGGAACGAGAAGATCCCGCCGCCGTCGTTGTCGACCACCACGAACGTGCAGTCGATCCCGCGTCGCGCGGCGCCGAGCATTCCGTTGGCGTCGTGGAGGAAGCAGAGGTCGCCGAGCAGCGCGACCGTCGGCACTCCCGACCCGAGCGCGACGCCGATCGCAGTCGACACGAACCCGTCGATGCCGTTGACGCCCCGGTTCGCGTGCACCGCGATCCCGGTCCGGGGCCGGGCGAACGACTCGACGTCGCGGATCGGCATGCTCGACGCGACCACGAACGCGCCACCGTCGGGCACGGCGTCGACGACGTCGCGCGCGATGCGACCCTCGAACGCCTCGGTGCACCCGTCGAGGTGGGCGTCGACGGCCACGCGGGCCGCGGCCTCGGCGCCGAGCCAGTCGTCGAGCCACGCACGGTCGGCCCGACCACCCTGGAGCGACACCGCCAGCGCACGCAGGAACCCGTCGGCGTCGCCGGCCACCCGTTCCACAGCGGCCCGCGACGGGTCGGCCCAGGTGTCGGCGGGGTCGAGCACGACCACGGGGACGTCGCGCAGATGCTCGCCGAGGACCCGTCCGGTGGTCGGCGCGCCGAGGCGCAGCACGACGTCGGGCCGGTGGGACGCCGCGAACGCGGGCACCCGGAGCAGCGGGTCGTAGGTCGACACGGCGAACGGCCCTGCACGCAGGCCCGAGACCCCGTCGGCGAGCACCGGCCACGCGGCGAGGTCGGCGACCCGGGCCACGAGGTCGGGGTCGGCCCCCGATCCCCATCCGGCCACGATCACGCCCCGGGGGTGGGCCCGCACCAGCGCGGCGACCCGGGCCACCACGTCGCGGTCGGCCACCCGCACGGTCCGGCCCACCCGGGTCCAGGGCGCACCGTCGGGCCGGCCCGGCACCTCGACCAGCGGGTCGCCGGTGGGCACCAGCGGCTCCCGGAAGGGCAGGTTCCAGTGCACCGGGCCGGCCGGGGGCCCGGTGGCCACGGTGACGGTGCGGGCGGCGGTCGCCCGCCACACGGCACCGACGCCCGGCTCGTCGACCGGGGGACCGAGGTCGACGAACCACCGCACGGCGCTCCCGTAGAGACCGGCCTGCCCCATGGTCTGGGGCGCGCCGACGTGGAGCAGCTCGGGCGGGCGGTCGGCGGTGGCGACGACGAGCGGCACCCGCCCGAGGTCGGCCTCGGCCACGGCGGGGTGGAAGTTCGCCGCCGCCGTGCCCGAGGTGCACAGCACCACCGCCGGGCGGCCGGTGGCCCGGCCGATCCCGAGGGCGGCGAACGCGGCCGAGCGCTCGTCGAGGAACACGTGGACGGCGATGCGCCCGTCGACGGCCAGGGCGTGGGCCATCGGGGTGGAGCGGGAGCCGGGGGCCACGCAGGCGTGGGCCACCCCGCCCCGGACCCACTCGTCGACGACGGCCCGGGAGAAGGCGGTGTGGGCATCGCGGCTCACCGGGCCCGCACCCCCGGATCGGTGGCCGATCCTGCGATCATGCCGGGGTGCGCACGATCCTCGTCCACGGGTTCACCCAGACCGCCGACTCCTGGGACCCCGTGCTCGACGCCCTCGGGCCGGCGGCCGACGCCCTTGCGGTCGAGGTGCCCGAGGCCCTCGACTTCGAGACGACCGCAGCGGTGATCGGGGCCCGCGGGGGCCAGGCGCGCTACGTGGGCTACTCCATGGGCGGGCGCCTCTGCCTGGCGCTCGCACTGGAGCGTCCTGACCTGGTGGAGTCGTTGGTGCTGGTGAGCGCGTCGCCGGGCATCCGCGACCCGCGGGAGCGGGCCGCCCGCCGAGCCGCCGACGACCAGCTCGCGCACGACGTGGAGCGCGACGGGCTCGACCCGTTCCTCGAGCGCTGGCTGGCCCAGCCGCTCTTCGCGTCGCTGCCCCGCGAGCAGGCGGGACTCGACGCCCGCCGTCGGGGCAACTCGGTGGAACGGGTGACCCATCAGCTGCGGGCGCTCGGCCAGGGCGCACAGCCGTCGTACTGGGACCGGCTCGGCACGCTCACGATGCCGGTGCTCCTCGTGACCGGGGCCTACGACCGCAAGTACCGCGAGCTCGCCGAGACCATGGCCGCCGCGATCGGCAGTCACGCCCGCACCGTGGTCGTCCCGGGGGCCGGGCACGCGCTGCACCTCGAGCGTCCCGACGCGCTCGCTGCGCTCCTGCACGAGGGCTGACGCCCGGTTCACGAGACCGCGATCCCGATCGCGGTCAGCACGGCGAGCACGATCGTGAACCGCACCGTGCCCACGAGCCCGGCGATCAGCGACGGGGGATCGTCACGGGTGCACACCATGTGGACCGGCACGATCGCCAGCGGCACGGCCAGGTAGCCGAGCAGCGCCCACGGGGCGTCGAGGCAGACGAGCGCGAGCGCGAGGAACGCCCCGGCGATGCAGACGCCGAACGCCTGGCGGGCCCGGACCGGGCCGAGGCGCACGGCGAGCGTGCGCTTCCCGCTCACGGCGTCGGTGGGGATGTCGCGGATGTTGTTGGCGAGCAGCACCGCCACCGTGGGCAACCCCACGACGAACGAGCCCCACCAGGCGGTGCCGGTGACCGTCACGATCTGCACGTACTGCGAGCCGCAGGTGGCGACGATCCCGAAGAACACGAACACCATGACCTCGCCGAGGCCGACGTAGCCGTAGGGCCGGGGCCCACCCGTGTAGCCCCAGGCCGCGGCGATGGCGACCGCGCCCACGAGGAGCAGCTCCCAGTCGACCGCGGCGGCGAGCGCGAACCCGGCCGCGGCCGCGACCAGACCGGCCAGGAGCGCGGCGGTGCGTACCGCCCGGGGCGACGCCAGGCCGGAGGCGACGAGCCGGACCGGGCCCCGGCGCTGGTCGTCGGTGCCGCGCACGCCGTCGGAGTAGTCGTTGGCGTAGTTGACCGCGACCTGCAGGGCCAGGGCCACGACCAGCGCGGCGCCGGCCCGCCACCACACGAGCGACCCGGCGACGAAGTACGCAGCGGCGGTGCCGACCACGACCGGAGCGGCCGAGACCGGGAGCGTGCGCGGGCGCGCTCCCACGATCCAGATCCCGAGCCCGCTCGGGCGCGGGGCCGCCGGCGGCGGGGACGACCAGGACACCGGACGCGACCGCCCGGTCAGGGCCGGTGCGGGAAGCGGTCGAACTCGGGGCGACGCTTCTCCAGGTAGGCGTTCTTGCCCTCCTGGGCCTCCTCGGTCATGTAGTAGAGGAGGGTCGCGTCACCGGCGAGCTGCTGGATCCCGGCGAGCCCGTCGTCGGCGGCGTTGCACGACGCCTTGATCATGCGCAGCGCGAGCGGGCTGTGCGTGAGCATGCGTCGGCACCAGTCGACGGTCTCCTCCTCGAGCGTCTCGAGCGGGACCACCGTGTTGATGAGGCCCATGTCGAGTGCCTCCTGCGCGCCGTACTGCCGGCACAGGAACCAGATCTCGCGGGCCTTCTTCTGGCCGACCGACCGGGCGAGGAGCCCCGACCCGTACCCGCCGTCGAACGAGCCGACACGCGGACCGGTCTGACCGAAGCGGCCGTTGTCGGCGGCGACGGTGAGGTCGCAGACGATGTGGAGGATGTGCCCGCCCCCGATGGCGTACCCGGCGACCATCGCCACCACCGGCTTGGGCAGGCGCCGGATCTGGATCTGGAGGTCGAGCACGTTGAGTCGGCCGATGCCGTCGGGACCGACATAGCCGTCGTCGCCGCGGATGCGCTGGTCACCGCCGGAGCAGAACGCCTCGGGACCCTCGCCGGTGAGGATGATCGTCCCGACCTGGGGGTCGTCGCGGGCCAGCTCGAACGCGGCCATGAGCTCGAACAGCGTGGTGGGCCGGAACGCGTTGCGGACCTCGGGCCGGGCGATGGTGATCTTGGCGATCTTGGCGGTGCCGGTGTCGGGGCCGGCCACGGCGGTCTCGTAGCGGATGTCGGACCACTCGCGGTCGCTGCCCGCGGCCCAGGGCAGGGCGGGGCGGATCTCGCGCCGGTTGCCGTCGGCGTCGAGCACGATGGGCGTGGGGGGCGCCGACGCGCCGGACGGGGCGGCGGGAGCGGGGTCGGGCACGGCGGCCTCCTGGGCACCGGGGATCCGGGGGTGGGATCCGGGGAGCGAACCGTGGGAGTGATCACTCCCACGGACGCTACGGTAGTCGCCGATGACCACCCCCGGTGACGTCGACCTCGTGGCCGTGGTGGCCCCCCGGCACCGGGCCGCCGACCTCGTGCGCGGCGCCTGGGACACCGGGCGGGCGGTGACCGTGCTCGACCCCGACGCCCCCCCGGCGGTGCGCGCCCGGGTGCTCGCCCTCGTCGCGCCCACCCACGTCGCCGACCTCGACGGCGTGCACCCCCACCCCGACGGCGTGCCCGTCGCACCCGGGACGGCGGCGGTGGTCGTCACCTCGGGCACCACCGGGACCCCGAAGGCGGTCGAGCTCACCGTGGCCGGGGCCATGACGGTGGGCGCGGGCTGGTCGGCGGTGCTCGGCCACGAGCCCGCCGACCGCTGGCTGCTCACCCTGCCGCTCCACCACGTGGCCGGCCTCGCCGTGCTCGCCCGCTCGCGCATGACCGGGGCCGACGTGGTCGTGCACGAGGGCTTCGACGTCGACGCGGTGGGCCTCGCCCCGCGACGCTTCGGGGCGACGCTGGTGTCGGTGGTGCCGACCATGCTCGGTCGCCTGCTCGACGCGGCCGCGCCGATGCACGAGTACCGGGGCGTGGTGACCGGGGGCGCTCCGCTCCCACCCGCGCTCGCCGACCGGGCCCGGGTGGCCGGGGTGCGCGTGTACGACGCCTACGGCCAGAGCGAGACCTGGGGTGGGTGCGTTGCGAACGGGACGCCGATCCCCGGCGCCGCCGTCCGGCTCGGACCCGCCGACGAGATCGAGCTGCAGGGGCCCATGGTGATGCGGGGCTACCGGCGCGACCCCGAGGCCACCGCGCGTGCGTTCACCGCCGACGGCTGGCTGCGCACCGGTGACGTCGGCCGCCTCGACGACGCCGGTCGCCTCCGCGTGGTCGACC
Source organism: Actinomycetota bacterium (assembly GCA_016870595.1). GTDB lineage: Bacteria > Actinomycetota > Acidimicrobiia > IMCC26256 > PALSA-555 > CAIUKV01. Next base: position 13,789 of record VGBI01000069.1, read on the forward strand.
GCCTGCGCGACCTGATCATCAGCGGCGGCGTGAACGTGAGCCCGGTCGCGGTCGAGCAGGTCCTCGCCGGGCACCCCGGTGTCGCCGACGTGGCGGTGGTCGGTGCACCCGACCCCGAGTGGGGCGAGCGCGTGGTCGCGTACGTCGCGCCGGTCGACCCGGGCGCGCCGCCGACGGTCGAGGATCTCTGCGCCTTCGCGCGCAACCACCTCCCCGCCGCCCACCTCCCCCGCGAGGTGGTCGTGACCACCGCCGTCCCCCGCAGCCCCGGCGGGAAGATCCTGCGCCGCGAGCTGCGCGCACGATCATCGAGCTCCGCTGACGGGGTGCACTAGCCTCACCATCGGATGCGTCGATCGCGCCGTTTGCCGGGACCAAGGTCCCCGATCCACGACACCGCCCCGCAGGTTGGACACGGTGGGTCCCGCACAAGTAGGGGCGATGGGTATCGAGGGAACTGATCCTGGCGCCCTCTACATCGACCGGGAGGTTCGCATCTTCACCGGCGCCGATGCCGAGGCACTCCTCGCCGAGGACTCCGACAGCCGCCACATCGATGAGCGCGGGGGCATCCACTCGGTCGACCGAGATCGCTGGCTGGAGGCCCAGCACTGCGAACACCGCCATTGGTTCGGCAACGAGGCGAACACTGCCGACGACCACAACTTCGAGAACGCGCGCTGGTTCACCGGATTC
>VGBI01000070.1 GCA_016870595.1 Actinomycetota bacterium
GCCCGGAGGTACTGCCATGGTGATCGTCGCCGGACACTTCGTCGTCGACCCGGCCGACCAGGCCGCGTTCGTCGCCGGCCGGGAGGAGGCCATGCGGCGCACCCGGACCGAGCCCGGGTGCCTCGAGTACGTCATGGCCGCCGACCCGGTCGACCCGAGCCGGGTCGTGCTGTACGAGCGCTGGGCCGACCAGGCCGCCCTCGACGTCCACCTCGCCCTCCTGGCTTCGGGGGGATCCCGGGCCACGGGGCCGGCCCCGCTTGGCGTCGAGGTCCGGGTCTACGACGTGGCGGGCGAGCGCACCCTGGGCTGACGCCGGACCGGGCCGGGGGCTCCCCCCGGGGTCGGCTCGCCGCCGGTAGCCTCTCTGCCCTGATGTTCGGGCGCACCGGTCGGCGGTCTCCGAAGGTCCTGAGGCCCATGAGGCCTTTGTGGCTCGTGTTGCTGACGGCGGTCGTCGCAGGATCCCTGGTCGTCCCGGCCGGGCCGTCGGGGGCCCAGGCGCTCGGTGACCTCGTCGACGACCTCGGTCGGGTCCGGGCCGGCCTCGACGCCGCCAACGCGCAGCTGATGACCACGCGCGAGCAGCGGGTGGTGCTCCAGGGCCAGATCGCCGAGGTCGGGATCCAGATCGACGGGCTCCGGAGCCGGATCACCGCGGCCCAGTCCGAGATCGACCGGCTCGTGGCCGAACGCGAGGAGATCCGCCGGACGGTGCGGGCCCGCGCGCTCGTGCTCTACCAGCAGCGCCGTCCCGCCGGCCCCACCGTGACGCTCGACTTCGACTCCCCCATGGACCTCGCCCGGCGCCAGGTGCTCGGCCGGGCCGCGGCCCGCGACGACGAGGACGCCCGCGTCCGGCTCGGCGCGGCGAGCGACGCGCTCGCCGCCGCCCGCGACGAACTCGCCGCCGAGCGTTCCCGGCTCGAGAGCCAGGAGGCCGAGCTCGCGGCGCGGCGTCGGCAGCTCGACGACCTCGACGCCCGGATCCGTTCGCAGCAGGCCGAGCTCGATACCCGGGCCCGCGACCTCCAGCAGCGCATCCAGGCCGCCATCGCCGCCGGCATCATCGCCGCCGGGGGGCCCAGCCTGGTGGGGCCCACCGCGCTCACCGCTGCGCAGATGGCGGCATGGTGGCGGTCGGTCGGCTACGGCGGATACAGCGTGTCGGTCCCGATCGAGACGCTCGCCCAGATCTACGTGTCCGAGGGCAACGCCGAGGGCGTGCGCGGTGACCTGGCCTTCGCCCAGGCGGTGGTCGAGACCGGTGGGTTCCGGTACACCAACCCCGGCAACAACTTCGCGGGCATGGGCTGGTGCGACTCGTGCAGCAACGGTCGGCGCTTCCCCACCCCCACCGACGGCGTCCGGGCCCAGATCCAGCACCTTCGCAACTACGGCGACCCTGCGTCGCGTGCCGCCAGACTCGCGTACCCGCCGTCGCCGTACTGGTACGCACCCACGAGCCTGGACCCCGCAGTCGCGGCGGCCAACTTCGACTCGTTCTTCGCCAAGGGCTGGGCGCTGACCTGGAACCAGATGGGCCGGGGCAACTGGGCGACCGACCCGGGCTACGCGCAGAAGGTGCTCACCGTGTACGGCCGCATGGTCGCCTTCGCCACCGGGAGCTGACGCCCACCCGGGGCAGCCTCACCAGCGGTGGTGGCCGTCGTCGGGGTCCGCCGGCGGCCCGACGCCGAACCGTTCCCGCACCTCGGCCAACGGGAGCGGCGCCAACGCGAAGTGGTCGGCCGCCGACGCGTCGCCGGTGCACCGGGCGCCCCGGGCCAGCTCCTCGCCCAGCAACCGGGCGGCGCCGGGCTCGGCGAGCACCCGCTCCTCGCTCCCGAAGGTCGGCGACGATCCCAGTCCGGCCTCGTGCACGACCAGCGAGCACAGCAGCGCGCCGACGTTGACCGGGTTGTCGTCCATCGCCATCTGGAAGGCGCTCAGCGCGATCTCACCGGCGGCCGTGGGCTCGATCCCGGCGATCACGTGGGTCATGTCGTGGGCCACGAAGAAGTGGTTCATCGAGTGCGCCACCGCGCCGGGGAGGCCGATCCCGTGCCGCTCGTAGAACGCGAGGTAGGCGCGTCCGAGCGAGTCGGCGGGCAGATGGGCGAACGCGGCGATGCGCGCCGCGAGCTCGGGCTCGGGCTGGTCGGCACTGGCCCGCGGCGTCAGGCCCGCCTCGTGCCGGGCCTCCGCGCTGGTGGCGAGATAGCGGGCGAAGTCGGCGGCGGCCCGCTCGGTCCCCTCGGCGACCGCGGTCCGGAAGAGGTCGAGGTCCGGTCCGGCGACCTCGAGGGCGACGGCGTAGGCCTCGGCCCGGGCCACCTGGTCGGCGGTGAGGGGGTGGCGGCAGGTCTCGAGGGTGAACAGGATCTCGTGGAACCGCCGACGCGCGGCCGGATCGACGACCGCGGCCGCGGTCTCGGCCGGGTCCGTGCCCTCGAGCGAGGCCGGGTCGAGGTCCGGGCGCTCCCAGAGGTGGGTCGTGACCGCCCGCAGCACGGTCAGCTGCTCGGCGGTGGGCCCGTCGCCCACGTCGACGGCGCCGACGAGCCCGCGGACCACCGGCTCGACCAGGTCGGGCGGGACGAGCCGGGGCACGGCGGGCACGCTACCGGAACCCCGTCGTCCTACACTCACGACGGCACTTCCGGGACCGGTCCCGGTCCGCCTCGCTGCCGCCCGACCCCGACGGAGCACCCGATGGCCGCGACCCCCGGTACGACGGAGCCACGCGGGATTGCGACGCGTCGCCTCGATCCCCGCCGCTGGCGGGTGGGGACCCGGATCGCCGTCGCGATGGTCCTGTTCGCGGTGGTCCCCCTCCTCGTCCTCGCCGACGCCGGGGCCGACCGGCTCCGGACCGAGGCGGAACGCGACGCCCGGGCCCGGCTCGGCGGCCTCGCCGCGGCGGTGGCGACCGGGATCGACGCCGAGGTGCAGGCGAACCTCGAGCTCGTGGAGGCGACCGCCCGCACCCGGGTGGTGGTGGACTTCGCCGCCGAGCCGACCCCGGCGCGTGCCGTGGCGGTCCAGGCCGAGCTCGACACCTTGAAGGCGACGCACGCCTCGTCCGGGATCTTCTTCGTGCTCGACCCCACCGGCGTCGCCATCGCCAGCTCCGACCGCGCGATCCTCGGCGGCTCCTACGCCTATCGGCCGTACTTCCAGGAGGCAGTCGCCGGGACCACCAACGTGGGCGACGTGTACCTCCCCATCGGGACGACCTCGGGCGTGCCCGGCACCGCCTTCGCGACCCCGATCCGGGCCGGCGGCACGACGGGGCCCGTCACCGGCGTGATGGTGATCAAGAGCGACGCCCTCACGGTGTCGCGCTCGCTCACCACCGAACCGGGGCAGCGGGCCTTCGTCGTGGAGTCCACCGGGATCGTCTCGGCCCATTCCGACGCGGCGGTCCGCTTCTCCAGCCTGGCCCCGCTCACCGACGCCCAGCAGGCCGACGCCGCGGCCGCCCGCCGGTTCGACGGACCCGTCGCCACCGTGACCGCCACCTCGGAGGTCCGGGCCCTGGTCGGGGCCACCGGACCCGGGATCGCAACCGGCACCCTCGCCGGGAACGCGGTCATCGTGGCCTGGCGCCCCATCCCGTCGACCGACTGGGTGGCGGCCGCGAGCGAGCCGACCGCGGTGTACACGGCGGCCGGCGACCGGGCCCGCCGCGACGCCCTCCTGGTCGCCGCGGCCGTGGCGGTCGTCGTGGCGCTCCTCGCCGTCGTCGTGGCCCGCCGCATCGGGCGCCCCATCACCACGCTGACCGCGGCCGCCGACGCGCTCCAGTCCGGCACCGAGGTCGACGAGCTCGCGCTCGCGCGCGTGGCCCGACGGCCCGACGACCTCGGCATCCTCGCCGGTCGGCTCACCGAGGCGGTCCGGGAGGCCCGAGCCCGCGAGGCCCGGCTCGAAGCCCAGGTCGCCGCCCTCCGGGTGGAGGTCGACCAGTCCCGCCGGGCCCAGGACGTGGCCGCCGTGGTCGAGTCGGAGGCGTTCACCGACATCGCGGCCCGCGCGGCGAGGCTTCGCCAACGGGCCCGCGCCGACGACGGGGACCCCACGTGAGCCGCTTCGTGGTCGTGCACTCGTTCACCCGCCGGGTGGGCACGAGCGCCGTTGCGGCCAACCTCGCCCTTCTCCTCGCCCGCTCGGGCCTGCGGGTGGCCCTCGTCGACACCCACCGCCAGCGCGACACCATCGGCCCCAGCCTCGGCGTGGCGCCCCGGGCGCGGGCGTTCGTCGACGCCTGCACGGACCCCGCCCCCGCCGGGCTCCTCGACGACCTGTCCGAGCTGTTCCGGCTCCCCGCCGGCCGCTTCTCGGCGCTCCCGGGCGGGCATGCCACCCACCTGCTCGACGGTGACCCGAGCCTGAGTGCCGACGAGATCGTCGGGCTCCTGCGGTCGGTGACGCTCGTGTCCGGCGCTGACTACGTCGTCGTCGACGCCGAGGCCGGGCTGCACCTCGAGACCATGGCGCTGTTCGCGGTGGCCGACGTGCTGGCCGAGGTCATCGAACCCGAGCCCGCCGGCCACCAGGGCAGCGCCGTGACCCTCGACGTCGCCGACCGGCTCGGGGTCCCCCGCCGGTGGATCGTCGTGAACCGGGCCGCCGCCACGCCGGTGCCCGACGTCGACCGGGTCGTGCTCGAATCGGCGTTCCGGGTGCCGCTGCTCGGTGCGCTCCCCGAGGCGCCCGAATGGGACCGGACCGACGCCGGACCCTTCGTGCTCGAGCACCCGGCCCACCCGTGGTCGGCCGCGCTCTGCACTCTCGCCTCCACCCTCCTCGACGACGAGATGGTGGCACGCGGCGCACTGGGCGAGTGAGCGACCGGGAGCTGATGGGCCGGTGAGCGACGCCACCGACCTCGTCGACGCCGTGGTCGGCCCCTGGCGCGACTTCGTCGCCCTCCTCGAGGCCGACCTGCCCTTCGACACCGAACGCCTCCGCGTCGACGGCATGCGCTTCACCCTCGCCTACCTCGCCGCCGGCCTGAACATGGCGATCGAGGGCGACCCCGCCTACCCGCAGTTCCTCCGCTTCGCCGACGCCCTGTGCAGCTGGGGCATCAACAACCCCGACGGCAACTACGCCCTGCTCCCTCTCGACGGACGCGGGACCTACCGCATCACCGGTGACCTTGGCACCGCCCCGGTGATCGAGTTCCAGGTGCATGCGCCGACGTTCCTCGGCGCCCCCGACTACCGGATTACCGGAGCCACCAAGCGGGCCGACCTCGAGGTGGGTCCCGACGGCACCCTCGAGCTGTGGCTCGGGGGCGAGCCCCGGTCGGGAAACTGGATGCCCCTGACCCCCGATGCCGAGTCGGTGCTGTTCCGCCAGTTCTTCGGGTCGTGGGACGACCAACGGCCGGCCCGGCTCGCGGTGGAGCGGATGGACCTCCCCTACCCGCCCGCGCCGCTGGCCCGGGCCGACCTCGAGGCCCGGCTCGGGCGCCTCGTGCGGTGGTTCACCGACGCCGGTGTCCACTGGCACTCGATCTGCAAGGCGACCCTCGCGGCGGGCGACAACCGCTTCGTGTTCCACCCCGCGTCGTTCTCCGACGCCGGTGGCCACCAGGGGCAGAGCTACGGCTTCGGCGTCCACCGGCTCGGGCCCGACGAAGCGCTCGTGATCGAGATCGATCCACCGGCGAACGCCTACTGGTCGGTGCAGCTCGCCAACCGGTTCTGGGACTCCTTCGACTACGACCGCCGCCAGTCGTCGCTCAACATGGACCAGGTCCACCTCGACGCCGACGGGCGCTTCCACGGTGTGGTCGCCGTCGCCGACCCCGGTGTGGCGAACTGGCTCGATCCCGCGGGCAACCCGTGGGGCTCGATCATGGGCCGGTTCCTCGACCCGGCCGCGACTCCCGTCGCCACCTGCACGGTGGTCCCCACCGCCGGGCTCCGCGCCTTCCTGCCCAGCGACACCCGGTGGGTGAGCCCCGAGGAACGGTCCGACATCCTCCGCCGCCGCCACGTGGCCCACCAGCTCCGCCAGGGCTTCTGAGCCACGACCGCCCGCCGGGCCGACGCCCGGGTCGGGTCAGCCGGCGAGGGCGTGCGCGACGGCGGAGTACAGCGGGATCCCGATGGCGATGTTCACCGGGAAGGTGATGCCCAGGGCCAGCGTGAAGTAGCGACTGGGGCGGGCCTCGGGGATCGCGTAGCGGACCACCGCAGGCACCACGATGTAGCTCCCGCTCGCCGCGAGCACCGCCAGCAGGGTGAGATCGCCGACGCCGAGGCCGAGGAGGCTCCCGAGCGCCATTGCGGCCGCGCCGTTCACGAACGGCACGACGATGCCAAACCCGATGAGGAACGGACCGACGTCGCGCACCTCACGGAGCTGGCGGGCGACGAGCAGCCCCATCTCGAGGAGGAAGAACGCGAGCAGTCCCTTGAAGATGCCGCTCGTGAACGGCTCCATCGCCCGGCCGCCGGCCTCACCGCTGACCGCACCGACCACCAGCGAGCCGATCAGCAGCAGGTGCGCGCCGTCGGTGAAGGCCTCTCGGAGCACCTCCTTGACCGACAGCGGGGCGCCGGGCGCACCGTGTCCGTTCCCGTCGGCCGCGACCTCGTCGGGGCCCCGCTGGCCCGACCGGTGCGCGGCTTCGGGTACGAGGGTCGCAGCGTCGATCGAGGCCAGCCCGATCGTCGCCGGAGCCTTCTCGACGCCGTACGCCCCGACGCCGCCCGTCGTCGCGGCGCGGCTGCGCACCCAGGTGGCGAGCAGGACCGCCATGATGATCGCGGGCGACTCCATGATGACCAACGCGACGGTGAGGTAGCCGCCGGCGGGGTCACCCCGTCCGGCGACGAACTGCGAGGCGGTCACGAAGGTCACCGCACTGACCGACCCGTACGTCGCGGCGATCGCGGCCGCATCGAAGGCGTTGATCCGGCGTCGGAGCACCCCGAACCAGACCGCCGGGATGACGAGGGCGAGCAGCATCGCCGCGACGAGCACCTTCACGGCGTCGCCGCCGACCCCGGCGTCGGACAGGGCCTGGCCCCCCTTGAAGCCGAGCGCCATCAGCAGGTAGAGCGACAGGAACTTCGCGATCGCCGGAGGGATCTCGAGGTTCGACCGGATCAGGCCGATCACGAGGCCGAGGAAGAAGAACAGCACGGCCGGATCGGTCAGGTTCTTCAGGACATCGGCGTCCACGGCATCTCCCGCAGCGTCGTCGGACGTTCCCTACATCGGACGCTCTATCTTACCGGAATCCGTCGTCTGGTATTGGATGGGGTCGCAGCGGGGCGCCGGGGTCACTCGCAGCCGACGCCGTCCCCGTCGCGGTCGAGCGCCGGGCGGTACCCGGGGTCCCCCACCCGGACCGGCGCCGCCCCCGCGGCCCGCGCCGCCGTGCAGTTCGCGTAGTAGACCCCGGCTCCCCCGCTCCCGCTCCCGCCCCCGCCCCCGGACGGGGCCGCCGGGGCCGCCGGCACCGGCGTGACCGAGGCGCCGGCCGGGCAGCCGACCAGCATGTTGGCCAGCGCGGCGCGCTCGGCCGGGTCCACGGTGAGCCCCCACCGCAGTTTGGTGGCGATCCAGGCGTCAGCGAACTCGCACCAGGCAACGCGGTTCGGTGGCTGCCACTGCGCCGGGTCGCGGTCCGACTTCGACCGGTTCGTCGCCGCCGTCACCGCGATCAGGGCCCGGGGGTCACCCAGGTCGTTGGCGAAGGCCCGGCGTCGGGCCGCGTCCCACGCCCAGGCCCCCGAGTCCCAGGCCTCGGCCAGGGCCACCACGTGGTCGATGTCGAGCTCCGACGAGTCGTCGGTCGAGTCGCCGTCGTAGATCGACAGCCACCCGACGGTCAGGCCGGGCAGATCGGTGCGCCGCTCGGCGGCCAGCACCTCGCAGCGGGTGTCGCAGCCGTCACCGTCGTCGTCGACCCAGTGGACGAACAACCCCCGGTCGTAGCCCGGGCGGTACCCCTCGGGCTCGACCACGAGCCGGTCGAGCGCCGCGCCGGCCGCAGCGACCACGGCCCGCGGCGGGGCCGGGGCCGGGGCGGCAGTGGTCGTCGGAGTCGCCGGAGTCGCCGCAGCCGGCGGCTGCGTCGGGGCGACGGTCGCCGCCGGCGAACCGCCCGCGCGCGCCGGGCTGCGCACCTGGGGCTCGGTCCCCCCGCAGGCCGCCGTCCCCACGGCGAGCGCCCCGATGAGGACCAGGCCGAGGGCGACGCCCCGGGGTGTCCGACGGCCCGACGCAGGGCGGTAGAGGGCGGTCGTCATGTTCCCATTGTTCCAATTCGGGACCCCCGGTGGGGGTACCCGGGCACGACCGCAGGGGTCAGGCGGTGGCCGTCAGCGCCTCGAGGAACGCCGCCGCCTCGTCGAGGGAGACGGTCTTGGCCATTCGCGGCAGGCACTGCTGGAGGTCGGCGCCGTACCGACGGCGGGCGAGGCGGGGGTCCATGAGCGCGACCACGCCCCGGTCACGGCGGGTCCGGATGAGCCGGCCGGCCCCCTGGGCCAGGTGCGTGGCGGCATGGGGCACGTCGATGCGGGTGAACGCCTCCGGACCGGCCGCGTCGCGACGGGCGGCGTGGAGGGGCTCGGTCGGGACCGGGAACGGGATCCGGTCGATCACCACCAGCCGCAGTGGGTCACCGGGCACGTCGATCCCCGCCCAGAAGCTGCGGGTCGCAGCCAGGACGCTGGTCTCGTCGGCGCGGAACGCGTCGAGCAGGGCGGGCTTGTCCATCGTGCCCTGGCGCAGCACCCGGTAGGGCGGGTCGTCGGCGAACGCCGCGTCCAACGTGGCGTCGAGCCCGGCCCACGACGTGAACAGCAGCAGCGCCCGTCCGCCCGCCGCATCGACCAGCCGCCGGGTGGCCGCCGCCGCAGCGACCCGCCAGCCCGGGTCGTTCGGGGCCGGGAGATCACGGGCGACGTAGAACAGCGCCTGGCTCCGGAAGTCGAACGGGCTCGCCACCGTCCGGGTCGGCACGTCCACGGCCACCCGGCCGCCCAGCCCGGGCGGGATGGTGGCCGACGTGCAGACCACCGGTCGTCCGCGCCAGTACGGCGCGAGGCGCTCCGCGACGGCCAACGAGGCGATCCGCACCGACCGGGCACCGGGACGGCCCTCGACCCACACCACGTCGCCGGACTGCGGATCGAGGGTCCGGGCCAGCGCCGCGCTCAGCCGGGAGGCCGCCTTCACCGCGCGCTCGGCGCGTGCCGTGGTCTCGGGGGCGCCACCGGCCCGGGCCGCCTGTGCACCCACCGCGTTGCACCGTTCGATCAGCGCCGTGATGACCCCGGCGAGTCGCTCGTCGGCGCCGAGTCCGGCCGGGAACCGCTGGGCCCGCTCGCGGTCGTCGGTCGCCACCGCGTCGAGCGCCTCGGTGAAGCGCTCGGCTGCGGTTCGGGCCTCCTCGGCCCGGTCGCCCCGGTCGGCGAGGAGGTCCACGGCCGCACCCAGCACCCGGCGGATCCGACCCGGGCCGATCTCCTCCCCGAGGGCGTGGGCCATGACGTCCTCGAGCTCGTGGGCCTCGTCGACGACGAGCACGTCCCAGTCGGGCAGCACCGCGCCGTCGGCCTGGACGTCGAAGCCGAGGAGGTGCTGGTTGACCACCACCACCTGCGCGTCGTCGGCCCGGGCCCGGGCCTCGTTCGCCCGACAGACGTCGGTCCGGGGGCAGCGCGCCCCGGTGCACTCGTCCGCGCCGGTCACGAAGCGGTCGAGCGTGGCGCCGTCGAAGCGGTCGGTGAGCTCGGAGATCTCCCCGGTCGGGCTGGCCTCGGCCCAGGCCCGCACCGCGTCGACCACCTCGGCGACGACGAAGAGGTCGCCGCCGGCGTCGAACTCGTCGAGCTTCTGCTGGCACACGTAGTTCCCACGGCCCTTGAGCACGGCGAAGCCGAAGTCGCCGAGCACCGAGGCGATGCGGGGCAGATCCTGGGCCGCGAGCTGGTCCTGGAGCGCCTTCGAGGCGGTGGCCACGACGACCGTCCGCCCCAGGGCGACGGCCGGGACGAGGTAGGCGAGCGACTTCCCGGTACCGGTCCCCGCCTGCACGACGAGGGACGTGCCCTCGGCGCAGGCCGCCGCCACCGCCTCCGCCATCTCGACCTGGCCCGGACGGTCCTCCCCGGCGTCGAGGACCCCGACGACCCGGGCCAGGGCCTCGGTGGCGATTGCGGTGGGCGCGGGCGTCACGGGGTCCTCAGCGGTCGACCGGCGGGACCCCGAAGCGGGCCCGGACGTCGGCCAGCGGGAGCACTGCCATGCCGAGGTGGTCGGCGACGGCGAAGTCACCGGTGCAGCGGCTCCCCCGCGCCAGCGCCCGGGCGAAGGTCTCGGCCGCGCCGGGGCGCCCCAGCGTGGCGGACTTGGGGGCGATGTCGCCGAGCTGGATGACGCCGGCCTCGTGGATGGCGAGGTTGGTGAGGCACAGGAGCCACGAGACCTCGGAGTCGTTCATCCCCATCTGGAAGGCGCCGAGGGCCAGCTCGCCCTCGGCCACCGGGTCGTAGCCGGCGATCACGTGGTTCATGTCGTGCGCGACGAACGCGTAGTTCATCTCGCTCGCGCTCGCCCCGGGCACCGTGAGCCCGAAGTCGGCGTAGAACCGCGTCAGCGCGTGTCCGAGCGTGCCGTCGGGAAGATCGGCCAGCGCGAGGATGCGGGCGACGAGCTCGGGGTCGGTGTCGTCGGCGCGTTGCCTGCGGGTGCGCAGCCGGGGCTCCTGCTGCTCGGACCGGAGGTTGGCCTCGAACCGGTCGTGGTCGGCCCGGGCGGCGTCCATGCCCCTGCTCGCCAGGTCGCGGCAGAACTCGAGGCCCATGCCGTCGAGCGCGAGGGCGTCGGCGTACTCCGCGACCCGGGCCGCCTGGGTGGCGGTGAACGGGTGCCGACAGAGCTCCAGCACCACCAGCAGGTAGTGGAAGCGGCGCACGGCGTCGGTCCCCCCGATCGCCCGGGCCACCTCCGCGGGTGCCCGCGGTGCCACCGTCGCCGTATCCAGGTCGGGTCGGTCCCACACGTGGGCGGTGAGGGCCCGCAGCAGGCGCACCTGCTCGTCGGTGGGCCCCCCGTCGACGTTGACCGCGCCCAGGAGCCCACCGACCACCGGCTCGACCTGCTCAGGATCCACCAACCGCGGCACCGGTCGCCTCCTCGCCCTCCGGAAGGCCTCCCGGGGCCCCGGCAACCTACCCCGGGGTCCTGCGCATCGGTTCCACCCCGGCCCGGAGGGCACCGGCGCGGCGTGCGAGGACGCCCGGGTGCCGCCCCGCCCGGACCCCCCACGCCCGTCCCGACCTCGTCGGACGACAGCCCCGGGCCGGGCCGATCCTGGGCGCCCACAGCGCGGGGCGCGGCGTGGCTCGGCATCGTCGTGACGGTCGTGGCCGTGGTGGTGGTCCACGGTCGCAACGTCGGCCAGCCGCTGGCGTTCGACGACTTCCTGTGGCTCGACGACCACCCGTCGGGCCTCGGCGACGTGCTCCGGACCTTGCCCCCCCGGTGGGCGCCGGCATCTACCGGCCAGTGCTCGACCTCTGGTTCGACGTGACCAACGCCCTCTTCGGTCCCCCGTGGTCCCCCTGCACCTCTTCGGCATCGGTGCAGCGGTGGCGCTCGCTCTCGCGGTGCGGTGGATGTGCCTCGAGCTCGGACTCACCCGGGTCGCGGCGACGGTCGCCGGGAGCGCCCGCACTCCGTCAAGCCGACCGATCCAGCCTCGGTTGCCGTGCACACGTCGTACCTCAACGACCGCGGCGCCCCGGTGGACTTCCCTGTGCACCTCTATGCGACCGCGGCCTCGCTCCACAAGGCCCGCGAGCCTGCCCTGCGCTGGCTACCGGCGCTCCATGCGGGGTACGAGCTGGCCCACATCGACGGTGCCCACTTCACGCTCTTCGAGCCCGACGCGATCGGCAGCCTCGCCACGGCCCTGACGCGCAGCCTCGCCAAAATTTCCTGAGGGGCGCCGACCTTCCTGTGCCCCGACCGTGGCTCGGCTACTCGGACCGGCCCATCTGCTCCTGGCCTCGGCATCGGTGTCGGCGCTGCGCGGCCATCGGGCCCGCCGAGCGGAGGAGCGTCGTGCCCTCGGGGCCGGGTGGCAGGAGTCGGGCCTGGGGTTCACCAGCATCGACGGCACGCACACGAACCCAACCCCGGCAAGACGCCTGTTCGATCGCCTGGTGCTCGATGCGGGCGTACCCCGCATCACCGTGGACGGCACCCGCCACACTCGGGTCACCCTGGTCCTGTTGGAAGGCATCTCGGCGAAGGTCGTTGCCGAAGTGCTCGGGCGCAGCTCGACGCAGGTGACGCTCGACGTTTCCAGCCACGTCACGCCCGGGCCGGCGGTTAGGTTTGCTTCCTCCGCGCCCCGCCTTCACCCCCTCGTCGTCGAAAGGTCTTCCATGTTCCGTCGAGTCGTCGCCGTCCTGGTCGCCACCGTGGCCGCCGCCCTGGTCGTCTCCGTTCCGGCCGGAGCGGCCGTCGAAGGTCCTGCCCGCGCCATGGTGGGAACCTGGAAGCTCACCGGGCTCTCGATCGACGAAGGGGCGGTCGTGCCCTGCCCGGGCACGCCGGCCACCGATCCGGTGATCGCCGGATTCTTCAACTGTGAGGCCGGCAACGGCCTGCTCCTCCGGGCCGACACCACCTACCGGGAGCGCTTGAGCATCCTCGGCAGTCCGATCGACACCGGCCACTGGTTCGTCGGTCGGAGCGGTGACCGGTCGATCATCGTCTTCGACGACGACTCGCCCGACACCGCACCGCGCGCCTACCTCTACCGCCGTGCCGGGAAGACCCTGACCGTCACGTTGCCGATCACCAGCCGTCGGGGCGTGCCCAACAGTCCGAAGAACGACTACGTGATGCACTTCGAGAAGGTCACCGGCCGCAACGCGGTGATCATTTTCTGAGCGGTCGGCCGGGGTCATCGCCTCGAGTGCGGCGGCACTCAAGATCTTGCCCGGCGGAGGGTTCCTCGATGGTGCGCGTGCTCAGGAGGAGACGCTGTGTCGAGCGAGCGCGCTCCACTCCACTCTTTGCAAGCCTCGGCACCCGTCTGCGGGTGGTCGCCCGGTCAAGCGCTGCCGGTGAGCCAGCGGTGGGCTTGGGTGATCTCGTCGTGGGTGGCGAGGGTGTAGTCGCCGGTGACGTCCCCGCCGCCGTGGGTGCGTTCGATGAGGGTGCCGACGCTACGTCGACGCCGGGTCACTGACCAAGGCCGACGACCAGGTCGTCGCTCGCGTGGTCGAGTACGCCTCTTCAGGTCGCCGATGGCCGGAACGAGTACGGTTGACGTCGTGCTCACTCGCCTCGTATCCCGATTCGTGGGCGCAGCAGTACTGATCGCCGGGGTGACCGGGCTGGCCGTCGATCCGGCCCCGGCTGCCACGGCCTGTTCCGTGTACGTCTCCAACTTCGGCTCCGACTCCGTGTCGGTGATCGACGGCTCGACCAACTCGGTCACCGCCACCATTGCGTTGGGCGCTGCACCAGTCGGTGTGGCGGTAGCGCCCTCGGGAATGATCTACGTGGCCTTGAACGGCGCCAATACGGTCTCGGTGATCGATCCCGCCACCAACTCGGTGACCGCCACCATCTCGGTGGGCACCGCACCGGAGTTCGTGGCCATCGCCCCCTCAGGGAAGATCTACGTCACCAACTTGTGGTCGAACTCCGTGTCGGTGATCGACTCTTCCACCAACACCGTCACGGCGACGATCCCGGTGGGTCTGCAACCCTTCGGCATCGCGGTCTCGGAGTCGGGGAGGGTCTACGTCGCCAACTACGCCGCCAATACGGTGTCGGTCATCGACGGCGCCACCGACACCGTTGCGGCGACGATCCCGGTCGGGGTGCAACCGATCGTCCTGGCGGTGTCGGCGACGGGAACCGTCTACGTCGCCAACTTCTCCGCCTCGGCGCCTCCGGGCACGGTGTCGGTGATCGACGGAGCCACCGACACGGTGACGGCGACGGTCGTCATCGGACCCACGGCGACTCCCAACGGAGTGGCGGTGGCGCCCTCGGGGAAGGTCTACGTCTCGGGATACAACGACAGCACGGTGTCGGTGATCGACGCGGCGACCAACACCCTCACCGCCACTATCGCCACCGGTGCCCTGCCGAGCGCCATGGCAGTCACGCCGGCCGGATCGGTCTATGTCGCCGAAACCGGTGCCGGCGCAGTCGCCGTCGTCGACGGCGCGACCGAGGCGGTCACGGCCTCGATCCCAGTGGGTAGCCAACCGTCCGGAGTGGCAGTCGGATGTCGGGTCGTGCCCGATCCCTCACCGGTGCGACCCACGTTCACCGGCTGAATCCGTCGGTCGGCGCCGCAGAGCCAGAGGAGCCGAGCTACAGGCCGCCGAACTCCTTGATCGCCGCCCGGGCATCGAGGTCGGCCACGACGGCCTCCGACCGCTCCAGGCAG
>VGBI01000071.1 GCA_016870595.1 Actinomycetota bacterium
GGCGACGATGCACACCGCCACGACCCCCACCAGGAGGTGCCACGCGAGCGCGGGCCAGTCGACGTGCTCCTGTGCGCTCAGCGCGACGACCACGCCCGGGAGGATGAAGACGTTCTTGAACCAGTGGTCCACCCGCATGATGCGCAGGTGACCCCGGAGCGTCGCCCGCCCGGGTCCCATCGTCGTCACAGGGGACCCCTCCGGACCGCCGGGCATTGGCGCACACTATCCACGGGGAATACTGTTCCAGGGATGGAGAACGTCGTTCTGGACCGTGGCGACGGCACCGGCTCGCCGGGACCGATCGCCGACGCGCTGGCCGACCGCACCGTGCGCGGTCGCCGCGACGCATACGCCGACGAGATCCGCCGTCTGATCGAGGCGGCGTACACGGTGATGCGAGCCAGCGGCGACCTCGAGCCCCGGGTCGGCGACGTGGTGAAGGCGTCGGGCCTCTCCAACCAGGCCTTCTACCGCCACTTCCGCTCGAAGGACGAGCTGTTCCTGGCCGTGCTCACCGACGGCCGCCGCCAGCTCGTGACCACGCTGGCCGCTCGCATGCAGCGGGCCGACGACGGTGCGCCCCGGATCGCCGCGTGGATCGAGGGCGTCATGGCCCAGGCCCGCAACGCCGAGGCGGCCGCCAACACCCGCCCGTTCGTGGTCCACGGCACCCGCCTCGCCGACCGCTTCCCGGAGGCGTGGCAGGCGTCGCGCGAGGCGTTGCTCGCACCGCTGCGCGACGCCGTCGCCGCGGCGGGCGGCGATCCCGACCACGGCCCGGAGCTGTTGTACGACCTCGTGTTCGGCGCAATGGAGTCCGCACTGGTTCGGCGGGCGACGCCGAGCCGGAACGACGTCGATCACCTCGTCGCGTTCGCACTGAGAGGAGTGGGTGTTGGCTGAGTACGAGTTGCTGCTGACCGGCATCGGGGGCCAGGGGGTGCAGCTGGGCGCGCAGGTCCTCGCCCGGGCCGCCACCCGCGAGGGTCGCGAGGTGATGTTCTTCGGGATCTACGGCGGGATGATGCGCGGCGGCAACACCGACAGCACCGTGGTCGTGGCCGACGCGCCCATCACCGCTCCCCCGGTCGTCGCCCGGGCCTGGTCGGCGATCGCGATGCACGACGAGTTCTGGGTCCCGCTCGAGCCCAAGCTCCGGCCCGGCGGGATCGTGCTGCTGAACGACTCCACCTTCACCACCACCGTCACCGCGCCGGTCACCGTGGTGCGCCTCCCCGCCACCGAGCTGGCCGCCGAGGCCGGCAACCCGATGGGCGGCACCATGGTGATGATCGGCGCCTACAGCGCGCTGACCGGTCTGGTCACCCTCGACGCGCTGGTCGAGGGGATGCGCGAGGCGATCCCGTCGTACCGGCGTCAGCACATCGAGGCGAACGAGCGGGCGCTGCACGCCGGGTTCGCCGCCGCCCCCACCGACATCGGCGCCCCGCGCGCCTGGGAAGGAGCCCTCACGTGACCACGGTCGTCAAGTCCCGCGGCACGGTGACCATCGACGTGGAGTCGTGCAAGGGGTGCGAGCTGTGCATCCCCGCCTGCCCGCCCGCGGTGCTCACCATGTCGGCGCCGGTCAACAAGCGGGGCTACCACTACCCCGAGCTCCACCCGGGCTGCACCGGATGCGCCGCCTGCCTCATGGTGTGCCCCGACTACTGCTTCGAGGTGTTCCGCTTCCAGACTCCCGTCGAGCACGAGGTGCCGTCATGACCACGACCACTACCCCCACCCGCGCGCTGATGGAGGGCTCCGAGGCCCTCGTGCGCGCCGCGATCCTGGCCGACTGCCGCTTCTTCGCCGGCTACCCGATGACGCCGTTCACCGAGGTGCTCGAGCACTTCGCTGCGCTGCTCCCCGATGCTGGGGGCGTGTGCATCAACGCCGAGTCCGAGATCGAGGCCGTGGGCATGGCCTGGGGCGCGGTGGCCACGGGCGCACGCGCCGCGACCGGCTCCACCGGCCAGGGCCTCGCACTCATGCAGGAGTCGTTCTCCGAGGCGACGCTGGCCGAGCTGCCGCTCGTGATCTTCAACATGAGCCGCAGCCAGGGTGACTACTTCCAGGCCACCCGGGGCGGCGGCCACGGCGACTACCGCCACATCGTCCTCGCACCCCAGGACGTGCGGGAGGGGGTCGCGCTCGTGCAGCTCGCGTTCCACCTCGCCGACAAGTGGCGCAACCCGGTGATGATCTACGGCGACTACCTGCTCGCCCACACCCAGGAGGCCGTGTCGGTCGAGCGGGTCGAGTTCCCACCTCTGCCCGAGAAGGAATGGGCCGTCGACGGCAGCCGCAGCGGCACCGGCCGGTCGCGTAGCGTCACCCCACTCGGGGTGACCAAGGTCGGTCAGCGCCACTTCGGCCAGGAGGGCAAGGCCCAGTACATCGCCACAAAGATGGCCTACGTCGAGCGCGAGGCCCGGGCCGAGTCGGGCTTCTGCGACGACGCCGAGACCGTCGTCGTGGCGTTCGGGTCCCCGGCCAAGTTCGTGAAGTACGCGGTGGCGCAGCTGCGCGACGAGGGCCTGCGGGTCGGGTGGGTGCGTCCGATCACGCTGTGGCCGTTCCCCGTCGACGCGGTCCGGGCCGCCACCCGCACCGCCCGGATCGTGGGCTCGTTCGAGATCTCGTCGGGTCAGCTGGTCGACGACGTGCGCATCGCGGTGGCCGGCGCCGCGCCGGTCGAGTTCATCGGCGGCGTGTCGAGCGACCACTCGGGCTTCGGCCTCGGCCGCCTGCTCGACGTCGACGAGGTGCGCGAACGCATCCGGGCCCTCCACGAGGGCCGGCCCCAGCCGCCGGTCCCCGGCTACGAGGAGTTCACCTACGAGCCCGCACCCCATCAGCTCGCCCCCACCCCGGAGGTCACGCCGTGAGCACGATCCCCCTCGGTCCGGTCCTCGACACCGCCCACGCCCCCGGCGACGGCGCCCGCGTGGTCGAGCCCAAGACGCCCGCGCTGCTCCTCACCAACCACCACCACCTGTGCCCCGGGTGCGGCGAGCCGCTCGCCATCCGGGCGATCGCCGAGGCGATCGAGGACCTCGGGCTCGTCGACACGGCAGTGTGCGCACTGGGGATCGGTTGCTACACGAGCTTCGGCTCGACCGTCGACATCGATCTCGTCCAGTGCCTGCACGGCCGGGCGCCGTCGGTCGCGACCGGCGTGAAGCGGATGCTCCCCGACGCGACCGTCTTCACCCTCCAGGGCGACGGCGACATGGTCAACGAGGGACTCCAGGAGGTGCTGCACACCGCCGCGCGCGGCGAGTCGCTCACCGCGGTGCTCGTGAACAACGGCGTGTTCGGCGAGACCGGCGGTCACATGACCGCCACCAGCGTGCTCGGACAGCGGACCAAGAACACGATCGAGGGTCGCGACGCCGAGTACCACGGCTACCCCATCCTCATCGGCGACCTCATCGCCCAGCTCGAGGGCGCGGCCTACGTCGCCCGGGGCTCGGTGCACAACGCCGGCGCGGTCGCCCGGACGACGAAGATGGTGCGGCGGGCGTTCGAGACCCAGCGTCGCCGCGAGGGCTTCTCGTTCGTCGAGATCCTCACCATGTGCCCGACCGGATGGTTCATCCCGACCGGTGAGGGACCCGACTACCTGGCGTCCACGCTCGGCGAGGTGCACATCATGGGTGAGCTCAAGGCCGACGGGCAGATCCGCACGACCGAGGAGCTCCACGCCGAGAACGTGCGCAAGGCCGCCGAGCTCGAGGCCCAGCTGGCCCGGGGCGGGCTCGAGGACTGACGGCTCAGGTCAGCACCGGGAGCAGGGCGGCGGCCGACCGGGCCGCCCGTCGGCTCGGCGTCGCCTGACCCCGGCCTACAGTGACCGGCACCATGGACTTCACGTATCCCGCCGACGCCGAGGCCTTCCGGAAGGATTTCCGGGACTGGCTCGAGGCCAACGTCACCGACGAGATCCGCGCCCTGGGCGGTGGCGGCCTCGGCTACGACGAGCCCGGGCAGCTGGCCGCGGCCCAGGCCTGGAACCGCCGCCTCGCCGACGCGGGCTACGCCGCGATCGCGTGGCCGGTCGAGTACGGCGGGCGCGGGGCCGGCGTGATGGAGCAGGTCGTGTGGGCCGAGGAGCTCCACCGCTCGGGCGCCCCCGGCCCGGTCAACGTCCTCGGGATCCCCAACGTCGCCCCGGCGATCATGACCTACGGCACCGAGGCGCAGAAGACCCGCTTCCTCCCCCCGATGCTGCGGGGCGACGAGGTGTGGTGCCAGGGGTTCTCTGAGCCCGACGCCGGCTCCGACCTCGCCGGGCTGTCCACCACCGCCGTGCGCGACGGCGACCACTGGGTCGTGAACGGCCAGAAGGTCTGGACCAGCCTCGGCCACCACGCGCGGTGGTGCGAGCTGCTCGTGCGCACCGATCCCGACGCGCCGAAGCATCGCGGCATCACCTGTCTGATCGTCGACATGCAGACGCCCGGGATCGAGCTCCGGCCGCTCATCACGATCACCGGGGCGCACGACTTCAACGAGGTGTTCTTCGACGACGTCCGGGTCCCCGCCGACGCGATCCTCGGCCCCGAGCACGAAGGGTGGCGGGTCGCCATGACCACGCTCAACCACGAGCGCGGGGGTGTGGCCCGGCTCCACCTCGGGACCCGCCAGAAGGTCGCCGACCTCTTCGCCGCCGCCCGCGAGGCGCCCGGACGCGCCGGGGGACGCGCCGCCGACGACCCTGCGCTGCGCCAGCTGCTCGCCCGCGTGTACCTCGAGGCCGAGCTGCTCAAGCTGGTCTCCGAGCGGGCCATCTCCGGCGAGCTCCACGGACGGGCCCTCGGACCCGAGGCGTCGATCGCCAAGCTGGTGTGGAGCGAGACCGACCAGCACATCGGCGAGGTCGCCGCGGCGGTGCTCGGCCCCGACGCCGGCACCGGCCGCTGGGGCCGCGACCGGGTCGGGAGCCGTCAGGCGACGATCGCGGGCGGCACCACCCAGATCAACAAGAACATCATCGCCCAGCGGGTGCTCGGCCTCCCGCGCGGCTGACCGGGACCGACCGCCGTGGACTGGTGGGTGTGGGCGCTCCTCGGAGTCGCGGTCCTGCTGGCCGCCGTCGTCGTGCACGACCTCACCCAGCGCCGCCACGCCATCCTGCGCAACTTCCCGGTCGTCGGGCACCTGCGGTACCTGCTCGAGGCGATCGGCCCCGAGCTGCGCCAGTACATCGTCACCGACAACGACTCCGACAAGCCGTTCAGCCGCGACCACCGCCGCTGGGTCTACGCCACGGCCAAGCGGACCGATCCCTACTACGGCTTCGGGACCGACAACGACCTCGAGGGGTCGAACCACTACGTCATCGTCAAGCAGGCCGCCTTCCCGCTCGACGCCCCCCGGTCGGCCCCGCCCGGCGACCGCGACGACCGGCTCCCCATGGCCAAGGTGCTCGGCGGGGCCCGCGGGCGGCGCGACGCGTGGCGCCCGAACTCGGCGGTGAACGTCTCGAGCATGAGCTACGGCTCGCTCAGCGGGCGGGCGGTGGAGTCGCTCAACCGCGGCGCCGCGCTCGCGGGCTGCTGGCAGGGCACCGGCGAGGGCGGCATCACGCCGCACCACCGCCACGGGGGCGACCTGGTGTGGCAGATCGGCACCGGCTACTTCGGGTGCCGCGACGCCGCCGGCCGCTTCGACCCCGCCCGCTTCCGGGCCGTGGTCGAGGCCGAGCCGACGATCCGGGCCATCGAGGTCAAGCTCAGCCAGGGGGCCAAGCCCGGGATCGGCGGGCTGCTCCCTGCGGCCAAGGTCACCCCGGAGATCGCCGCGCTGCGCGGCGTGCCCGTCGGGGTCGACTGCGTGAGCCCGGCGGCCCACTCCGCGTTCGGCGACGCCGACTCGCTGCTCGACTTCGTCGAGTCGCTCGCCGAGATGTCGGGCAAGCCGGTGGGGATCAAGACCGCGGTCGGTGACGACGCCCTCTTCCGCGACCTCGCCCGCCTGATGGCCCACGGCGACCGCGGCATCGACTTCCTCGTCGTCGACGGGGGCGAGGGCGGGACCGGGGCCGGGCCGCTCGTGTTCACCGACCACGTCGCGCTCCCGTTCAAGGTCGGCTTCGCCCGGGTGTACCGGGTCTTCGCCGAGGCCGGGCTCACCGACCGCGTCGTGTTCCTCGGCTCGGGCAAGCTCGGCCTGCCCGGGGCCGCCCTCCTCGCCTTCGCCCTCGGGTGCGACGGGGTCAACGTGGGCCGTGAGGCGATGCTCTCGATCGGCTGCATCCAGGCCCAGCGCTGCCACACCGACCGGTGCCCGACCGGGGTCGCCACCCAGTCCCGGCGCCTGCAGCGGGGCCTCGACCCGACCGACAAGTCGGTCCGTTGCGCGAACTACCTGTCGGCCCTCCGCCACGAGCTCCTGCGCCTGAGCCGGGCCTGCGGGGTGGCGCACCCGGCCCTGGTCACCACAGAGCAGGTCGAGATCCTCGACGACCGTTTCGGGTCCGAGTCGGCCCGGTCGGTGTTCGGGTACGACGCCGACTGGGGCCGCCCGGGACCCACCGACGTGGCGGCCCTCGGGCGCCTCCTCGACGACGGGCCGGGCTCGAACTGACATTTCCGTCAGGTCCGTGCGAGACTGCGGTCGATGAACTCCCCCAACCACACCGCCTACGTCACCGCACCCTTCCGGGGCGAGGGCCTCGACACGCTGCGCGGCCTCGCCGAGGTCGTGCTCGACCCCTGGATCGACCAGCAGCCGGTGCGCCTCCTCGACGGCGACGCCCTCGCGGCCAAGGTCACCGAGCACGGGGCCGACATCTTGATCGTCGAGTCCGACTTCGTCACCGGCACTGCGCTCTACGACCTGCCCCTCGTCGCCCTCGGCGCGTGCCGGGGTGACCCCAACAACATCGACGTTCCCCTCGCCACCCGGAAGGGCATCCCGGTGCTGCGGGCCCCGGGCCGCAACGCCGACGCCGTGGCCGAGCTGGCCGTGGCGCTGCTGTTCGCGGTCAATCGCGGGATCGTGCCCGCCGACGCCGACGTCCGCGAGGGCCAGACCTTCCGCGACGGCACCATCCCGTACCAGCGCTACCGGGCCTGGCAGGTCGCCGGGCGCACCGCCGGCCTGGTCGGGCTCGGTGCGGTGGGTCGGGCGCTCAAGTGGCGCCTCGAGGGCCTGGGCATGACCGTCCTCGCCCACGACCCGTACGCGCCCGACGCCACCTCGACCCTCGACGAGCTCCTCGCCGCGGCCGATGTGGTGTCGATGCACGCGCCGGTCACCCCCGAGACCACCGGGATGATCGGCGCCGAGCAGTTCGCCCGCATGCCCGAGGGCGCGGTCTTCCTCAACACGGCCCGGGCCCAGCTCCACGACACCGACGCGCTCGTCGCCGCGCTGGAGTCGGGCCACCTCGGCGGCGCCGGCCTCGACCACTTCGTGGGCGAGAAGCTCCCCGTCGACCACCCCCTGTGCGCCATGGGTCGCGTGGTGCTCACCCCCCACATCGGGGGCGCCACCTACGACACCGAGGCCAACCACTCCAAGGTCATCGCCGACGGGCTCGCCGAGCTCCTCGCCGGTGGCCGTCCCGCCAACCTCGTCAACCCGGAGGTCCTCGACCGATGAGCGCCAAGGAACCCCTCACCGACGCCGAGGCCCGGGCCCAGCTCCTCTGGACCGCACAGGAGATGCTGCGCAGCGGTCTGGTGGAGGGCACGGCCGGCAACCTCGCCACCCGGCTCCCCGACGGCAATGTCGTGCTGACCCCGTCGTCGCTCGACTACCTCGAGATGGGCCTCGACGACCTCGTGGTCTGCGACCTCGACGGCACCGTGGTCGAGGGGCACCGCAACCCGACCACCGAGAAGTCGCTCCACCTCTCGGCCCTCCGGAGCTATCCGGAGATCGGGGCGACCATGCACTGCCACGCCAAGTACGCCACGATGTTCGCGGTCACCCGCCAGCCGATCCCGGCGGTGATCGAGGAGTTCGACGTCTACGTGGGCGGCGACGTGGAGGTGGCGGAGTACCGCACCACCGGCACCGACGAGCTCGCCGCGGAGGTCGCGTCGCGCGTCGGCCGCAAGGCCGCGGTCCTCATGGCCAACCACGGCCTGTTCGTGGTGGGGCGCACCCCGAAGGACGTGCTCCACATCGCCCAGCTCATCGAGCGCGTCGCTGAGATCATCCACGGGGCCCGGGCCCTCGGGACCGTGGTGCCGCTGCCCGAGGCGGTCAACCAGCAGTTCTCGGGCTACTACCGCTACGGGCGCACGGGATCGTTCGACTGACCCCACCGGGACCCGGGCCGGCATCCCCGGCACCGCGACCGGCGTGGGTTACCGTTCGCGCTCCCGACCCGGAGGTCCACCGTGATCAAGGCCATGCTCGCCCTGCTCGTCATCTTCTTGATCGCCACGTTCCCGGCGACGTGGCTGCTGATGCTGTTCCTCGGCAACGTCGGCGTCGACCTGTCGTACTGGGGCACGCTGCCGCTCGGCATCTTGGTGTCGGCCCTCATCGGTGCCGCCGCCTCGCAGAGCGAGTACTGAGCCCACGGCCCCGCCCGGATCAGCGCGTGCGCACGCGCACCGGATCAGCGTTTGCGCAGGAGGGTGAGGCCGTCGCTGACGGACAGCAGCACGCAGTCGACCCGGTCGTCGGCGGCGACCTGCGCGTTGAACGCGCGGATCGCCTCGGTGGCCGGGTCGGTGCGGTCGGGATCGATGACCGCACCCGACCAGAGCGTGTTGTCGACCAGGATCACGCCGTTGGGGCGCAGCCGCGGCAGCAGCGCCTCGTAGTAGGCGGCGTAACGCTCCTTGTCCGCGTCGATGAAGACGAGGTCGAGGTACTCCTCCTCGGGCAGCGTCGCGATGGTCTCGAGCGCCGGTGCGATGCGCAGGTCGATCCGGTCGTCGACCCCGGCCTCGGCCCAGGCGTCGCGGGCGATCGCGGTCCACTCCTCGCTGACGTCGCAGCAGACGAGACGCCCACCGGGGGCGAGCCCGCGCGCGATGCACAGCGCCGAGTACCCGGTGAAGGTGCCGATCTCGAGCGCCTGGCGAACCCCGAGCAGTCGGGTGAGGGTCGTCATGAGCGCGCCCTGCTCGGGTGCGATCTGCATCGCCGACACACCCCCGAGGGTGGCGGTCCGGTCGATGAGCGCGGCCTGCACGGCGTCGGGCGGGGTGCCGTGGGCCACCACGTAGGCGTGCAGAGCGGGGGTGAGCCCGAGGGACTTGGGTACGTCGGCCACGGTCGCGCACGCTACCGGACCGGTGCTCCGACCGGGACGCCCGTCAACGCTTGACGAACCGGACCACGCAGTTCCAGGCCAGCAGCTCCCGCACGCCGGGGACCCGCATGATCGGCGCCGCCCACGGGTAGTACCGCGGCTCGACCCGCAGGACCTCCACGTCCGAGCGCGCCCCGAAGTCGCGCAGCGTCGGGCCGATGTGGGTGACGAACAGATTGTCGCCCACGTGGTGCTTGTGGTCGGTGCCGTGCCGGCGCTCGTACGCCCGCACCCCCCGGGCCGGGCCGAGGAGGTGGTACGGGCTCATCTCGTGGCCGCCCCACGGCGAGTACCAGTTGGTGAACGACAGGTAGCCCCAGCCCCCGGGCCGCAGGACGCGGATCATCTCGTTGACCACGAGTGCGGGACGCGGCGCGTGCTCGAGCATGTTGGAGCTGAAGATCCCGTCCAGTGCGCCGGTCGCGATCGGGAGCTGTTGCGCGTCGCCGAGCACGGCGTCGGGCGGGGGCGTCCCGGCCAGCCGCAGCTCGCCGGCGTCGTACTCGACCGGCACGACCATCGCCCCCGCGGCCCGGAACGCCTCGGTGTAGTAGCCCGGGCCACAGCCGACGTCGGCGATGCGCCGACCCACGAGCGAGCCGTGCCGACGCTCGAGCCCGGCCACCCCGTCGGCGGCGAGGCGGCGGTAGAAGGCGCCAGGATCGGTGCGCTCGGCCCGGAACAGCCGCCAGAGCTCGCGGGAGCGCGCGATCCGTCCACCGGACGCTGCGCCGACGGTCGTCACCGCCGCCACCCGGTCGGCGTCGTCGCGTTGTGCAGCACTGTCTCCATCCGGTCGAGGGCGGCGGGCCAGGTCAGCGCGGCGGCCCGGGACCGGGCGGAATCGCCCATCCTGATTCGCAGCGCAGCATCGCTGCCCAAACGGATCCAGGCCGACACGAACTCGTCCTCCGAGCGGGCAAGGATCCCGGTCTCCCCCGCCACCACGGAGTCCCGGACGCCCCCGACGTCGAAGCCCACGGCCGGGACCCCGGCCGCCGCCGCCTCGATGATCACGGTTCCCCAGCCCTCGTGGTGGGCCGGGTGCACCAGCAGCCACGCTGCGCCAAGTTCCGCCGCCTTGCGCTCCTCGCTCACGTAGCCGGTGAACTCCACCCCGTCATCGGGGCCGGCCCGAGCCCGGAGCGCGACGGCGTCAGGGCCGTCGCCTGCGATCACCAACGTACCTCCGATCGCAGCGCGAACGCGGGGCCAGCAACGTAGTGCGAGGTCGACGCGCTTGTGCGGGACCAATCGTCCGAGCACGAGGAAGCGCGGCTCGATCGATCGCTCCCCGGTGACGCCCACCGGTGCCGCGCCCATCTCGATCGTGTGCACGGCGTCAGCCGCGACCCCGATTGCCGTCAGGGCCCGCTTCGTGGAGTCCGACACGGCGACGTACGTCGAGCGCCGGTAGACGCGGGGCATCACCGAACGCTCGAGCCAGCGTCCGAAGGTGGCGACCGGAGCCGGGAACTCCATCGCCCACTGCTCGGTGTGGACGTGGTGCACGAGGCACACCACCGGTGCCCCTTGCCAGAGCGGCGCGAAGTACGGAATCCCGTTCTGCACGTCGAGCACGACGTCGACCCGACCCACATGTCGTCGCAACGCCCAGGGTGCCCGCAGGTACTGGTCGAACGTTCCGCCGAGCGGCTGGACCGGGTAGGGGTGGGCTCCGACCGGGGAGCCGGCGAGGAGCACGACGTCGTGACCGCGATCTTGCAGTCCGACGCAGAGGTGGTCCACGACGTATTCCGAACCGCCCGCGCGCGGGTGGGTCAGGTCGCGCCAGGCCAGGACTGCGATCCTCACGGTCGGTCGCCGGTCCGGGGGGCCCAACCGAGGCGCCCTGCCTCGGCGCGCACCCGCCGCGGATGGCGCCGCGTCACGATGCGGCACAGCGCAGCCCCCGTGACCAGGGAATCGCGCACCGGCCGGACGGTCGATCCTTCGACCGCCGTCCAGGCGACGGGGATCTCCACCATCCGGTAGCCCAGGATCCGGGCCAGGACCAGGACCTCCGGGTCGTAGGCGAACCCGTCGACCTCGCTCAGGGCGAGCAGCAATCGCCCGACATCGCCCCGGAACGCCTTGAACCCGCACTGCGAGTCGTGCACCTCGAGGCCGGTGACGGCCCGGACCATGTAGTTGAAGCTGCGACCCATGGCCCGGCGCAGCCCGGTCGCACCTCGGACGCTGGACCCCGGGACGGCCCGGGAGCCCACGACGACGTCGACGTCGGCCGCGACCAGGGCGAGGGCGGGCTCGATCGCCGCCAGGTCGGTGGCCAGATCGGCATCCATCACCAGGATCGCGTCGCCCGTGGTGGCCGCCACACCGGCGCGAACGGCGGCACCTTTGCCCCGATTCACAGACAGGACGAGCACCTCCACCGGGAATGACGCCGACGCGGCGGCCCGGGCGACCAGGGCTGTGCCGTCGACACTGCCGTCGTCGACCACCACGACCTGGGGAACCGGGTCGGTGCACCGTTCCCGCACGGCAGCCAGCGTCCGGGAAAGCCGGGTCGCCTCGTTGTAGGCGGGAATCACGATCGAAAGCGCTGGGCGAGCAGTCACGGGGCTCCTCGGCGGTGGGACTTTATCCTGCCATCCGGACTGCCCGGGCCGCGACCCTCCTGGGACCTAGATTGCCGCAGTGGGCGCCGCTACCGACGACCGTCGACGACCTGCAGCCTCCCACCGCGACGGACCGGCGCCCGGTGGCCGAACCTGGCCCTGGATCACCGCGCTGGCCGCGCTGTGCTACGTGCCCCTGCTGCTCACCCACCGCGGCACCCTCACGGCCGATACCAAGCAATACCTCTACCTGGACCCGGCGCAACTCCTGCGCAGCGCGCCCGACCTCTGGAACGCGCGACTGAGCGGCGGGACGGTGACACACCAGTACATCGGTTACCTGTGGCCGATGGGCCCCTTCTTCCGGGTCGCCGAGCTGCTCGGGCTTCCCGACTGGCTCGCCCAACGCCTGTGGACCGGCTCGATCCTCTTCGTCGCCGCCCTGGGCGCCTTCACGCTCTTCCGGGCGCTCTGGGGGGAACGACGCGCCGCCTTCACCGGAGGGCTTCTGTACGGGTTGTCGCCGTTCGTGCTCGGCATGATCTCCGGCCAGTCGGCACTGCTCCTCCCCTTCTGCGCCCTGCCCTGGCTGATCCTGGCCACCCGCACCGCCCTCCGAGGTGATCCGTGGCGCTGGGCGGCCGTCTACGCGCTCGTCGTCACGTCCGCCGGCTCCCTCAACGGGTCGTCGATCTTCTTCGTCGTCGTCGGCTCGATGCTCTTCGTTCCCTACGCCGCGTGCTGGGAGCGGTCGGTCGGCGCTCGGGACGCCTGGTGGGTGGTCCTGCGCATCGGCCTGCTTACGTTGGTCACCCAGCTGTGGTGGATCGTCGCCTACCGGGTCGGCGGCACCTTCGGCCTCCCGGTGCTCGAGGTGACCGAGACCGTACGCGAAACGTCGTCGTCGGCGTCGGCGGTCGAAGGGCTCCGAGGGCTCGGCTACTGGTTCTTCTACGGCGGCGACAACCAGGGCCCGTGGCTGGAAGGGCTGGCCCCGGCGTTCACCCAGAACGTCACCGTGATGGTGGTGTCGTTCGCGGGCCCGCTCGCCGCACTCGCGCTCGGTTGGTGGTCTCGCTTCCGTGAGCGTGTGTTCTTCGCCGGGCTCGTCCTCATCGGCGTGCTGATGTCGTCGGTCGCCTTCGGGGGAACCGACCGGTCGGTCGTGGGCCGGGCCTTCGAGTCGGCGAGTCGCTCGTCGGGGCTGGTGCTGTCGTTGCGGAACTCGCAGCGGGCCATCGCCCTGACCGTGCTCGGACTCGCCGGCCTTGCTGCGGCCGGCGTCGCCGCCCTCGTGCGGCGGTCCCCGCGCCTGGGCACGGCCACCGGTGCGGTCGTGGTCGCCCTGGCGGCCGCCACGTTCGTGGCACCGTGGACCAGTGCGCTCATCGCCGATCGCTACTCCCGTTCCGAGCAGGTCCCGGCCGCCTGGCGCGACGCCGGTCGGTTCCTCGACCGTCACCCTGGACGCGCCCTACTCCTCCCCGGCAGCGACTTCGCGTCCTACCGCTGGGGGCACACCCTCGATCCGGTGCTGGTCGGACTCACGCGCAGCGAGATGACCTGGCGTGAGGTGCTGCCCATGGGTGGCGTCGCCGGATCCGACCTCCTCGCCGCCTTCGACCGGTCCCTCCAGGCCGGCACGATCGACCCCACGACGATCAAGCCCGTCGCCCAGGCCCTCGGGGTTCGGTGGATCGTGGTGGCCAACGACCTCGAGATCGAGCGCTACCGCATCCAACGGCCCGAGGCGGTGATGGCCGCGCTCTCGGATCCGGCTGCCGGGCTCGAGTTGGTGCGGTCGTTCAACCCCGGTTACCTCACGCCGGCGAACCCCGCCCCGGTCACCGACGAGAAGGCGGTGCGCACCGCCCGGACTCTGCCCGCAGCGCTGCCCCAGGT